>CAZWPS010000011.1:0-18443 GCA_964635775.1 uncultured Zetaproteobacteria bacterium | reverse complement strand
TGAGTAGCATAGGTTAGAGGGGAGTCTTAGATGCTTATGGTTTAGTTGGAAGATAGTAGATGGTGCTTTAGAGTGGTGTGATTGTGGTTGGTGGGGTGTTTTTTTTATGTTCAAGCAAAAGACGGCATATGAGTTGCGCCGTAGTCTCGTGGGCTCGGAGATGTATAGAAAAGACAGTACCCAAGCCAGCCGCCAAGGCATGAATTTTCAGGCCCGCCAACAACATCTGAAAGAAAGCCCTTGGTTTTGGTTTGGTTTTGGCGGCACAGCGTTATTACTCATGCTCATACCCATCATCAATATTGTTGTGCTACCAGCGGCTGTGGTCGCTTTGGCAAAACGAGGATAAATATGCCTATATTAATGTTACACGACTTATGCAAGGCCTTTGGTCATCAGGTTTTATTAGACCATGTGAACTTACGTATTACAGCCGGGGCGCGTGTTGGTTTGATCGGGCGCAATGGTGAAGGTAAATCAACCTTGCTCAAGGTCATCGCTGGCATCATGGATGTCGATGATGGTAGTGTGCAAATCAAACAAGGGGCAAAAGTCGCTTATTTGCACCAAGACCCTTATTTTGAACCCGGACAAACCGTTTTTCATGTGGTTGCACAAGGATTAGGTGAAGTATCAGACATTTTAGATGCCTATCATCAAGCTGTCGCAAATTTAGAGCATGATTATTCAGATAAAGCACTCAAAAACCTGGATACCTTACAACATCAACTCGAACATCTCGGTGCATGGCAACTGCATGCCCGCATTGAAACGGCCATGAGTAAATTAGGACTTGATGCGAATCGTGATGTCGGGGAATTATCAGGCGGTTGGTTGCGCCGTGTTGCTTTGGCGCAAGCGGTTGTCATTGAGCCTGATATATTACTGCTCGATGAGCCAACCAATCACTTGGACATTGCATCAATTGAATGGCTTGAAGACTTTGTTGCCTCCTTTCCTGGTGCTGTTTTATTTATCACCCATGATCGCTATTTCTTGGATGCTGTCGCTGAAGAAATTATCGAGTTGGACAGGGGTAAACTCACACATTTTCAAGCCAGTTATGCTGAATATTTGAAAAAGAAGGCTGAGTTGTTGAACATTGAAGCGCGCGAGCATAAAAAGTTTGATAAAATGCTCGCCAATGAAGAGAAGTGGATTCGCCAAGGTATTCCAGCGCGCCGCACACGAAATGAAGGGCGGGTGCGCGCACTTGAAGATTTAAGAAAACAACGTGCCGCGCGGAAGCTTCGTGGCGGTGATGTGGATTTGCGTGTGGCATCAGGCATCAAACCAGGAAAGTTGTTGATTGAAGCCATTGACCTCTGCCATGATTTTGAGCGTGATATTATTATCAATCAATTCAACTGCAAAATTATGGCTGGTGAACGCATTGGTTTGTTAGGTCCTAATGGCATTGGTAAAACAACATTACTGAAGATATTACTTGGTCAACTCAAAGCAAATGCAGGCAGAGTCAAACATGGGGTTCGCCTCGCCCCTGCATTTTTAACCCAGATTCGCAGCCTTAACCCTGAAGCAAAACTCAAAGATGTGCTGGTTCCTAGCGGAGGGAATTATGTGCATATTGGAGGGCATGAACCACGGCATATTGTGAGTTATATGCAGGATTTCTTGTTTGATAAAGAGCTGTTAAATGCAAGCGTCGCTTCACTTTCTGGGGGTGAACGTGGTCGCTTATTATTGGCAAAATTGCTGCTTGAACCTGCCAATTTATTGGTCTTAGATGAGCCAACCAACGACTTGGATATTGGTACATTAGCCGTCTTAGAAGAAGCCATCGCCAAATACCAAGGTACGGTCATTATTGTCAGCCATGATAGGGCTTTTATGGACAGAACCGTGAGCAAAGTGCTTGCTTTTGAAGGTGATGGTTTAATTATACCCATTGAAGGTGGTTATTCTGATTATTTAGCATGGAAAGAACGCGCCCTACAACGTGAGAAAAACAGCATTCCAGCACAAAAAAACAACAAAACAGAAGAAAACCAAGATAAAATAGCTAAAAAAGCACATAAACTAAGCTATAAAGAGCAAAAAGAGCTCGATGCGTTGCCCACATTACTCGAAACCTATGAAACAGAACAAACAACCATAGAAGCACGTTTTTGTGATAACGATTATTTCACCAATCATCCCGAAGCGTTCCAACGCGATCAGCAACGCTTAAGCCAAATCGTCATCGACTTAGCAGCAGCGTATCAACGCTGGGAAGCGCTCGAAACAAAACAAAATAGCTTTTAACCCAATATTCGTCATGAATATACAAGCTATCTCGCAAACCATTGACCAACAAGGCACTGGCAGCCTCATTTTTTACAGCTAGTATCTGCCCCATGTTTAAACATAGTGTCATTGGTTTGCAAGGAACACAGCTTACCCCCCAAGAAATCATATGGTTGCAAGAGAAAACACCCCAAGGGGTGATTTTATTTGCGCGTAATGTGGCATCACCAGCACAAGTCAAAACATTATTGGCTGATGTGCGTCGTTATGCTGGTGAGAGCACTTGGGCAGCCATTGATGAAGAAGGTGGACGCGTACATCGTATGCCTTGGGCACCTTTTCATCAGCGCACACAAGCTTGCGACTTTGGGCATCGCTTTCAACAACACCCCGAACAAAGCAAACAAGCGGTCTTCGATGATGCTCTACAAGCTGGAGAAGCATTAAAAGAACTTGGTTTCACCCATAATTGCGCCCCTGTTTTGGATATTTTTTATGCCCAAGGTGATCCTATCATTGGTCATCGTGCCTATGCCGCAGACAATCACATCATTACCCCATTAGCCTTAGCTTGCCTGCAAGGCTTACAACAAGCGGGCATTGAGCCTATCGGTAAACACTTTCCAGGTCATGGGCGCGCAGATGCCGATTCACACCTTGCCATGCCCGTCGTTGAGGCGGATTTAACCACCATATTAAATGAAGCAGCAAGCTTTAAAGCCTTATTTCAACAAGGCTTAAAACATGTCATGACGGCACATGTACGTTACCCACAAATTCATGCAGAGGTGGCAACCTTTTCCTCTTATTGGTTGCATGACATCCTCAAAACCAAGATGGGCTTCCAAGGTGTGGTATGGAGCGATGATTTGTGTATGCAAGGTTGCGGCATGGACATCCCTACAGCCGCAAAAAAAGCACACGCAGCAGGTTGTGATATTCTTTTAATCTGCGAACCAGATGGCGTGCAAACCTTCATGGAGATGGATTTTAATGGCAGTTAAGTCTATTTATATCTGTCAGACCTGTGGCTCAGAGCAACGCAAATGGCAAGGGCAATGCCCTGATTGCCATGACTGGAACAGCATTTCAGAACAAGCACTCGAAATTTCAGGCTTAAAAAGCAACCAACCCATCACTTTAAGCAAAGCCTTAACACCTGAACCCATCACCAGCATCAACAGCCAAGATGCACCACGCAGCCAAACCCATATTGATGAATTTGATCGTGTTTTGGGTGGGGGTCTTGTTCCTGGTTCTGCAATTTTAATTGGTGGTGACCCTGGCATTGGTAAATCAACATTATTACTCCAAGCAAGTTGTTTATTAGCCCAACATCACGGTGTCGTTTTATACATTACAGGCGAAGAATCCGCACGCCAAGTGCATTTGCGTGGTGAGCGCATTGGTGCTCTAAACCAACACTTACACATCACCACATCGGGTGATTTAGAAGCCATCTTAACCACCATTGCCAAATACAAACCCCATGCCGTTGTGATTGATTCGATTCAAACTACAGTCAGCAGTCGCTTAACTTCCGCCCCTGGAACCGTGGCTCAAGTTCGCGATTGTGCTGCTGCCTTGATTAGCAGTGCTAAAGCGCTTGGACATGCACTTATTTTAGTCGGGCATGTCACCAAAGATGGCAGCATTGCCGGACCTCGCGTATTGGAGCATATGGTTGATGCTGTTTTGTATTTTGAAGGGGATGGAGGGCATAATCACAGAGTGTTGCGGGCGGTTAAAAATCGCTTTGGTCCAGCAGGTGAAATCGGTATCTTTGAAATGAGTGACAAAGGTTTAACGGGGATTCGCGATGCCTCACGTTTGTTTTTAGCCGAACGCGCTATTGATGTTCCAGGCTCGGTGGTGGTTGCTTGCATGGAAGGAACCCGCCCTGTTTTAGTCGAGATTCAAGCCTTGGTTGCGCCCACTGTTTATGCCACGCCTAAGCGTTCAAGCGTGGGGTTGGATGCCAATCGGGTCGCCATGTTAACGGCAGTATTGGAGCGCCGTGTGGGTATTCCTTTAGGCACTCAAGATATTTATGTCAATGTGGTCGGCGGTGTCAAACTCAGTGAACCTGCTTCAGATTTAGGCGTGGTTCTGGCAATTTTGTCGGCATTTCAGGAAAAAGCACTGCCTGCAGACTTGGTGGTATTTGGCGAAATTGGCTTAACAGGGGAGCTGCGCCCTGTAGGCATGCCCGAATCGCGCGCCAAAGAAGCCTTTAATTTAGGTTTTCAACAACTGCTGTTACCACGGGGTAATTTTACAAGGGTGCAGGAAAGCAATATCACTGCTACGCTACGCCCATCCAAACAAAAACATGCGTGGTCAATCATGCCTGCCAAGCATTTGAGTGATGCAGTACAGTTGATTTAGAACGAACACGGAGTTGCGATGAATTTTTTTGATTACCTACTCATTGGTATTGTCGGTTTATCCATGGTTTTGTCCTTATGGCGTGGTTTTGTCCGTGAAATCATCTCTTTAATTGGTTTGGTCTTGGCATTTTTTACCGCCAGCCGCATTGCAGGTGACACCAGCGATATTTTAGATGATTACATCAGCAATAACACAGTCTCCGATGTCGCGTCCTTTGTTTTGGTCTTTGTCTTGGTGATGATGGTTGTGGGTATTATTGGTATGTTGGTGCGGAAATTGGTGGATATGGCAGATTTAACCGCAACAGACCGCACTTTAGGTGTATTTTTTGGTGCAGCGCGTGGTTTATTGCTCATTGGTTTGGTTTTTTTGATTTACACCTCATACAGCAAACCCAACCAGCCTTGGATGAACAAAAGTTTTCTCACACCTTACGTCGTTCAACTTAGTGATTTGATTGGTAAAACAATCCCCGAAGACTACCCTTTTTCCACCCGTAAAGAGGGCAAACTACCCTCCCCCCAAATTTCATCACAAGCTTTAGACAACCTGAGTAATCAAATCTCTATTGTCGATAAAGAAGCCATGAAAGCACTGCTGCTAGACACCCTTGAGGAAACCAAACCATGAGTCGCATTGACCCTGTAGAAGAAGATAAAATGCAAGAACAATACATTGAAGATGATCATTTCCGCGATGAATGCGGTGTTTTTGGCGTATTAGACCACCCTGAAGCCGCCAATTTAACCTATTTAGGGCTGTATGCCTTACAACATCGTGGTCAAGAGTCCACGGGTATCGTCGCCACCGATGGTAAGAACTTTAACAACCATAGAGGCATGGGTTTAGTCTCTGATGTCTATCAAAAAGAAGACATTAGCCGCTTAGAAGGGCGTAATGCCATTGGGCATGTGCGTTATTCGACATCGGGCGAAACAGGCTTGCGTAATTGTCAGCCATTTATGTATGAATATGCCCATGGTGGCATTGCCATGTGCCATAATGGTAACATCATTAATGCCGATAGCTTAAGAAAAGAACTCGAAAAATCAGGCTCTATCTTTCAATCTACCTCCGATACAGAAGTTATTATTCATTTGTTAGCAAAAAGCCAAGGCAACAGCACGCGTGAGCGTTTAGCTGAAGCTGTACAACGCCTTGCCGGTGGTTTTTCAGTATTGCTGATGACAGAAACACGCCTTTTTGGCGTACGTGACCCCAATGGCATTCGCCCCTTGGTTTTGGGCAAAGTCGATGGTGCTTGGGTGCTTGCCAGTGAAACATGTGCTTTTGACTTAATTGGTGCTGATTATGTGCGTGATGTCGCGCCGGGTGAGTTGGTGGTCATTGATGATGATGGTAGCCTAAGATCATTTACCCCCTTTGCCAATCCATCACCTCGCTTTTGTGTATTTGAATATGTCTATTTTGCCCGCCCTGACTCGAACTTGGAAGGGGTTAATGTGTATCAAGCACGTTATAATATTGGTATTGAGCTTGCCAAAGAAGCACCCGTTGACGCTGATTTAGTCATCCCTGTGCCTGATTCAGGCGTGCCGCCAGCGATGGGTTTTGCCCTTGAAACGGGTATTGCTTTTCAAATGGGTTTGATTCGCAACCATTATGTGGGGCGCACATTTATTGAACCTAAACAAAGCATTCGCAACTTTGGTGTCAAACTAAAGCTCAACCCCAACCGTGAAATGATAAAAGGTAAACGGGTTATTTTGGTTGATGATTCCATCGTTCGCGGCACAACAAGTCGCAAAATTGTTGAGATGGTTCGCGCCGCAGGGGCAACTGAAATTCACATGCGTATTTCTAGTCCGCCAACAAAAAACTCCTGTTTTTACGGCATTAACACCCCTGATTCAGAAGAATTAATGGCAAATCGCATGAATTTGGATGAAATGTGCCAAGCTATTGGCGCTGATTCCTTAGCTTTTGTCTCCAATGATGGTTTATTTAAAGCTGTAGGTAAACCGCGAGAACAGCATTGTGATGCCTGTTTTTCAGGTGATTATCCTGTGCCTATTGAAAATAAACGCTCACCACAAATGTCATTATTGCGTTTCTTCGACAAACGACCTTCATGAAACCTAAGCACCGACCACTAGAACATTTATTTCATGCCAGCAAGTGGTCTATCGCAGGTTTAAAGGCAGCCTGGCAATTTGAAGTTGCGTTTCGCATTGAAGTCATCGCTTCATTCATCATTTTACCTTTGGCTTTATACTGGGGTGAAACAGCGATTGAGCAGGTCATATTGTGTGTTTCGTGGTTGTTGGTATTAGTCGTTGAGCTGCTCAACTCTGCTATTGAGGCCGTGGTTGATCGCATAGGCACAGAATTTCACGAACTCTCAGGCAGGGCAAAGGATTTAGGCTCTGCCGCAGTCTTTATGAGCAACTTTATCTTTGCTGGAACGTGGGCACTTATTTTGCTCGCATGAACACTTGGAAAAAAAATCCGTATGTGCGTTTGATGCGTTTAGACAAACCTGTAGGCAATTTTCTTCTCCTTTGGCCAACATTATGGGCCTTATACCTATCTAGCCAAGGCGCTCCAGAGCCAAGTATGGTGTTTATCTTTGTGTTGGGCGTGTTTTTAATGCGGGCTGCGGGCTGTGTCATTAATGATTATGCTGATCGCAATCTGGATGGGCACGTCAAACGCACCGCCCACCGACCCCTTGCCACAGGTGAAATTCAACCTCAACAAGCACTCATATTGTTTTTCATCTTGGTAAGCATTGCTTTTGTTTTGGTCTTGTTTCTCAACTGGCAAAGCATTGTTTTATCCGTTGTTGCTCTATTTTTAGCTGCCCTTTATCCATTTATGAAACGCTACACCCACTTTCCCCAAATCTTTTTAGGCGCAGCCTTTGCTTGGGCAATTCCTATGGTTTTTATGGCCACGCAAGAAAGCATTCCGCTCAACGCATGGTTATTGTTTCTGGCAAACATATGTTGGGTGATGGCTTATGATACCATGTATGCCATGGTGGACAGGGATGATGATGTGAAAATCGGCATCAAATCAACAGCTATTCTTTTTGCGCGTTGGGATAAGGCTTGGATCGCTTTTTTTCAGCTTTCCTTTCTAACATTGATGCTTTATTTAGGTTTTGCGTATGGTTTAGGCAGTTATTATATCATCGCTCTTAGCTTGGCGGCTTGTTTAGCCATATATCACCAAGTTTTAATCCGTCACCGCCAGCCTAAGCTGTGTTTTCAGGCGTTTCTTAACAACAATGCCTTAGGTGGCATCATTTTTCTTGGTCTATTGCTCGATTATCACCCACCACTTTCATAAGGTAATCGCATAAAAACATCACTTACGATTTGAATTCAGGAATATTCACTTTATTACTGTGGAAAGAATTGTGAGGGAAAAAAAGTGAATGATACAATGATAGACTTGACCCCATTGATGCTTTTCTGCCACCAATTAACGGTGAGTAAATTGATTAAAAGTGCCAATTAAAATCCACAAATCAAGCCCCGACCCCTTTTGCTTTCATCCTTTAGTAAACTGTCACCGTAACTTTATGCCTCCAGAACTCTCGTATTTCGCTTCGCTCCAGCCCTTCATGCTAGGCGTTAGCTGTGTGCGATGGCAATAGGCACACATAATGCTATACTTACCGTTATAAAACCTATTAACTGGAATCCCGAAAAAAACCGGAAGCTCATTGAAGGGCGGGGAATATCATTCGAAGATATTGTTTTTTCGGCTCTTATGAAATTCAAGTGGGTAAGCAAAATTTATTGACCTTGGAAAAGTCCAGTTTTCCAGTAATTAGGTAGGCTATCGTTTTTAAAAAAACTAGGGTCAAGTCTATTGTTGTTGCATTTGAACAAGTGTGTAACAAAGGAATGTTACTCTTTTAAGATTCATTTTCATTGACTGGAATCTCAACATGAGATCACGCTGCCGAATGCATATTATAAGCAGCAGCAGAATCAGGACATATGCATTACCACGTGGGAGCGAGGGAATAATAAGCATATTGGCATGCTTGAATGCACCCGATTTAAAATCAAATGTCATTGACAATTAAACTAATATTGACTAACTTATGTAAGCAACATTGGAGAAAACAATGAGACAAGTAAATATTCATGAAGCAAAAACAAAGCTTTCCAGCCTGATTGATGCGGTGGAGCATGGTGAAGAAGTAGTGATTGCCCGGCATAACCGTCCTGTTGTGAAGCTGGTCATGGTTACTTCTTCATTGCGCAAAGCGGGGAGCATGAAAGGTGAAATTCATATGCATGATGATTTCAACGCGCCTTTACCCCATGATATGTTAGATGATTTTGAAGGGTTGTCTTCATGAGAGTTTTACTCGATACCCATGCTTTATTGTGGTGGTTATCAGATGATCAAAAGCTAAGTGCAAAGGTTAGGGCACTGATTGAAGACCCTACCAACCAAGTTTATGTCAGTGCTGTAAGTGGTTGGGAAATTAGCATCAAACAGACCTTAGGAAAGCTAGATGTGGACACTTCTAAGCTGATAGACGAAGTGGGAAATAACGGATTCTCCTTACTCCATGTGAGCTTTCAACATGGCATCAAAGCGGGAACATTACCCTCTCATCATCGAGATCCTTTTGATCGTATGCTGATTGCACAAGCACAGTTAGAGGAGTTAAAATTGGTCAGTGTAGATGGTTGCTTTGCTGCTTACGATATCACACTGATTTGGTAAAAGCATGGGTTATTTGATGTGAAGAAAGTTACTTTTTCTGACCACGACTTTTGAATGCGAGCCAGCTTTATCTTTTCCCCAGCAGTGACACAACTTCTTTACTGTATGGAGAGAGGGCTTTGTTTCCGGTTGCCCTCTCTGTCAAGCTAGTTGCCATGTTCTTGAATCAGAGTCTAGGAGGAACCATGAAAATTATCGTGCCTCACTGGCATTTAACAAATGTAGTGCCAACGCCTGCACGCGATCAGATGCAACCAGTTGGGAAATAAGAAGTTTGAAAATTATTATGACGAAGTTGGCTTAACAGGCAGACCTGTTTTAGTGCAATTGCCCTACCGTTTTAAGCTTATCCATTGACGCTCACCCCAGAACCATGCGCTCGCCAAAAAGAGCAGCATACTACCCCCTACAGCAACCGCCAACCAACCAATTTGTAGCCACTTATCCTGCTCTGGGAAAGCCCATAATTGTGGTAAATAGTACAACAATGCTGCCATGGGTAGGCATGCCAATGCCGCAAAAAGCATGCGCTGCACGCTCTTTGCGTCCAAAAGTGCGCCTTGTTTATGGTGTAAATGCTTCCACAATAAACCCACATTAAAAAAAGATGCCAAGGCTGTTGCTAAAGCTAAACCCACATATGCCATGAATTGCATCAACACCACTGCCAACACAATGTTCACCAGCACAGCATACATGGCATATTTCATCGGTGCTTTAGCATCTTGATCCGCAAAACAAGCCGTTGAGAGCACCCTCGCCCAACAAAATGCAATTAAACCAACGGTATAAGCTTGTAAAGCATGGGCAGTGTTGCTGGCATCATTGGTCGTAAACTTACCGTGCTCAAATAAGGTGCGGATAATGGGCTCGGCTAAAAATAATAAGCCCACCGTGGCAGGTAATGTAATCCATGTTAACCATGTTAAACCTTGACGCAAATCCTGACGCGCTTCATCAAGGCGATGCTGGCTTAGATGTTCAGCCAGCGTAGGTAATAATGCTGTACCAATGGCTATACCAAACAAAGCCAAGGGTAATTGCACAATTCTATCAGCATAATAAAGGTAAGAAACTGCCCCGCTAGGCAGCAATGTCGCTAAGATTGTCCCTACCAAGATGTTAATTTGTACAGCCGCAATTCCCAGTACCGCAGGCCCAAAAAGAAGCATGGTTTGGTGAATCGCTGGCATTTTGGGTCGCCAAGTTGGTTTAGGAATCCAACCAATGCGTTTTAAAGCAGGGAATTGAATGGCTAATTGCAAACAACCTCCCAGCAAAACGCCAATCGCCAAGACTTCAGCAGGGTTATCATGTAAAGGGGCGAAGACGATGGCGGCAAATAAAATCGCAACATTAAGTAATGCTGGACTAGCCGCAGCCACAGCAAACTTTTTATACGCATTTAATACTGCCCAAGCCATGGCAGAAAGTGAAATCAATGCCAAATAAGGAAACATCAGCCGTGCCAAGCCCAAAGCTTGCGTCCAACGGTCTGGCTCATCATAAAATCCTGGTGCAAAAGCAAACAATAACCATGGCATCAACAGCATTCCAGCAATCGTAAAAAACAATAATGCCGCCAACAACAACCCCGCCAACGCATTCAAGTATTGGTGGGCTTCTGCTTCGCCGTGTTTGCGCTGCTCTGCCAACACCGGAACCAAGGCAACCGTGAGCGTGCCTTCTGCAAACATACGTCTAAAAAAGTTCGGCAACTTAAACGCGACAAAAAAAGCATCTGCAAGCGGGCTTGCGCCAAGCAAGCGCGCAATGAAAATATCACGCACAAAACCTAAAAGGCGCGATAACATGGTCCAACTACCCACTTGAGTCGCCGCTTTGAGCCACTTTGAATCTTGATTTGACTTCGTGTTTTCTACACTCATAATGCGCGACCCTTTGTATGCAATGCTGGATGTCAACATTTCATCACCAAGGTTATTTTTCGGTTTGTCCGTAGGGGGTGATGTTTACCATGCCAGGAATTAAAGTGAATCATGAAGAGCCTATTGAAATGGCAATTAAGCGTTTCCGTAAGCAAGTTGAGCGTGGCGGTGTAATTAGTGAATGCCGTCGTCGTGAAGCTTATGAAAAGCCTTCTGTGGCGAAGAAACGTAAAGATGCTGCTGCACGCAAGCGTCTGATGAAACGTCTTCGTCGTATTCGTGCCCGTCAACGTCGCGAATTTTAAGGCAAGATAATCATTAAGTTGGTATGATGCCGAGCCTAACCTTATGCGTTAGGCTCGGCATTATTGTTTGATACTTCATCAATGCTTCCTTCATCGCTCAAACACCATCCAAGGAGAAATCAACGTGTCTGCTTCCCATTTAACAGATGACCTGCGTATTACAGGTTTACGTGAAATCAGTTCACCACTACAAGTCCATTCTGAGTTTCCTATTTCAGAGCGTGCTGCCGAAACCATCTTTGAAACCCGCCAAGCCATTCATCGTATTTTACATGCCGATGATGATCGTTTGCTGGTTATCGCTGGGCCGTGCTCAATTCATGATACCAAAGCTGCGCTTGAATACGCCGCCTTAATCAAACAAGCTCGCGATGATTTTGGCGATGATTTATTGATTGTTATGCGTGTTTATTTTGAGAAACCACGCACCACTGTCGGCTGGAAAGGTCTCATTAATGACCCCTACTTAGACGACTCTTTTGCCATTAATGATGGCATTCGTAAGGCACGCGAACTGTTATTAGACATTAATAACCTTGGCGTACCTGCGGGCACAGAGTTTTTAGATTTAATTTCACCACAATATGTCGCTGACTTGGTCAGTTGGGGCGCTATTGGTGCGCGCACCACTGAAAGCCAAGGACACAGGGAGCTTGCTTCAGGTTTATCTTGCCCAATTGGTTTCAAAAACAGTACCAATGGTGGCTTTAAAATTGCCATTGATGCCATTGGTGCCGCATCACATCCTCACCACTTCTTATCCATGACCAAAGAAGGTAAGTCAGCCATTTTTTCCACCAGTGGTAATGAAGATTGTCATATTATTTTACGCGGTGGCGATACCAGCACCAATTATGATGCCGCAAGCATTCAGCAAGCAAATGATAAGCTGGAAAAAGCAGGTATTACTTCAGGGGTGATGGTTGATTTCAGCCATGCCAATAGTTTAAAACAGCACAAGCGTCAAATTGATGTCGCTCATGATGTGGCAGGGCAAATTACGGCAGGCAATCACAATATCAAAGGCGTTATGATTGAAAGCCACCTCAATGAAGGGCGACAAAACAATGAGCCTCATCAAGATTTGGCTTATGGCGTAAGCATTACCGATGCCTGTATTCATTGGCAAGATACCTTACCCTTATTGCACAAGCTTGCCCGCGCTGTACAACAACGTCGCTCATCAACATGAATACATCCATTGATGCCATTCAAGCCTTTGTCTTAGCACTGATTCAAGGGCTGACCGAGTTTCTGCCTGTTTCTTCTTCAGGTCACTTGGCAATGGTGCCTTTAATATCGGCTTGGCCAGATCAAGGTTTAGCTTTTGATTGTGTGGTTCATTTAGGCACTTTAACCGCAGTGATCTATTATTTCCGCAGCGACTTGGGTAAAATGGTGTTTGGTTTAGGACAAAGCATTCAGCAACGCTCATGGTCGGTCAATCGTGATGGGCAAATGGCTTGGATGATTGGTATTGCCACGATTCCTGTAGGTCTCGCAGGTTTAGCATTCAAAGACTTCATTGAAAGTGATTTAAGAAGCATTACGACCATTGCTTATGCATCCATCATCTTTGGTTTATTGTTATTGTTCGCTGATAAAATTGGCAAACGTACGCGCCATGATGATGCTTGGGGAATCAAAGATGTTTTGATTGTAGGCATTGCACAAGCCATTGCTTTGATTCCAGGCACCTCTCGCTCTGGCATCACCATGACTGCCGCCTTATTTTTAGGTTATACACGCGAAGCTGCCGCAAGGTTTTCTTTTTTACTCTCCATCCCTGTTATTTTTTTGGCAGGAAGCTTGAAAATCAAGGACTGGATTGAAGCACCACAGCAAGCCGCTGGTATCTCTGAGCTTGTGCTTGGTTTTATGGTCTCTGCGCTCTCCGCATATATTTGCATTCATTACTTTTTGAAATTTTTAGAACGTGTAGGCATGGGCCCCTTTGTGATTTACCGCGTCCTCTTGGGCGGCATTTTGTTATGGATGGTGTGGTAAAAATTGCTTGCACCTCACATTGACCCTGTTGCCTTACAATTAGGTCCACTTGCCATTCATTGGTATGGTCTCATGTATGTCTTTGCCTTTTTATCGGCTTGGAAGTTAGTACAAATACAGCTGCAAGAACAAAAGCTTTGGCGGAAAGTAATTCAGCCTGAAGCCTTTGAAAACTTATTCACTTGGTTAATCTTAGGCGTTATTTTAGGCGGTCGTTTGGGTTATGTTTTGTTTTATAACCCCACTTATTACGCTGCGCACCCGCTCGAAGTACTCTATGTATGGCAGGGAGGCATGTCATTTCATGGTGGCTTAATCGGTCCTATACTCACGGGCTGGTATTATTGTAAACGCGCTAACCTTCCTTTTTTAACCCTGCTTGACCGTTTTGCCATTGTTGCTCCCCTTGGTCTTGCTTTTGGACGTGCGGGCAACTTCATCAATGGTGAGCTTTGGGGACGTGTTGTCAGCAACCCTGCAGATGTGCCTTGGGCGATGATTTTCCCTCATGCTGGCATGGAGCTTCGCCACCCCAGTCAACTTTATGAAATGCTGCTTGAAGGTGTGTTATTATTTGCCTTATTATGGTTCACTCGCCAACGCAAGTGGCCGCCAGGCAGCCGCATCGCCATCTTTTTAATCGGTTATGCCTTAGCCCGCATCTTTTGCGAGAATTTCCGTCAACCTGATGCCCATATTGGCTTTCTTTTCGGTTCAATCACCATGGGAATGTTGCTTTCATCGGTGATGTTGGTTGCGGGTATCATGGGCTTATTATGGGTCAATCTCAAAGGTTCAGCCAAACATTAACTTGGCCACCAGCCTTGTTCTTGAAACGATAAAACATCCTTGCCGACCACCAAAAAATGATCCAGAAGTTTTATATCCAAAGTATGACATGCCGCAATAAGCTGCTTGGTTAAATTGATGTCTTGCTCGCTGGCGAATGCTGTCCCACCGGGATGATTGTGGAAAATAATCATCGCTTTGGCATCAAGTTCTAGGGCGCGTTTAATCAGGGTGCGCGGATACACCGCCGCTCTATCAATTGTACCTTCAAATAAAATTTCAGAGGAAATACAACGATTTTGTTGGTCCGTAAACAAGGCACCAAAATACTCGATGCTTTTTCCTTGCAACTTTAAGCGCAACCACTTTTTCACTGTTTCAGGCGCATTTAAAATGTCTTTATCAAGCAAATCTGAGCTTAAATATCGCCCATGCACTGATTTGAGCAGTTTTAAGAATGTTGCTGAAGCCTTGCCCAAACCTTGCACGGTTTGTAATTCTTGAACTTGGGCATCAAACACACCTGCCAGTGTACCAAATTGCTGCAACATCCGTTTGGCAATGGGTTTGACATCCTTACGCGGAATCACATACACCAACAACAATTCCAAAACCTCATAATCATGGAAACCATCCAATCCATGCAACGAAAAGCGGTCTTTTAATCGCGTTCTATGCCCCTGAACACTTTCATCACTGCCAATAACCACCTTTTTCTCCACCTTACGTTTAAGCTAACCGTGACACATCGGCAAGTCTTAAAAATAAGCGACGCAAGCGTGCTAAAAGTGCCAAGCGGTTATTTTTGATGGCTTCATTGTCGGTCATCACCATCACATCATCAAAAAAGGTATCCACAGGCTCTCTTAAGCCTGCCAACACATCGAGTTGGGCGCTGGGTTGATCAGGAAAGGTTGTTTCCGCAGCATCTAATGCTTGAAACAAGGCTTTTTCAGCATCTTCCACCAACAATGCTTGCTCAATATTTGTATTAATATCACCTGCTTTCTTCAAGATGTTGGCAATGCGTTTGTTCGCCGCAGCGACAGCTTGCCCAGCTTCTGAATCAGCGAATTTGGTCAACAGCTCTGCTACTGCCAAATGTTTATACAACGGTAATTCAACATTGGCATGTAAAGCCGCCGCCATACCTGCTTTGCTCACCATAAAGCCATCCGCTAAACCCAACAAACGCTCAAAGACAAACCTTTTAACCGCTTCTTGTGTCTCATCATCAATGGCAATCGTGACACGCTGTTGATTCCATTGTTTGGCAGCTTCCTTTAAAATTTGGCTTAAAGTCATGTTAATCGGATTGTTTTTATCTTCTAACAGATGAATCAAAGCAATGGCAGCACGGCGCAAAGCAAAGGGGTCGGCACTGGCCGTGGGGACTTTGCCCAAGTGAAAATAACCCAGCAATTTATCAGCGCGTTCAATCACACCAATGGCTTTGGCAATCGCGCTGCTTGGCACAGCATCATCGGCACCCACTGGCGCATAATGTTGGGTAATGGCGGCTGCCACATCACTATTTTCACCATTTAAAGCAGCATAAACGCCACCCATATAACCTTGCAATTCAGGAAATTCACCCACCAATCCCGTGGTTAAATCGGATTTGCACAAATACGCTGCACGTTGCGCATCATGGGTGTCCACACCCAATTTATCGGCATTATCCAAGATAAAACCACGCAATCTGCGCACTTGATCGCCCACCATGCCAAGTCCATCTTGAAAAATGATTTCAGATAATTTTTCAACACGCGCTTCCAAGCTTTCTTTGGGGTCACGCTCAAAGAAAAACATGGCATCTGCCAAACGTGCATTGACCACACGCTCATTGCCTTGCGCCACTAGACTAGGGTCTTTGGATTTGATGTTGGCAACCGCAAAAAACACATTTGATGTTTTGCCATGGTTATCTTGTGTTGAAAAACAACGCTGATGATGTTTTAACTCAATACGACTCACTTCAATCGGTAGTTTTAGAAATTCTTCTTGATAATGCCCTGTAATGACATGTGGCCATTCGGTTAAATCGGTGACTTCTTCAATCAAATCAGCATCTTCCACCAACTGCACACCCGCTTCTTTTGCCGCAGTGGTCAATCCTTGAACAATGCTTGTTTTGCGCGCTTCGCGGTCGGCAATGACCATGCGTTCTTCAAGCCAAACAAAAGGCGCTGTAACACTAATCTCACCCTTGGCATCTGGACACATTCGATGAGCATACGATGCTTTTCCAGCCGCAATGCCAGCAAACGAAAAGTGAAGCACTTCATCACCCAGCCTTGCCACAATCCAGCGAATCGGGCGAATAAATGCATCCCCTCGCGTTTCACCATCTTGCCACTGCATTTGTTTCGGGCTTGGTAAACCACGCAAGATATTCGGCATCACTTCTGCAAGCATATCAGCTACTTTTTTACCTTTGACCGTAATCGTTGCCTTCATATATTTTGCTTTGCCATCACCTTTATCGGCAAACTCAAAATCATCAACATTTAAGCCAGACTTTCGCGCAAAACCTTCAGCAGCCTTGCTGGGTTGACCATCTTTAAGCGCGATATTTTCGGGGGGACCCCAAATCACTTGTTCACGATCAGCTTGCATCGTTGGGCATGATGCCACATGAATTAATAAGCGGCGCGGTGTCACCCCAAGCTTAAATTCAGATATTTCGACATTCGCATCTGCAAACCATGTGTTTAACGCAGCTTGGAGAGATTCACCCATGCGTGGCGCAACACCTGCTGGGATTTCTTCAACACCAATTTCAATCAATAAAGGAGATACACTCATGATTCTACCCCCACATAACCTTGGGCAACGGTGCGTGATAATCCCCGAACACGCCCAATAAAACGTTGCCTTTCTGCCACAGAAATCGCACCTCGTGCATCGAGTAAATTAAAAGCATGCGAAGCTTTGATGACTTCTTCATAAGCTGGCAAAAACAAGCTGCTTGCGGACAAATGTTTGCAATCAGCTTCTGCTTGGTCGAATTGTTGTTGTAAAAACGCAACATTGGCATGCTCAAAGTTGTATGCCGAAAATTCTTGTTCATTGCGTAAAAACACTTCGCCATACGTCACTTTCTTGCCATTTTCTTGTTCAACCCAAATCAAATCATAAACATTTTCAACACCTTGAATATACATCGCCAGCCGTTCAAGTCCGTAGGTGATTTCACCAGGTGTACGGCTTAATTCCACACCACCTACCTGTTGGAAATAGGTGAATTGGGTGACTTCCATGCCGTTAAGCCACACTTCCCAACCCAAACCCCATGCGCCAAGGGTGGGTGATTCCCAATCATCTTCCACAAAACGAATATCATGCACATCTGTATCAATGCCGATTTCACGCAATGATGCCAAATACAAGTCCAAGATGTCCTCGGGTGCAGGTTTTAAAAGCACCTGAAACTGATAATAATGCTGCAAACGATTGGGGTTTTCGCCATAACGACCATCGGTAGGGCGGCGGCAAGGTTGCACATACGCTGTGCGCCAGTCTTGATCATCCAAGACACGCAAAAATGTGGATGGATGAAAGGTTCCAGCACCCATCGCACTATCATAAGGCTGCTGAACCACACAACCTTGTTTTGCCCAAAAATGTTGCAATGTCAGCAATAAATCTTGAAATGTCACGGCTAAAAACTCCAATATTGAACTACAAAATGACTCTTTGGCGCAAACTATAGCCCATAAGCCGTTTTCGTCATTACAAAGTTCTTCAAAGCTATCGCCCTAATCACAAATCATAAGAAATCACCCACTGAACCCACCTGATTTTCAGCTTAAAAAAGCTTCCTTTCAAGGCGATGCCTGCCCCTCACTGCCACCAATTAAGGATGAGTAAGTTGATTAAAAGCGCCAATGAAAGTCCGCGAATCACGGCTTGCCCCCTTTGTTGAGGCTCTATGCTTACGGTGACGTTGCTTTATACATGGGCGATTGCCTCAGGTGTGGGAGCGATTTAGGGCAATCGCATTAAATTAAGCATCCCCTAACAACAATGTCTCCATATAACCATTATCCCACCCAGCTTTAAGTCGCCTGTTTTTAATGCCTATTTTTGAGGCTTT
>CAZWPS010000010.1:0-18655 GCA_964635775.1 uncultured Zetaproteobacteria bacterium | reverse complement strand
AATAGTTACGAAAAAACTTCCTGTTGCATCCTGATTGTTCTTGTTGAGTATGCCCCGTTCTTCTTCATCAATTCACAATATATACGATTGGGGTAACCATGACCGCTGAAATTACTCAGGCATTTTTAGAGAGCAACTTGGATGCAACTTACCTGATACACGGACGCGAGTATTTCAAAGATGGCCATGTTGAAGCACTCAGTATTGATGCTAAAAAACACGTCATCACCGCTGAAGTGATTGGTAATGCCAAGCAACCTTATAAAGTATATATCGAATATGATGCCTATGATATTGATGGTGATTGCTCATGTCCTATGCAATTTAATTGTAAACATGTGGCGGCAACTTTATATGCGGTATTAGCGGAAAAATCAGCCCTACCTCGGAAAAAGCGCAAGAAAAAAGAAGAGCCTGTACCCTTTCATCATTGGTTAGGCGTGGTCAATCAAGTTGCCACGCAATCTAAAACACCCCTAGACTACCCTTCTGATGTACGCCAGCGTTTATTGTATATTTTGCGTCCTGACCTCAACAATGGATTACGTTTGCATTTTGAAACGGTGCGTCTGCTTAAAAATAATCAATATGGCAAAGCAACACCGTACACCGCTAAAAATATTCTTAATCGGAATACACCACGATTCATTTTATCTTCAGATGAACGCATTTTGCGTGATACCGTCAATCGCTTGTCGGCAAGCGGTGATTCTGTGTTGCTGCATGGTGTTGTAGGACGTGAAATTTTAGAACATACCATTAAAACAGGACGCTGCCATTGGTGGGATAAAAGCAGCGATACTTTAAGTATGGGCGAGGCTCGTCAAGGTGAATGGCTTTGGGATATGGATACGCAAGGTGTACAAACATTAACCCTTAAATGCCAACCTGAAGCGATGTTATTACATGTTTCACCGCCCTACTACCTTGATATTAGCCAACATCACTGTGGTGAAATTCAACATGTTTGCTCTTTAGAAGAAAGCCGTGATTTAATGGCTATGTTACCCATCAAACCACAAGATTTAACCACAGATGAAGCCGTTTTATTGCCTTTTTTACCTCACGCCGTGCCACAGCCCGAGCGTTTGAGCCTACAACAAGAAAGCATTGCGCCTGTTGCGGTCCTCAAATTTAGTTCTGTAGCCCTTCACTCTAGCCTTTATGGTCAATATTATGATGGTGTAGACCTTTGCTTTGAATATGCAGGTGAACAAACCCAGTTTGGTGAAACCAGCGAGCCTGTACGCATTAAACAAGGTAACAAACTCATTGAATATGCGCGTGATACTTTATTTGAACAACAAAGTGTCATCAAAATATTGGCTCAAGGTATGGTTGCCACCCCCAAAGCGATGCGTATTCAACTTAAAAAGGTAGGGTTTCTTCCCGATTTCACCCTTCAACATAACAGCTGGATTCCTTTTATGGCAAACATTGTGCCCGAGCTGGAAGAGCAAGGCTTTCGTATTGAAATAGCCAGCAGTTTTCGCCACAATCTCCTCACTGCCGAGCGTTGGAACTTGGGTATTGAAGGTGATGGGCTTATGGGTAAGGCCGACTTTACGGCAACCCTTGCTGATGGCGAGTCCGTAGATCTCATTGACGCCATTGCCTCTTGGATTAAAGAAGATCCAGAACGCTTGTCTGATCAGATGTTAAGCACCATTAAAAACATAGAACATGTTCCGCTTCCTTTAGCCGATGGGCGCATGTTGTCCATAGCTGGCAATATGTTGCACAGCATTCTTACACATATGATGGAACTTTTCGCCAGCACAGGCAAGCATGAAAAAGAAGTTTCTGGCATTCAAATGTTAGCTGTACAACGTGAGCTTGAAGGTGATGAAAAGGTTAAAATCAAAGATGGTAAACGCTGGTTAGAACAAGTTCACCTTCTGGTTGATAATGACAAAATACCGCACGTTGAAGTGCCTAAAGGTTTACACGCTGAACTAAGGGATTACCAACATGAAGGTTTAAATTGGCTGCAATTGATGCTTAAAACAGGCTTGCACGGCATTCTTGCTGATGATATGGGCTTGGGTAAAACCATACAAACCTTAGCCTGCATCCTCAAAGAAAAAGAGGAAGGGCGGCTCAAGCACCCTGCTTTGGTGATTGCGCCAACAAGTTTGATGTACAATTGGCGCATGGAAGCGAAAAAGTTTGCGCCTCAGTTGCGTGTTTTGGTTTTACATGGTGCACAACGTTCCCAACATTTCAATAGCATTCATGCCTATGACTTGGTGCTCACCACCTATCCTTTATTGCCGCGTGATATTCATTTTTTACTTGAAGAAGACTATCATATGTTGGTTCTTGATGAGGCACAAAACATCAAAAATCCACGTTCTAAAGCCTCGCGGTTGGTGCGTGAAATTAATGCCAAACATCGCCTTTGCCTTACGGGCACACCGATTGAAAATCACCTTGGTGAGCTTTGGGCACAGTTCGACTTCTTGATGCCTGGTTATTTATATGATCAAAAGAGTTTTAGTAGTTTGTTTCGTAAACCCATTGAAATCGAAGATAGTGAAAACAGACAAAGCGCTTTAAATGTTCGTGTTCGCCCCTTTTTATTGCGCCGTTTAAAAGAAAATGTGGCAAAAGAGTTGCCTGCTAAAAGTAATATTGCACGCTGCGTGACCTTGGAAGGCTCACAGCGTGCTTTATATGAAAGTGTACGTTTAGCCATGCAGAAAAAAGTGCGTGATTCTGTCGCTGCAATGGGTGTTGCGAAAAGCCAAATTATTGTACTTGATGCTTTGATGAAAATGCGCCAAGTGTGTTGTGATCCGCGTTTACTTAAAAACATGGATACCACAGGCGTTCCATCAGCTAAAATGGATATGTTGCGCGAGTTGGTGCCTGAAATGATTGAAGAAGGCAGGAAAATCCTTATTTTCTCGCAATTTGCCGAAATGTTACGCTTAATTGAAGCGCTTTGTGATGACTTAGGCATCGCTTATGTCAAACTTACAGGGCAAACCAAAGACCGCATCACGCCTGTTGAATCGTTTCAAGCTGGTGAAGTGCCTATCTTCTTAATTAGCCTCAAAGCTGGCGGAACGGGGCTAAACCTCACTACCGCAGACACGGTCATTCATTATGACCCATGGTGGAATCCTGCTGCCGAAGATCAAGCCACTGACCGCGCCCACCGCATCGGGCAAGATAAGCCTGTATTTGTATATAAACTCACTACCAGCGGCACCGTTGAAGAGAAAATTGTGGCAATGCAGGACAGAAAGCGTGAATTGGCGAAAAGTGTGCATGGTGGTGGTGGTAAACGCAGTGCCTTGTGGACAGAAAGTGAGTTGCAATCACTCTTTGAGCCTTTAAGTGATGCTTAACCATGTTGCCGCAAGATAAAATCGAACAAGAAACGCCAAGCCTTGTTGAACAAACGCTTGCCGCACATGGTTATTGGGACCCTGTACGCTATTTATTAACCATAGGACGCATCTCACAGCAGGCATATGAAGCATGGCATTTAGGCGAGTTGGCTAGCCTTGAAGAAGGCTTTTCAGGCAGCCCAAAACGCATCAAAAACATGTTGGATGTTGCCATGCTTTATGTTGAAAAACGGCAGCTTAGGCGTGTGCCAAAAACATGGTCAGCTTGGGGAGAACATGCTGGAGAACACCTTCTTCTTTTTACCAATCAAGCATTGCACCAACACTTTTCATGGTCATTTGAACCTGAAGCAGACAGACCACAACTCGACTTATTCATGGATGCACCACATATTGTGTGTTTTAATCGCATACGCACAGCTTTAGCCCAACAATCACCACAGTTACAAGCCATGTTTGATGATGCTTTTGAAGATTATGCCAACGACCCCACCCTGACCCGATTAGAGGCATTGTTTGTCGCTGAACAACATATTACCCATGATATTCATGCCCAATTCACCTACTACCAACAAGAAATTTCCCCACTTGCTCAAGCAGAATTTGCTGGAAACAAACAAGACATGACAGACTTCTTATCGCCATTGTGGCGAAATCTAGCACTTCAACTGCAACAACATCCTTTTGACCCCAAACAACCACATGTTCACGCTGCCACAGCCTATTTAGAAGCCAAAGCTTATGCGCAAGTTATTCAAGCGGTGGAACAGCACGAATCTTGGTCACATATTCCACTGTTTCACCAATATCTTATTCAATCTCAAGCGGCATTACATCATATTCCTGCTTTACGTGCGGCGTGGTTCAATTTTTGTTTGCATTGCCCAAATCAAGCCCAGAAAGTCATCCATAACAGTGCTTATAATCAAGCTTTACAAGCAGCAGGCTTAGAACATTTGTATCACAATTTCAGCAAGTTGACCCATCAACCCAGCATCGAAGATTTTCCCGCATGGGTGCTGATTCAACAATCTGAATACCTCGCATCCTTGCCCGATATGCCTATAGCCCAACATGAAGCAGGACAACGCTTATTATGGGTCAAAGCTTTACTTGGCGAAAGTAGCAACTCGCCTCAAATTCAGCTGCGTCGTCAACTGCAAGTCAGCAGTGCATGGTTGTTTTCGATGTTACTCAAGAAAAGACCTGGCATTTTTTAATCTTTAAATTTAACGTTTTCGAGGTTCCCAATAGATGCTTGGGAAGCGTTTATTCACTTATGATTTGCGCTGTTGCACAATACTTTGCACTTGCTGCAATACTGTATCAGGGTCAATGGGTTTGGTCATAAATATATTCATGCCTACATCATAACAACGGTCTTGCACTTCTTCCAACGCATGTGCGCTTAAACCAATAATGGGTAATTCAGGCAAACCCAGCATTTTTTCTCGCTGCCGAATACGCTGAGTTAATGCTATGCCATCAAGTCTTGGCATACGAATATCGGTAAGTAACACATCATAATCATTGTGCTGCAACTTATCCCAAGCTTGCAAACCATCCTCTGCAATATCAAGGTAAATATTAGCACGCTTAAACCTTTTTTCTGCAATACGTTGGGCAATAGGGTCATCTTCTGCCAGCAAAACATGCATTTGCAACATAGGCATTTCAAGCGCAACAGCATTTTCTTGATGCACACGTTGTGCCGATAGCGCTTCTTGGCTCACATCTGCTTGCCAAGTCAAACGGTGTTTACCATATGTTTCACAAGGAATCTGAAAAGCAAAACAGCTGCCTTCGCCAAACACGCTGCTCACCATAATTTGCCCGCCCATCAGCTCCACAAAACGCTTGGCAATGGTCGTCCCCAAGCCTGTGCCTTGATGTTGTTTGTGCATTAAAGCCTTCACTTGCAAAAAAGGCTGAAAAATATCGGCTAACATCTCATGTTGAATACCAATACCCGTATCTTGAATGCGAAACAACAACAAACCCTGCTGTTCTTTAATATGCACCTCAATACAACCCTGCTCCGTAAATTTCACTGCATTACCAATCAAGTTAATCAAAACTTGTCGCAAACGCACCTCATCCCCCACCATATATGCAGACACATCTTCAACATCCACCATTAAAGGCAGCTTTTTATCTCTACAAGCAATGACAAACGGTGCGATGCTATCCAATAAGCAGTTTTTCAAAGCAAACTTTTCATGTGCCAACTCCACATTCCCAGCCTCTACTTTAGACAAGCTTAAAATATCATTCACTAATGCCTGTAATGATTTCGCTGCTTGTTGCGCCAAGACCAAATGTTCCTGTTGTTCTTCACTCAAACGACTTTGATCCGCTGCAATCAAATCTTGTAAACCAATAATGCCATGCAAAGGTGTGCGCAACTCATGACTCATCACCGATAAAAACTCACTCTTCGCCGCATTGGCCGCTTCAGCTTGTATACTCACCTCTTTTAAGTCTCGATATAATAACTTTTGATTCAACGCATCTTCAATACGCCGTGCAATATCTTGAAATAAACGCTGTTCATCTGTGGTATATTGTCGTTGCTCATCACACTGATGCAAACCCAATAACCACGGTTGATCACTGTCAGGGTATAATACCACCACAATTTGAGATTGAATCGAAAATGCCTTTAAAACCTCTTGATTACCAGGAATAGGTCTATCACGACCATAACAAACAGGTGCTTTTGCAGCTAAAGCATCGGTAAAAACCTGCCTTGTATCTTTATCAACAGGGTATTCGCCAGCAGCTTCAAAAGCGCCAGGATATGCTGTAACGGCACGCTCAAAAGGCACTGACCAAAAATCAGCATCAGGGTCACAAGGGTAAAGCAACCAAGCACGACTCGCTTGAAAATCATCCAGCAAAACTTGCAAGGCTGCACCCATACTCTCATCAATATCCATATCAGCATGTATGGTATGTTCAATGTTATCAATGCTTTGTAGGTAATGAACATGCGTTGCCATTGCGTCTTCGGCTTTTTCATTATCCACCACAAAAAAATAACCCAAAAAGCTAACAAAGACCAACTCAATCATCGCAATCAATACTTGTGCATATGAAAAGTAAAGATGCACATAACCCAAATGTGCCAAAGCCATGCCGAGCAGCAAGCTGAACAAGTAAACACATGTCCACTGCACAGCTATGCGCACACCTAAAAAGAAAAACACAATTAATGGGTAACCAAAAATCCAATAAATACCAGTGTTTTCCACAGAAGGATTAAAAATAAGCGGCACGAAAATCGCCAATGCTGCCAAACCAATGCCATGTTTAATCCACAACAAAGGAGCATTATGATTCAACCAAAGTATAAGGAGCACAAGCCCAGCCAATGTCACGCCTTGAATTTTCGCTAACGTGGGTGCGCCAGCGAAGGCATTCAAAGGGATATAAATGAGCAGGGTGGCACAGGCAAACCATAAAAAGCGCGATAATGATTGCCTTGTCCGCAATACTTGTGCGTCATGCGTAAAGTTTAAGCGCTTAATCATAATCCATAGTCTAGGTCATAATCTTCACAACGCCAAGCAGCTAGATTTTTCATACTTAGCTGCTATCATTAAACTTTCGTAATGCTTCAAATTACTCTAATTTGGGAGACCCATGCTCACATCACAACTCTTACCTGCCGTTGAACAACTTGCACAACAAGCAGGCAAGAACATCCTACTACCTGCTTTTCTTAGTCAAACATCAACCACGTCCATCAAATGCGATGGCTCGATTGTCACTGAAACAGATCAACAGTGCCAAGATTTTTTACAACAAAAGCTTGGTGCCTTAGCCAGCAATATTGGTTTTTTAGGCGAAGAAATGAGTGAGGGTGAACAGCTTGCATGTTTGCATCAAAGTGAAAACACCCGTTTTTGGTGTGTTGACCCCCTTGATGGTACAGGAAACTTTGCCAACCCCATGCCTTTATTTGCCATATCCATTGCTTTGATTGAAGATGGACAGCCCGTTTTAGCTTGTATTTACGACCCCATTCGTGATGAAATGTTTTCCGCCAGCAAAGGACATGGTTTTTATTGTAATGGTCAACTTCAACAACAAAAACCAGCAAAACCGCTAAGTCATTGCATTGGTTTCATTGATTTTAAACGATTAAATGCCAATACCGCCAGCAATATTGTCAACAACAAAATCTACCGTAGCCAGCGTAATTTAGGCACTTGTGCCCTTGAATGGGCATGGCTTGCCGCAGGACGCGGGCAATTTATCATTCATGGTGGTCAAAAGCTGTGGGATTATGCTGCTGGACTATTGCTTGCACAAGAAGCTGGCTGTGTGGTGAGTGATTTTAATGGTTCATCACCCTTTGCCACACCTCAAATGAGCAGCTCCATTTTAGCTACCGCCGACCAAGCACAACATATGACATGGTTAAGCCATTTTAAGCATTGACGCTGCACCAAAAAAAACCCATCTTCTCCGCCGTGAAATATAGTAACCCCCTACAACAAGCCACTGACTTATGTGCCGAAGATATGCAAGCGGTGAATGCTTGCATACATCAGAATTTACAATCTGATATTGCGATGATTCCTGCCGTCGGACATTATATCATCAACAGCGGCGGCAAACGTTTACGCCCTTTATTATGCTTAATCATTGCACAAATGTTTGGTTATCAAGGTCGCCGACACATTCCTTTATCGGTTGTGATTGAATTTATCCATACCGCCTCATTATTACATGATGATGTGGTGGATTCATCCGACTTAAGACGTGGCAACCCTTCTGCCAATGGTGTTTGGGGAAACCAAGCCAGTGTTTTAGTCGGTGATTACTTATTTTCACGCTCCTTTCAAATGTTGGTGCAAGATGATGACATGCGGATGTTAAAACTCATGTCTGATGTCACCAATGCTTTGGCTGAAGGCGAAGTTTTACAACTCTCGCGCACCTTTCATTTGGAAATGAACGAAGCTGAGTGTTTAGAAGTCATCGAACGCAAAACAGCCGTACTTTTTGCGGCAGCGGCTGAAGTGGGTGCTTATGTCAGCCAACAATCTGAAGATGTGATTAAAAATATGGCTGAATATGGCATGTGTTTGGGCGTGGCTTTTCAATTGATGGACGATGCTTTGGATTATACCGCTGAAGCTGAGGAAGCAGGCAAACCCGTAGGACATGACTTAGAAGAAGGAAAAATCACATTGCCCTTAATTCATGCCATGCAACAAGATGAAACGCTTCGACAACGTGTTCATATCATTGCCAATCGCGAAGGGCAAGCATATCAAGATGATGATCGCGCTTGGGTGCGGGCGAAAGTATTGCAGCATGGCGGCACTGATTATACCATACAACGGGCACAAAATTATGCCAATCGGGCTAAAAGCCTATTGCCAGAGGTCTCTAATCAAACCTTAAAACAACTATTATGCGATTTAGCCGACTTTTCTGCACAGCGAAATATTTAAGCGCGAATGAACAACACACGACTTGCAATCAACGACATACCTGTCTATCTTTGTTCATCATATACTAAAAAATAAAAAAGGGAGCTTTAACAAATGAGCATTAACTTTACATGGTTAGAAGATAATTTTTTCAAAACAAAACTCAATGAAACACAACGAAACATCATTGCTTCAATGATAGAAGTGAAAGAATGCCAAGCCAGCAGCATTATTGTTGAGCAAGGTAGTATGGGGCATGCTTTGTATGTCATTCAACAAGGTGCAGCGACCATAGACTGCAATAATAATGGTGAGTCTATTCGCGTTGGCACAGCACATGCAGGTGATTTAATTGGTGAAATGAGCTTTTTAACAGCTGCAGAGGTCAGCGCTACAGTCACAGCGCGTGATGATTGCACCATCTATAAATTATCACGCGCTGCTTTTAGTGAACTTATGCAACAAGATCAAGAGTTAACTTATGCTGTATTTGCGCATTTACTCAACCATACTGCGGGTGTCATTCGTCATATGAATCAAGAAAAGGCTGCTGTTCAACATTATATGTCAGGCAGCCGCTTTTAATCACCTTGTATTCGCACGGTGATATGAGCAAATCAAGCCAAGCATGCCCTGCTTGGCTTTTCTGTTGCTCATTTTCACTGTTATCCTTTCTTTAACGATGAAAACCACTGAATTTCACGCCATTGAAACGTTGTTTCGTCAACGACTTCCCTTTCGCCATCTTACCACCACCTTAAGCAATGGTGATGATGCTTCTGTGCATCATATTGCTCAAGGTTATGAGTTGGTCGTAAGCACGGACACTGCCGTGGCAGGTGTACATTGGCCACACGATATGCCGCTAGATATCGCAGCGCAGCGTGCAATCTGTGCTGCCCTTTCCGATTTGGCTGCGATGGGAGCACAAGCAAGTTGGATATGGTTATCGGTGGTGGCGCAAAACATGGATGACTTACAAGCCATGAGTGATGGTGTGGTCGAAGTATGCCAACACTATCAACTTGAGTTGGCAGGTGGTGATACCGTTTGCGCACCCATCAATATGCTTAATGTGACTGTGGGCGGCTTGGTTCCCCACAAGCAAGCCATGACCCGAAAGCAAGCGCGTATTGGTGATGATATTTGGCTTATTGGTGATTTAGGTTTGTCTGCGCAAGGTCTACAACAATGGCTTGCTGGCAATAAAGAAGGAAATTGCATCCCTTATTTTCAAAGCATCACACCACAACTTAGCGCAGGTGTTCGCCTACAAAAGATAGGCGTGAAGTGCTGTATTGATGTGAGTGATGGTTTAATGCAAGACGCCGCCCATATCGCATCGGCATCCCAAGTATGTTTCATGATTGAACAAGAGCAGCTTCAAAAATTAACCCACTACCACAGCACTTCAATGCAAAACATCCTAGCAGGTGGTGAAGATTACGCTTTATTATGCACCGCACCACCACGCTTACGCCAGCAACTCACCCAACTCCAAGCCACACCCATAGGCAGTTGCCAAGCAGGTAGTGATGTCCAACTCACCTATCAAGGCAACATTATTCCCTACCACAGTAAAGGATATCATCATTTTGCATAAATACCTTTTTTCGCTTCGTTTTATTGCTTCAGGCTTAGGCAGTGGTTGGCTTCCCAAAGCACCCGGCACTTGGGGGAGTTTGGCAGCACTTATACCTGCATGGTTGTGCCTCACGTATGGTCATTTAAGTGGTTTATGGCTTGCCACACTACTCATTAGCGTGCTTGGTTTTCTCGTCTGTTATGTTCTCTTACCCCAACTCGTGATATTGGGTGAACATCATGACCCTGGCTGGATTGTCATTGATGAATGGGCTGGTCAATGGCTAAGTATTGCTATTTTAATGAGTCTATTGCCTCAGGCTAATGTCGTTTTGATTCTAGGTTTATCTTTTGTCCTGTTTCGTATGTTTGACATACTCAAACCTTTCCCCATTCGCCAGCTTGAATCATGGGGACCCCATTGGTTTTCTATCATGTTTGATGATTTAATTGCTGGTTTGATGGCGGCGGGTGTCGGTTTTGCTATCATGCAACTGATATGAAACAGCAACACCTTGCCCAAGCCTTAGTCTTATACCTTCAAGAACAAAGTTGGCAATTACGTTGTGTGGAGTCATGTACCGCTGGCGCACTCACTGCATCCATAGGACAAATATCAGGCATTTCTACGCTGCTCGACCGCAGTTGGATTACCTACAGCAACCAAGCCAAAATTGATGAGGTCAATGTCTGCCCTGCCTTGCTTCAACAACATGGTGCAGTCAGCCAAGTCGTTGCCATTGCGATGGCAGAAGGTGCCGTCACCACATGTGCATCACATACTTTAGCCATTGCCATCACTGGCATTGCAGGGCCAACTGGAGGAAGCCCTGACAAACCTGTTGGCAGCGTATGGATTGCCATTAAAGCACCCCATCAAGCAGCTTATGCTCACTATTTTCACTTCGCTGGCTCGCGCATACAAGTTCAAAAGCAAGCTGTACAGCAAGCTTTGCAACTTGCCTGCACCCAAACCAAACACCACCTTAAAACGAGCCCATCTATGCCTCAATCACTGTAATCATCAGCCAAAGGATTGATGCGGGCTAGATTTATCAACCCTTCCAAGTTAAACTTTCACCATGCAAGCTGCTGACTCTTACCTTACACCCTTTGTCCATCTCCATACCCATTCTGACTACTCAATGCAGCGCAGTACTGCTAAAGTAAAAGCCATGCTGGATTTGGCAAAAGAACATCAACAACCTGCCATCGCTTTAACGGATTATGGTAATTTATATGGTGCAATCGAATTTTATGCGCAAGCCATGCGCCGTGGCATCAAACCTATTTTGGGCTGTGAACTTAATCTGTGTCAAGATCATACACAGCGTATTAGCGAAGGACCTAGACGACCCGACTTTTCGCGTATTGTGCTTTTAGCACGAAACAATGTCGGCTGGCATAATCTCATTAAATTGGTCTCTATTGCTTCCTTAGATGGTTATTATTATGAACCGCGCATTGATCATGATTTATTACAACAATACCATGAAGGGCTGATTGCCTTATCATCAGGTGATTCTGGTGAAGTGGAAAAAGCATTACGCCAAGGTGATAAAGAACGCGCCACAACACTGGCTTTACAATACAAAAACACCTTTGAAGAACATGGTTTTTTCTTCGAATTACAACGCCATCAAACAGCAAACCAAGAAGACACCAATCAAGCCATCATCAAACTTGCCCACGAGCTGGATATCCCTCTTGTTGCCAGCAATAATTGTCATTTTTTACACCAAAGTGACAAAGAATCCTTTCAAGTATTAGCAGCATTGCGTGACAATGCTACTTTGGATAAAGATGATTTAAATGGCGTGCAAGATGAGCGCTGGCTCAAGTCTTCGCCAACCATGCAAGCCTTGTTTGAAGATATTCCTGAAGCCTTGGACAACAGCTTATTTATTGCACAGTCATGTAATGTTGACTTAACATTTGGTAACTACCAACTGCCCGACTTTGCAACACCTGACCACACAGATCTCAATGTTTATATGCGTGATTTGTCCGAAAAAGGCTTGGACAAACGCTGGGATGCCATTTTACTCGGCACACCCGATGCCAAACGTGATGATTATGATGCGCGCTTAACCTTTGAGCTGGATATTATCATTCAAATGGGTTTTCCAGGTTACTTCCTCATCGTCTCCGACTTTATCATTTGGGGAAAAAAGAAGGGAATTCCTGTAGGTCCAGGACGGGGTTCAGGTGCGGGTTCATTGGTCGCTTATGTTTTAGAAATAACTGATTTAGACCCCATCAAATATGGTCTACTTTTTGAACGCTTCTTAAACCCAGAGCGTGTGTCCATGCCCGATTTTGATATTGATTTCTGCCGCGACCGTCGCAGTGAAGTGATTGACTATGTAACGCAAAAATATGGCGAGGATAAAGTCGCTCAAATTATCACTTATGGTGCGATGAAAGCGAAAAATGTTATCCGTGATGTCGGGCGTGTTTTGGGCATGGAGTTGAGTAAAATCAATACCATTGCCAAACTTATTTCCTCGGATTTAGGCATCACCTTGAACAAAGCTTTAGAACAAGAGCCGCGTTTGAGTAAGATGCTTGAAGAAGATAATGAAGTGCAAACCTTATTTAACCTTGCCCAACGCTTAGAGGGTATGAATCGGAACATTGGTAAACATGCCGCTGGTGTCATTATCGGACGCTTACCCCTCAACGAAACCACCCCCTTAAATCGTGACCCCAAGGGGGGCGATGATGCAAACAAACGTAAAGTGGTGCAGTGGGACATGGGCAGTGCTGAAAAAACGGGGCTGATTAAGTTTGACTTTTTAGGGCTTAAAACCTTAACCGTCATCCATTTGGCATGCCAGTTGATTCATCAAACTGCAAAAACAGACACTGCTCGCGATTTCGATATCAACACCATAGCCATGGATGATCAAGCCAGCTTTAAACTCATGCAACGTGGTCAAACGGCGGCTGTATTCCAAGTTGAGTCCACGGGCATGAAAGAATTGCTGGTGAAACTTCGTCCTGATTGTTTTGAAGATGTGATTGCTTTGGTCGCCCTCTATCGCCCAGGACCTTTGGAATCTGGCATGGTAGAAACCTATGTCGAATGCAAACATGGTCGCCAAACGATTCAATATGCCCTGCCCGAACTCAAACCCATCTTAGAAGAAACCAATGGCGTGATTTTATATCAAGAGCAAGTGATGAAGATTGCGCAAGTGCTCGCAGGTTACACCCTTGGACAAGCAGATATGTTGCGTCGTGCTATGGGTAAGAAAAAACCTGAAGAAATGCAAAAGCAACGTGAAATCTTTATGCAAGGCGCTGTTGAAAATGGTCATGCTGCGGCTAAAGCTGAACAAATCTTTGATTTAATGGAGAAATTTGCTGGATACGGCTTTAATAAGTCACATTCTGCAGCTTATGGGCTAATTTGTTATCAAACTGCCTTCCTTAAAGCGCATTACCCACAAGCATTTATGGCTGCAACATTATCCTGTGATATGGGCTCAGATGATAAGGTCGCAGACTTGGTGGCAGATTGCCGCCTCATGGGTTTACAAATCTTACCGCCAAACATCAATTGCTCAGATTGGTATTTTATTCCCGAAGGCGAAACAGGCATTCGCTTTGGTTTAGGCGCGATTAAAGGTGTGGGTGAAGCTGCCACACAAGCCATCGTAGCCGAACGCAAAAACAATGGTGTCTTTCATAACTTTGAAGACTTGATTGTGCGTATTCCCAAATCTACTTTTAACAAACGCATCGCTGAAGCAACCATCAAAGCAGGTGCTTTACATGACTTAATCCCCCATATCCATGCGGGTTTAAAAGGCTTACATACTGCCTTAGAGACTGCCAACCAACGCCGAAAACAAAAAAATAATCAGCAATCCTCACTTTTTTCGGCTGAAGTGATTCAAGAAAATGAACCCGATTTATTCCCTGCCCAACGCAAATGGACACAAGGTGAACAATTACAAGCCGAACGTGAAGTGTTTGGTTTTTTCCTCACAGGTCACCCCTTAGAGGAGCATTTAGCCAATATCCAAGGCTTAGGTGATTGCACCATCACCCAATTAGCAGACAAGGAACATGAATCCACCGCTATTATCCCTGCATTTGTCTCATCCATACGCGAATATCGCACCCAAAGTGGTAAAGTCATGGGCTTTGTGCAAATTGATGACCTCACTGGCAGCGGCGAGCTTATTGTGTTCGCCAAAAACTACGAAAAACTCCGCGATGTTTTACAAGCCGACAAACCCATTTTGTTGGCTGCGCGTGTGGATACCAGCAAAGAAAAACCCAGCTTATTGGCTGAAAACATTGTATTATTAGAAGATATATTGCCGCAACTGCTGACACGGATTCATATCAATAGCAGTAGTTTTTTATGGGATAAAGATATGGTAGCAGGGCTAAAGAAACTATGCCTTACACAAGACTACCAAGCTGAACATCAGCCTCACCCCAGCGAACAAAACATCGCGGCCATCGACTTACACTTTGCGCTTAGCCTTCCTGATGGCAGTATTGCGCGATTAGAATCCATATCCAGCAAACTTTTATGGCATGAACAAAGCCAAGAGTGGTTGAATGTGCATCTCGACAAAACATCAGTGATGCTTGAATGTAAGCCTTGGGACGTCAAATTTGGCGCACAACGCAAACCATATCAGTCAGGACAGGGGTAACCATGGGAATTTATTTAGAATTTGAACGTCCTATCGCAGAAATGACATCTAAAATTGAGGAGTTATCACTCATGGGTGACGATGCAAAGATTAATATTGCCGAAGAAGTTGAGCGTTTAAATAACAAACGCGATAAACTCATTGAACGCACCTATAGCCAAGCCTCACGCAGCGAAATCGCCCAACTTTCACGCCACCCAGACCGTCCAAACCTGCTTGACTATATCCCTTTAATCTTCGATGATTTTCAAGAGTTGCATGGCGATCGTGCATTTGCTGATGATGCGGCCATTGTTGGTGGTGTTGCGCGCTTTCGTGAACACTCAGTGATGATTGTCGGGCATCAAAAAGGCAAAACCACCAAAGAAAAGCTGCATCGCAATTTCGGCATGGCAAAACCCGAAGGTTATCGTAAAGCATTGCGTTTATTTCATTTAGCTGAACGCTTTGACATGCCTGTATTGACCTTTATCGACACTGCAGGTGCATGGCCAGGCATTGATGCAGAAGAACGCGGGCAAAGTGAAGCCATTGCCCGTAATTTAATGGAGCTTGCCGTGCTCAAAGTGCCAATCATTGCAACTGTGATTGGTGAAGGTGGTTCTGGTGGGGCGTTAGCCATTGGCGTGGGTGATCGTTTACTCATGCAGAAGTTTTCCACCTATGCTGTGATTTCACCTGAAGGTTGTGCGGCAATTTTATGGCGTGATCGTAAGTTTGCCCCCCAAGCTGCTGAAGCTTTAAAACCCACCGCCAACGATATGAAAAACCTTAATTTAGTTGATGTTATTGTTGATGAACCCAAAGAGGGTGCGCATCGGGATACCCAAGCTGCAGCTGAAATGTTAGCCGATGCTTTATACAAACAATTGGGCGAACTTTTGCAAATTCCACAAGCGACATTACTCCAGCAACGCGAAAAACGCTTGCGGGATTTAGGGCAGTTTAGCAACGGTTAAATGATGTTATACTGGCGTTTTAGCTGTGTTTGCGCCTTATTATTGCTTGCATCATGTCAGTGGCAAGAAACATGGCATGATGTTAAAGAAACCCGTTTCATGTTGGGAACAATCGTCAGTTTTACCGTGTACAGCAATGATGAACAAGCAGCCCGCATTGCCATCCAGCAAGCAGCCACCACAATGCAAGCAGTTGAACAACAATTTACCACTTTTGGTGATGTCGCCAATAGTGTGCAACGCTTCAACCATGCCTTAGCAGGTGAAACAATCCGCCTTACCCATCAGGTTGATGCCTTATTACAACAATCTATCCATATCCATCAACAAACCCAAGGCGCATTTGACCCTGTTTTGGGCGCACTGCATCACATATGGGACTTCACCAACCCTCAACCCAACAAACAACCACCAACACAGGCTGTATTGCAACCTTACCTGGCCGTTAGTGGTGTGCAAAACATCCAAAACTTAGGCGCTCAACAGTGGCTTAAAAAAAATACCCTTACCCAACTTGATTTTGGTGCAATTGCTAAAGGTTTTGCCATTGACCAAGGCATATTAAGCCTCAAAACATCGGGCATACAACACGCGATTATCAATGCTGGTGGTGATTTGCGCATCATTGGCAATCATGGGCAAGCACCTTGGAAGATTGCGATTCGTCATCCCAGATCAAGCACAACGATGGGCTGGTTTGAGGTTCAAGGTGATACAAGCATTGTCACTTCAGGTGATTATGAACGCTTCTTTGTATATCAAAACAAGCGTTATCATCATATTCTCAATCCTAAAACAGGACAGCCAGCCAAGCATCATATGAGTGTTACGATCATCGCCCCAACGGCCACCTTAGCCGATGCAATGAGCACTGCCATGTTCATTCTTGATGCTCAAACTGGGTTATCGATCATCGAAAATAGCCCTGATATTGAAGCATTATGGATGAATAAAAACCAACAACTGACCATGAGTTCGGGCATGAAAAATAGGTTTCTGCGCAATGAATCACATTGAATTGCATTGAAAACTTGCAGACTGTTGTTTTTTAAACGATAATTAGCGTAATGAGTCAGGATGAAGCAGTAAACTACGATGATTTTCAAGGCAGTACGTTCCCAGATTTGAGCGTGCTTTACCCTGATGAGTTTTATTTTATGCATTCCTGCGCCAAACGCATCACATTTCAAGCCAATGAGCCTGTCATCGTTGAAGGGCAAACTGGCGAATACCTCTACCTCGTCAAATCAGGACAATTACGCGTAAACAAGCGTCACGGTGGCAATATTTACGAAGTCGGCTCAGTCAATCCTGGCGATATTTTTGGTGAAGCATCTGTTTTATATCAAAGTACTGCAGGCGCAGAAGTTCGCGCCATTGATGGTTGCGAGCTGTATTGTATCCCCGCTGAAAAAGTGCGCGAACTTTTTGAAAGCAATGAACGCTTCTTGCGTGCGGCAACCCAGCTTGCAGAGCGCCGAGCTGCGGCAAGTGCTTTGGCCGTGAACCCTATTTTTACCACACTGCCCTTGGCGGTGCGTGAAGTTGTTTTATACAACGCTAAATTTGTAAGTATCAAAGAAGGTGATGTTTTGATTCGTGAAGGCGATTCAGATGTGCGTTTTATGTTTATTATGCTTGCTGGTGAGGCTCAAGTTTCCATGCGTCACCCTACAAACCCTAGCAAACGCATTATTTTTGCGAATTTAGTCTCTGGTGATGAAGCAGGTGAAATTGCCGTCATTACAGAACAACCCCATGGTGCTACCGTCACCGCCACTGCACCCGTGCGCTTGCTCGTTATCAGCAATGATTCTATCGTGGCTTGGAGCGACAGGCACTCAGACTTTGCTTACGCACTTTATGGACAAGTTCACCGCAAACTCAAAACCAATCGTCAAGTTTTGCGCACGATTATTGATGATAGAGATGCGCGCTCACTGACCACCAGCAGCATTCCTTCGCTGGATGCTTTTAAAGAAAAACACAACCTTTAATTCTGTTCCGTTTCACCTGGCTTGACCTCATTCTGCAACCGTTTCAAGGCATCTCTATGGCTTGCTGCATCTTCAAAACGCAAGTCAACGGCGGCTTCAGTCATCAAGCGTTCAAGCTCTGCAATGCGCGCATTTTTCTCATACAACGTCAGGATTTCAGGCTCTGCCACTTCTGGAATATGCCCATAATCCATATTATAAATGCTGCCCAAAACATCCCGAATCTCTTTTTTAATCGTTTGCGGTGAAATACCATGTTTTTGATTGTAATGCTTTTGTTTGCTGCGCCGTCTTGCCGTTTCATCCATCGCTTGTTGCATGGATTTGGTGACTTTATCCGCATATAAAATCACTCTTCCCTCCGCATTTCTTGCTGCACGACCAATGGTTTGAATTAAAGAACGCACAGAACGCAAAAAACCTTCTTTATCAGCATCAAAAATAGTCACCAAACTCACTTCAGGCAAATCCAGACCTTCGCGCAATAAGTTAATACCCACCAACACATCAAAGACCCCTAAACGCAAATCCCGCAAGATTTCCATGCGTTCGATGGTATCAATGTCCGAGTGTAAGTAACGCACCTTTAACCCTGCATCAGTCAGGTATTCCGTCAAATCCTCTGACATA
>CAZWPS010000009.1:0-20170 GCA_964635775.1 uncultured Zetaproteobacteria bacterium | reverse complement strand
CCTGCGGAGGTTCAACGGCTTGAATGCCTTCAAAATCTTTAAGCTGCTTGCCAAGTTCCCTAAGCTGCTCACCACCACACCACTGCAAATTAGAAGTTTGTTGCTCCAAATCAACCAAGCGACCTGCATCAAAACGAGATATTTCCAATACCCCATCATCAGGCAAGCGCTCTTGGTTATAAAGCTCATAAACAACATCCAACATCGGCTTTATTTGTTCAGAAGGCAACTGGAGATACTGCCCATCCCCTAAATTCACCACCAATGTCTCAGGCAGATTAGCCAAATCATAATGTTCCAAAACCTTTGTAATCAATGGTAAAAGGGATTGCTTTTTCTGATTGATTTCAATCTCAAAACTTAAACTAAACCAGTCATTTCCCTTTTCTTCAATATCAGCATGCCACTGCTCAGCTTCAAGCAATTGCATATCAAAGTTATCCGCGACTTCAATAGACCAACCCTCTTTTTCCAGATCAGGTATGCCATTGGTAATGAAATCAGCCCATAAAGTGTCATTCTGGAACTCACTGCCTTCATTAAAGCGCAGATAACATTCATCTTCTCCATCCAAGTAGCCGCCATTAAAAGCAAACACTTCTATCCTTTTCATGAAATCATTTTCTTGTTTAACATCTCTGAATATGCTTACAAGCTTGGAGCCTTTCATCAGTTTCGTTTCATCAATCTGCGGAAAAACAGGCACATCATATTCAGCGTAACGAAAGCGCAAACGTGCCAAACGATAATCTTGCCCCTGATAGCGTTTAACGTGGAGCAACAACAGAGGTACAGCCAATGCTTGCTGAACCACTACCGCTTCAATGGCTTTGGGAGGAGGTAAAGAATGCTCAGGCATTGACAATGCTGTTCGCTGACTAAACTCATCGATAAGAGATGCAGGGATAGAGGGTGCTTGCATCAACATTTCCAACTGTGGTGCTGTATATGGCATATTGTTTAACGCACCAATTGCATCATTTTCTGCATCCCAATATAATGCAGGTTCAGTTGCCAGAAGTGTTGCTTCAGGTGTAATCGCAACCTTTAATTGAGCACTACCTTGGCTATCATAATCCCATTTGCAGGAAAATTCCCTGGCTTCACTTTCAACTAAAGCTGGGGTTTGATGATTATTCCAATAACAACGACCACTGCCCAACATCTTTTTGAGCATCAAAAAACCAATCTGACCCTGAATAGGGTAGCTAGAACCATAAAGCTCATTGCTCGCTTTAATCAACTTTATCACTTCAGTATCGAGCGTGTTCACGTAGGACGGTAGATGATACTCGAACTCATAAATGCTTACCTTCTTACCTTTTGACAGACCACCTCTCTTTAAAAGGTTTGTAATGAAAATCTTAACTCTCAGGTGCTTTCCAGCTTTATCAAAATCAAGCAAGTAGACTAAAAACTTATCATTGGGTGATTTAAGCGTGGTCGTTTTAAACGAATCTGAAAAAGCTTCCAACCAAGCTAATGATTGCTGGTCAGGGTCATCAGAGGGTAGCGCACTCGAATTAGGATTTTCCAAGAATTGTAAACACGCAGCGACAACATGTTTACAATTATAACTCACAGGGCAGCTACAGTACCCTTCAACAGCCAAAAGGCTTGACCATGTTTCTTGTGAAATTGTAATTTCTTGTTCGTAAGGTGCATAACTACCAGCCACTTCAGAGATAAAACTTACCGTCAAGGTTTCCTGAGCAAGCACTTCTATATTCAGAACCATTTCATCGCGGAAATAAGCTTGTCCACGCGAAAAATATGCGCTATCAAATGCTTTTTTTAATTTTAACTTCGTCAAGTTCATGTATTTCCATCCTCAAGCAATATTTTGAACATATCACCCGTTTTCAACTGGACTAGACCATCCAATTTTTCACTTGCGCCGCATATCTGGGTGAAATACGTATGTTCAACATCAAAAAATCATCTTGAACTTCTTGCTCTATCACATATGCATGCGCATGGCACCATGCCAGTGTTTTACCATCTGAAATAGGCAGTTGCAGCTGGTATTCCAGCATATTTAAAGCACTCCAATCATTCAATACGTGCAATAAATCATCTATGCCCACGCCCGTATGTGCAGAAAGTGCAATTCTACTACCTTCGATGTTTTGACGTAATACCGTTTGCACTTGCGGCACTAAATCAACTTTATTTAAGACTTCAATCATGGGTGGCGCAATGTCACCATCTAAGCCTAAATCTTGCAATGTCGATTCTACCACCGCTTTATGATTCGGTGTTTCAGGGTCAGCAATATCACGCACATGAATAATCAAGTCTGCTTCAATCACTTCTTCCAAGGTTGCCCGAAATGCATCCACCAATTCATGGGGCAGCTCTTGCACAAAACCTACGGTATCGGAAAGCATAATATTCACACCATTCTTGAGTTTGAGTTGGCGTAATGTCGGGTCTAGGGTCGCAAATAATTGGTCAGCCACATAAGCATCCGCTTGGGTCAAAATATTAAATAATGTTGATTTTCCTGCATTCGTATAACCCACCAAAGCCACCGTCAGCACATCACGGCGTTGCCTGCCTCGGCGTTGCGTCGCGCGCATCTGTCGAACTTTGCTTAGGTCTTGCTCAACGGATTTTATTTTATCGCGTATCATACGGCGGTCTAACTCCAACTGCCGCTCACCAGGTCCACCAAGAAAACCATGTCCGCCACGTTGCCGTTCAAGATGCGTCCAGCTTTTCACCAGCCTACTGATTTGATAGTTTAAACTTGCCAACTCCACCTGCATCACACCTTCACGCGTTTTGGCGCGCGAGGCAAAAATCTCCAGAATAAGCCCTGTTCTGTCCACGACTTTTGCATCAAATGCTTTTTCTAAGTTGCGCTGCTGAATAGGGCTAAGAAGATGGTCAACAAAGACCACTTTAGCTTCATGTGCTGCCACCAAACAGGCAATATCTTTGGCTTGTCCTGAACCAATCAAGGTTGCTGGCAAAGCCCGCCGCACATTCATTTGCACCGATTCAAGCAGCTCACAGCCACATGATAACACCAGCCTTTCAAACTCTTCACGCCGCGAATCACTTGCCGATTTTCCCCAACGTAATTCACTCAAGCGCGGATGCAAGGCCAATACAGGGTCACGATGCTGCTGTGTTTTAATCAATGTCTAAAGTGCTTTTCGCGATAATGTTTCAGCTCAGCAATCGACTCCAAAATATCATCCAATGCCAAATGTGCGCCTTGTTTTTTCCACGTTGGTTGCGTGGGATACCAGCGCCTAACCAATTCTTTCACTGTGCTCACGTCAACATTACGATAATGCAACCAAGACTCCAATCGTGGCATATATTTCACCAAAAAACGCCTATCTTGATGAATCGAATTACCACAAAGTGGGGCATCACCTTCTGCCACATGTTTACGAATAAAGTCCAAGGTCAACTGCTCTGCTTGCGCTAACGATAAGTCCGAATCTTTCACGCGTTGCGTTAAACCTGATTCACCATGATACTTTTGACACCAGTCATTCATCTTATCCATGATGCTGTCAGGCTGATGAATCACCAAATTCGGACCTTCTGCAATTAAGTTTAGCTGCCCATCCGTAATAAGGGTTGCCATTTCGATGATGTGGTCTTGGTCAGGTTCTAAACCTGTCATTTCCAAGTCCATCCAAACCAAATAATCTGAGGTGTTTGTGCTCATGATTCTCTCCAAGCTTTCATATCTAAACCCAACAAAAAGAACTCTGAAGATGTTTTTCGGCTTGCTTCAGGTTTAATATTTTTAATCCGCTTAAATGTTTCACCCATATCTTGCCGAAAACGATCATAACCTTCGCCCATAAATGTTTTCATAATCACAGCCCCACCAACCGACAAGTATTGCCGAGAAAAATGTAATGTCATTTCATTCAAACCAATCATACGCATTTGATCCACCAACTTATGCCCACTCATTTCTGGTGCCATATCTGAGACTACCAAATCCACTTTCCTGCCATCAAGGGCATCTTTTAATGCTGCTTGCCCTGATATGGAATCAAAGTCGCCTTGGATAAGTGTCACCCCGCGAATGGGCTGCACAGGCAACAAATCAATCGCAATGACTTTACCCGTTTTGTCCACATAATTGGTCAACTCTTCACTCCAAGAACCTGGTGCACAGCCCAAATCAACAATCACCGCATCTTTTTTAATATGAATTTGATGCGAATCAAGGATTTCTGTAAGTTTAAACACTGCACGAGAGCGTTTTCTTTCTCGTTTTGCTTGTTTCACATGGGGGTCATTGGCATGACGCTGAAACCATGCTGATGTTTTTCTATCTTTTTTACTTTTGCTTTGATTTGCCATCTATTGTCCTAAGTATTTACACAACCACAACTTTAACCACAAAAGCCGCAAGTCACAAAGTTTGAACACATATGAACTAAAAACGACCCCAATATGAGGTCGTTTTCAATCACGGTATAATGTGGTAACTATTCAGCACTTCTCAAAACACTTGAAAAGCACCTGCTTGTACCCTTGTAGCCGTTCAGATTGTCTTTGATTTACAGCTTATCTGCTTCAGCAGCAAGATACGATGCCACACCAGCTGCATCTGCAACCATCGCCTTATCGCCTTTATTCCAACCCGCAGGGCAAACTTCGCCGTGTTCTTCAGTGTATTGCAAGGTATCAATCATGCGCAACATTTCATCCACATTGCGCCCTAAAGGTAAGTCGTTGACCACTTGATGACGCACTTTACCTGCTTTATCAATCAAAAATGAACCACGATAAGCCACATCACCACCCAATAAGTGGTATTGATCACCTTCATCATCTTCAACGGTCATGTTACCAATTAATACATCATAATCCGCAGCAATGGTTTTGCTAAGATCTGCCACCAATGGATATGCTACAGCACCAATGCCGCCATCTTTAACCGCTGTATTACGCCATGCAATGTGGGCAAATTGTGAGTCCACTGAGCAGCCAATCACTTGCACGCCACGCGCTTCAAATTCTTTGATACGATGATCAAAAGCAATCAATTCACTTGGGCAAACAAATGTGAAGTCTAAAGGATAAAAGAACAATACCACTTCTTTACCAGCATAATCTGAAAGTGAAAACTCTTCGTTAATGCTGCCATCAGGCATCACGGCTGTTGCTGTAAATTGTGGTGCATCTTTTCCAACTAATACGCTCATTTCAAACTCCTGTTTCATGTTAATAGTAGCGAAAGCTTACCATGAAAAATTGAAGAAACACTTAAGAAAGTGCTCAGCAACACATGATTGATGATACGCCATCTAAAAAATGGGTTTTACGTTCAATGTTTGAGGCATAACTTGCAACCAGCGGCTTTGAGTCCACGACTTACGATTAAACCCAAACAACATGTGTTTCTTACATTTTAGGCATACCTGGCATACCTGCAGGAAGCCCCATTTTGCCAGCCATCGCTTGCATCATACGCTTGCCTTTTCCGCCTTTCATTTTCTTCATCATTTTTTGCATTTGTGAAAATTGTTTAAGCATTTTATTGATGTCTTGCACCGATGTTCCTGAACCTGATGCAATACGTTTTTTGCGGCTACCATTGATAAGTTTGGGGTATGTTCGTTCTTTAGCAGTCATCGAATAGACCATAGCTTGCATGCGTTTCATGGGTTTATCATCAAATTGCCCCAAAGCCTCCTGTGGCACATTCATACCCGGCATCATTTTCATAATGCTGCCAATCCCACCCATATTTTGCATTTGTCCCATTTGTTCAGCAAAGTCCATCAAATCAAACTTGCCTTTTTGCATCTTTTTCGCGGCTTTTTCAGCTTGCTCTTGATCAATGGTCGCTTCCATTTTCTCGACAAGCCCAACGACATCACCCTGACCTAAAATGCGTCCTGCCATGCGTTCAGGGTCAAACAATTCAAAAGCATCAAGCTTTTCGCCCGTACCTACATAACGCACAGGCACACCCGTGCTAAAGGCGACGGACAAGGCGGAGCCACCACGCATATCGGCATCCGTTTTCGACATGATACAGCCCGTAAGGTTAAGCGATTGATGGAAGGTTTCAGCAATTTCAAGCGCGGTTTGACCTGTCATAGCATCAAGCACCAACAAACGTTCGCTGGCATTCACCGCACTGCCCACCGCTTCAATTTCAGCCATCAAAGCATCATCAACCACCTGACGACCTGCAGTGTCCAAAATCAACACATGATGCCCGCCAAGACGTGCTTGTTTGAGCGCCGAGAGTGCCATTTTATCAGGTTGCGTGCCGTCACCCGCCAAATAAGGCACACCCACACGCTCAGCCAATAGTTCCAACTGCTCACGCGCCGCAGGACGGGTGACATCTACCGAGGTTAAAGCAACTTTTTTACCTTGTGCCAACAATAAACGCGCTAATTTGCCCGCCGTGGTGGTTTTACCTGCACCTTGCAAACCACACAACAAAATCACAGAAGGAATGTTGGATGTGTTTAAGTCACGACGTTGACCACCTAATACCATGGTCAATTCATCATGTAATATTTTAATAATCACCTGACCAGGCTGCAAGCTCTTCGCAACATCTGCCCCTAAAGCCCGCTCACGAATCACCTGCATCAAATGTCGAACTACAGGCAGTGCCACATCCGCTTCTAACAATGCCATACGCATTTCACGCAATGTCACGTCCAAATCCGCTTCGGTAATACGCATATTACCCCGAAGTTTTCCAGCAATCGCAGCTAATTTATTGGTTAATGTATCAAACATAGTTACACTCTCTTAATCGGGAACTCATCAGCTTAACATGAAACGTAAGCCATGATGATTGCCGCCAAGCATAGCGTATTTCAACTTCAAAAGAAAAGATTGCCAATAAACATTGAGCACTGTCTCATTAAAACGCTTCAATTCAGGGCTTAAACCCATAAACGCGCTATCAACTTAACCCAACACCGACATCACACTTTCCAAGCGTGACAAAGCATCATAATATAAGCAGGTTTCGCATCTCTATTGATACAGCAAGTGATGTACAATATAGGAGGACAATATGGCAATTAAATCAGACCGTTGGATTCGTAAAATGGCGTTGGAGCATCAGATGCTTGAGCCTTTTGTTGATGGTCAAGTCAAAGAAAATGATCAAGGTCAGGGCGCAATTTCTTATGGTTTGTCATCGTATGGTTATGATGTGCGTTGTTCTGATGAGTTTAAGGTCTTTACCAATATCAATTCAGCCACCGTTGACCCTAAAAACTTTTGTTCCAGCTCATTTGTTGATGTTAAATCAGATGTCTGCATCATTCCGCCTAATTCCTTTGCCCTTGCCCGCACCATAGAATACTTAAAAATACCACGCAATGTACTCACCATTTGCCTTGGTAAATCCACGTATGCGCGTTGCGGTATTATTGTCAACGTCACCCCACTTGAGCCTGAATGGGAAGGGCATGTTACCTTAGAGTTCTCCAATACCACAACCCTACCCGCAAAAATTTATGCCAATGAAGGTGTGGCACAGTTTTTATTCTTTGAGTCCGATGAAGAATGCGAAACCTCTTATGCTGACCGTGCTGGAAAGTATATGAGACAAACTGGCGTTACAGTCCCAAGGTTATAATTCATGAAACTCATTGATATTTTAAACACACACAAAGCATCAGCTAAACCCTCTATTTCATTTGAGTTTTTTCCGCCAAAAACCGATAAAGGTGAAGCTAATCTATGGAATTGCATTCAAGAATTAAGTGTGCTCAAGCCTTCTTTTGTTTCGGTCACTTATGGTGCAGGTGGTTCTACCCAAAGTAGAACCCGCCGTATTGTTGAGCGCATCAAACATGAAACATCGCTTGAACCTATGGCACATTTAACGTGTGTAGGCTCAACTCAAAGTGATTTAAGCAGCTTATTAAAGCAATATCAAAGTGCTGGCATTGAAAATATCCTCGCTCTGCGTGGTGATGCGCCTGATGGCGAAGCTCAATTTGAAGCGACGACTGGTGGTTTTTCCTATGCTACTGATTTGGTTCACTTTGTGCACCAGAAACAAGACTTCTCCATTGCCGTGGCAACCTACCCTGAAGGGCATCCCGAATCAGCAGGTGGCGTAGCAGATGATTTGAAATACCTCAAAATCAAACAAGATGCAGGGGCTATCGCCGCCGTAACACAATACTTCTTTGATAACGCGCATTATTATCGTTTTCGTGAACAAGCCGAGAAAATGGGCATCACTATCCCTATTATTCCTGGCATCATGCCCATTGCAAACTACCAACAAATTGTGCGTTTTTCTGCAATGTGTGGTGCAAGCATTCCTGACTGGCTGCATGAAAAAATGCAACCCCAAGCAGAAGACTTCAACAGCATTCAACAAATGGGCATTGATTTAGCTTGTCAGCAAACCCATGATTTACTTGCCAATGATGCACCAGGCATTCATATTTACGCTTTAAATAAATCTGCTGCCAGCATTGCCATTTGCAAGGATTTATAAATGTTCATTCGCTTATACGGGGTCAAAGTGCATAAAGTTCACCTTTTCATTTTATCCATACTCACCATCTTCGCTGCTCAAGTGGCTGCGGCACACGGCATGTCTGCTGCGGATAAACAAGCAATCATTGAAGGTGGCAATATGATTTACCTGTGGATTGGTGCCACCCACATGCTCACAGGTTATGATCATCTTGCTTTTGTATTTGGCATCATTTTCTTCTTGCGCAACTTCACAGACATCGTTAAATATGTCACCGCCTTCACCATAGGGCATAGCATCACCCTCATCATTGCCACCGTCTACGCTATTCAACTCAACTACCTACTCATTGATGCCGTCATTGCGCTAAGTGTATGTTATATTGCTTTTGCCAACTTGGATGGTTTTCGTAAATACCTCAACATGAACCCGCCAAATATGTTGTTCATGATTATTGGGTTAGGCTTGATTCATGGTTTTGGTTTGTCCACCCGTTTGCAAGAATTGCCCCTCAGCGAAGAGCATTTATTAATGAACATCATCGCCTTTAACTTGGGCATTGAGTTGGGGCAAATTACTGCCCTTGCACTCATGCTGCTGCTCATTGCAGCATGGCGCAATAAAAGCTCATTTAAGTCTTTTAGTTTAATTGCCAACTACAGCCTTATCCTCGCTGGTGGATTTCTTTTTCTCATGCAAATGCATGATTATAACCATGAAGGACAAGCAGATATCCCCATAGAAAACACTGTTCTCAACAGTCAGAATCAAGCAGCAACATTCAGCGCCAAAGATACCATCAACATACATATTCCCGCTCGCGGCGACCTTGAATATAAAGTCTTACTGAATCAGGGGGCTGTGCTTGAATATGCTTGGCTTAGCCATGGTGTAGACTTGTTTTTTGAGTTTCATGGTGATCCCCAAGGTGACACCACAGGTTATTTTCAAAGTTATCAAAAAGATACGCGCCAAGAATCATCGGGAAGTTTTAGCGCACCTTTTACAGGAAAACATGGTTGGTACTGGCAGAATAACAGTGCTCAAGCTGTAAATATCACCTTAAAATTACAAGGGGACTATCAATTAATCATTGCCGAAAAACATCATCAAGGGCTTGAAGACTCAGCTTTTGATATGGATATGCCTAATGATTTTTCAGACCTCGAACCGCTATAAAAAGGAGCTTCATCATGTTTAAATATCTACTACTCACCACATCATTCATCTGCACCGCCTTATTATTACCACTACATGCACAGGCCCATGGCGATGGTGGTCATAGTGGGCAACAAATTGAAGCAAGTGATGTGGTGGATTTGGGCTCAAGCTATGTCTCCAGTTTGGTTAAACATGATAAAAAGATTCAAGGTCAACCCCTTGATGAGAGTTGGTTAAACATTGCTGCAAGTGACAAAAGCATCGCAAGAGAAGCTTCATGGTATTTTGTAGTGAAAATCCATCATCGCCAACACAATAAAACATTATATTTAATGATTTCTAAAAAAGGAAAGTTATATCGGGCTAACTTTAATGGTATATTCAAAGGATTTCAGGACTAATCCCTTCTATAGGGAACCTTGAAGGCGCGTTCGTTTAAGGCAAATATTGTAAGTTTGGCCAAACATTGAAAAGATTAATGCGTTGCGCTTGCCACATCACATGACCCGATATATCTGCTTGTTCATTTATACGCAGCTCCCCTTGCCCAACATCACGCCCATGTTCTACATACAATGATGTCGAAAGTTGTTCTCTTTTGCGCAGATTTAAGCTCAACATATCTGCAACAATATAACGCTGATCAAGCAACCACTTTCCATTATATACACTCACATCACCATCACCACGCCAGCTTAAAAGCTTAGCATGATGGTCAAAATCAGCTTGCAAGTTGACTGTTGCATACAAACGACCTGCAAGATGAGCCTGAAACTGTTTCTGCAACCATGTCCAGTGATTCAACATCACATCACCCACTTGTAAACGCCCTGCATAATGCCAAATATCATGACGTTGTTGAATATGTAACCATGGCGCGTACAACGTACCTTGATTCAAGCTTGCACTCACCTTTTGCAGCACAATTGTTTCATTCTTTTCAGTATAACGGCTGGAAAAGCCCTCTAATTGAGCAAAAGGAAACACAAAAGAGCCACTGCTTATCTTGCCTTGACGCAAAAAGGGCAGTTGCTGCATCACCAACAGTGCCGAGGTATCAAGCTGGTTCGCTGTGATTGTAAAGTCACCAGCTCTATGCAGCTGAATATCAATCGGCTGTTGCCCATGCAACCATGTTAAGTCTGACGAAAACCAAATACCGTCGCGTAAAGCAAGCTGACCTGTCAATAAATCATCAGCCATGCCAAAATCAAGCAGTATGACATCTGCATCAACAATATGCCCATCCTTTAACCCGCCCTGCATTGTCCATTGACCCGCAATCAAACCTCGCCATTGTTGCCAAGGGCTAGCTAATTCAACACCTACCCCTTGAATATCATCAAAATTCATGCTGGCATGCGAAAACTTCCAGCTCTCTGCAACATAACTCACATCAGCATAAGCATCAGCGAGCAATATTGAATATACAGCCTGTTCGACATCGGTATCGGCTTGGCTTTTCCCCTGAACTTGAAGTCGAATGCCTTGGGGTTTTACATAATCATGCCAGCGTAACTCGGCATCACTGGCATCCACATCAACACTCACTTTACCCAACTTTTGCTGGCTTATTTGTATTTCAAGCACACCATCAAGCCTACCTTTCCCCTCAACTTTAGGCACAGCTGGATAAACAGAAGCCAGTAAATGATTCACAGGCTGCCAAAGTGCTGTATGTTTGAAGATAAAAGGTAAGTTGGTGTGATGCGTTTGATAACGCGCATCTTGAAGCTGCAAAAATTCGGTTTCATCCTTGCTTTCAAACAAGAATGCTTGTTGTAACGACCAGTCATCAGCTTGATGACGCTGTAAACCTGAAAATTCAAGCCGACCTGCATCAAAGTGGATACCCTTATAATCCAGATTTTCCCATACCGCATGACCCAAGCTTGAAAAAGTTTGGTTTTCCCACCTCATTTCAAGTGCAAGCTGATTCACCTTCACATTCGTCAACGCCTTATCCTGAAGTGTATCGTCCCATAAGAAAAGCATAGGTGTCAGGTTAAGTTGTTGACTATCAAGCTTGATATGACATGTCTTCGTATCAGCACAATCACCTGATAAAACCACCGCCCCAACACCGTCCATATTCAACACCATATCTTCAATATGCATGAACTGCTGTTGATGACCTGTGACCTTACCGCGCAGCTCAAAGCTTTCTTGCTGCTTATGTAATGCCGATACATGTCCAAAAGCTTGCCAACGCTTGTTTTGCTGCATATGTATGGTCACTGAACCATCTAAGGTTTGTAATAATGGTTGATTCAGCCATTGCTGCAAGGGAATATCATGCAAGCGCACACGTCCAAAACCGCGTGTGATTTCACCACGTTTTAAATGCAAATAACCAAATGCATCCAAACGACCCTCACCAATATTTGCCCTAAGCTCCAAACGTGGGTTTTTATTTTTTCCAATATCACGAATATCCAAGTCAACATGCTCAAGGGTGGTGTGTTGAGCATCAAAATGAATTTCGCTTTGTGACAAATGAATGCGTTTGAGTTTAAAATGTTCTGTTTTAAGCAAGCTTAACCATATTTCTTCTTGGCTGTGCAACACATCAATATCCGCACCTTGCAAATACAAGGCTTGCGCTAATGCTTTGCCTGTTAATAAGGCTGGTAAATCAAGGTCAATAAAAACACGTTGTGCTGATAAATCAAAGGCATCACTTTGAATCTCAACATCGGACAATACAATCGAGCCAAAGTACATCGCACTCAACTGCAATTTACTGCTTGTGAGTTTAATACCCGTTGCTGCCAACTGCGTTTGTAGGTTTTGATACATTTTATGTGTATCGAGTTGATTCAGCGATAAACCCAATAACAATAAAGCCGCCACGCTGGCAAATATCCACCAGCGTGATCGCGGTTGTGCTTTCATCTTAAAAGTGGCTTTCTAGCCTAAACGTGTTTGAAAACAATGATATAAGGCATCATCAATCATGACTTGTTCAGCATTTCTTGAAGGCGTTCGTTCACCATAGCAGGATTCGCCTTACCTTTAGAAGCTTTCATCACCTGACCTACAAAAAAACCAAACAAGCGATCTTGACCACCACGATAAGCTTCAACTTGTCCTTGATTGGCAGTCAAAACATCTTGAATCATGGCATCAATCGCAGTGGTGTCTGAGACTTGTTTTAAGCCTTTATCTTCGATGATAACATCCACATCCTTGCCCGTTTCAATCATGGTATCAAGCACATCTTTGGCGATTTTTCCCGAGATTGTTTTGTCGGAAATTCTATCCAATAAGCTTGCCAAAGCGATTGCCGAAATGGGTGATTGCTCAATGGTTTTGCTCAACTCTTTAAGCCGACCAAGCAGTTCGTTGGCAAGCCAATTGGCACATTGTTTTGGATTTTCAGGGTGAGCAGCGACCAAGGCTTCATACCACATTGCCAAAGCTTGGGTTTGCGTCAGTACATCTGCATCATAAGCGGACAAACCAAATTCGCTTTCAAAACGTTGGCGCAACTGGTTTGGTAGCTCAGGCATACCTGCTTGGATGGCATCAACGGTTGCTTGTGTGACACGCAGAGGTGGCAAATCAGGCTCTGGAAAATAGCGGTAATCATGGGCTTCTTCTTTGCTACGCATCGAGCGTGATTCATTGTTTACAGCATCCCACAAGCGAGACTCTTGTTTGACTTCGCCACCATCTTCAATGATTTCAATTTGACGTAAGACTTCATATTCAATGGCTTGTTTGATAAAGCGAAAGCTGTTCATATTCTTCATTTCAGTGCGTGTACCCAAAGGTTCACCCGGGTGGCGCACCGAGACATTGGCATCACAACGAAATTGACCTTTTTCCATATCCGCGCCAGAAACACCAAGGAATTTAATCAGTTGATGCAGTTGTTTCAAATAAGCAATGGCTTCATCGGCGCTGCGCATATCTGGCTCAGATACAATCTCCATCAATGGAATACCCGAACGATTCAAATCAATATGTGAAACAGCATCCAAACCTTCATGCATGGATTTGCCAGCATCTTCTTCCATGTGAATACGGGTCACACCAAGGCGTTTTTCGCCATCTTTGGTGGGGATGTCGATATAACCACCTTCCACAATAGGCACAGCAAATTGCGAAATTTGATAACCTTTGGGTAAATCAGGGTAAAAATAGTTCTTTCGATCAAATTTTGACTCTAAATTGATGTCGGCATTGATGGCTAAACCTGTTAAAATGGTTTTATGGGCTGCCTCATCATTCAATACAGGTAATTGCCCGGGCATACCCAAACAAACAGGGCAGGTTTGGGTATTGGGTTCGGCACCAAACTCAGTGGAGCAAGCACAAAAGGCTTTTGTTTTGGTATTGATTTGACAATGAACTTCTAATCCAATCACAACTTCCCAGCTCATGCTTCACCTCCAGCAGATGTCGATACAAAATCTGTGGCAACTTGCTGATGCCAAGCCGTTGCGCCTTCATAAGCAGCTGCAGCCGCCAAAATTTTATCTTCTTGCCAAGCTGGCGCAAGCCACTGCAAACCCACAGGCAATTTCTGCGCAAAACCACAAGGCTGAGAAAGACCAGGCAGACCAGCTAAGTTGGCAGCAATGGTGAAAATATCCGATAAATACATGGTTAAAGGATCATCTGTTTTCTCGCCCGTTTTAAAAGCAGGAACAGGGCTGGTGGGGGTGATGATGACATCAACTTGTTCAAAAGCGGTTTTGAAATCTTGGCTGATTAAGGTGCGCACTTGTTGTGCCTTTAAATAATAAGCATCGTAATAGCCTGAGGAAAGAGCAAAAGTACCTGTCAAAACACGACGTTTCACTTCTTCGCCAAAACCTTCATCACGAGAGCGGGCATACATTTCTTCTAAATCTTCAGGCTTATCACACCGATGTCCAAAACGAACCGAATCATAACGCGATAAATTGGTCGATGCTTCAGATGGTGCAATCACATAATACGCGGCTACGGCATATTCGGTATGGGGCAATGAAATATCAATGATTTCAGCGCCAAGTTCCACACACTTTTGCAATGCCGTTTCAACGGCTTGGCGCACTTCATCATCCATGCCATCAATGAAATATTCTTTGGGTTTACCAATGCGTAAACCTTGCATATCTTTGCCTTCTTCACAGGCTTTTAACCAGTCAATCTTAGGCGCATCGGCAACTGAAGTCGCATCACCTGCATCATGTCCTGAAATCACCGATGTAATCATGGCCGCATCTTTGACTGTGCGTGTCATTGGACCTGCTTGGTCAAGCGAAGAGGCAAAAGCAATAATACCACGCCGAGATACACGGCCATACGTGGGTTTTAAGCCGACCAAACCTGTCAAAGCAGCAGGTTGACGAATCGAGCCGCCCGTATCTGTACCCAAAGCAGCCGGCGTTAAAGCTGCGGCAACTGCAGCTGCCGAACCACCCGATGAGCCACCAGGGATACAATCGGTATTCCAAGGGTTTTTTACGCCACCAAAAGCAGATGTTTCATTGGATGAACCCATGGCAAACTCATCCATATTGGTTTTGCCCACCAACACAGCACCTGCTTCTTTGAGCAAAGTGATGACATGTGCATCATAAGGTGCATGAAAATCAGCTAAAATATTGGAACAACAGCGTGTTGGACCATGTTGGGTGCAAAAGATGTCTTTTACTGCAATGGGCAAGCCTTCCAGTGGACGTGCTGCATGTTTGGCGCGATAATCATCGGATGCTTGGGCTTGTGCCAATACATGTTGATGGTCAATGAAAACAAATGCATTCAAATCTTGGTTGTAGGTATCAATACGATCTAAATATAATTGGGCAACTTCAACGGCAGTGGTTTGCCCTGCATTGAGTTGGTTTTGGATAGAGCTTAGGGAGCTAAAAGGCATGTTTTTCCTCGATTCTTATAAACTTATTCGTTTGAAGGGATGGTATTACTCAATCACCTTAGGGACAACATACAAACCTGACTCAATTTTGGGGGATGATTGTTGCAAAGCATCACGCCGATTGGGATTGTTTACAATATCTGCACGTTGCGGCATGGCGACATCATGGGGGTGAGCCGTTGGTTGAACACCATCGGTATTCACCTCACTTAATTTGTCGATATATGCCATAATACCACTGAGTTGTGGTGCAAGCATTTGCGCTTCATCATCCGTTAAACGAATACGCGAAAGATGTGCGATTTTTTTTACATCAATGTCCATAAAGACCACCTATCATTTAGAATCCTGCGCAGCATAGCCAACAAACAATGCTTTCTCTAGTGTTTTTCAACACATCGGACATCCATAAGCAATCATTAAACACAAAAGTCGCTTATTTTGGCTAAACCAGCACAAAACATTCGTTAATCAGCACTTGCTGCATCAACCACACTGCCTTCACCACGTTTGTCCGATGCTCCAAAAACTTGCCCTGTCTGTTTGTTCCACAAAATAGCCTGCATATTACCATATTGCCGCTTTTCTTGTAGTTCATGCCCTTTACGCTTCAAATCCTGCAATATTTCAGGGCTAAATGCACCTGCTTCATATTGCACCACATCAGGCAAGAATTGATGATGAAAACGCGGTTGATTGACCAAATCATTCACCTCATCCTCACCCTGAACCAAAGCAAGCCCAGACAACAATACCATACTTATAATGCGCGAACCACCAGGCGTCCCCAAAAGCAATGTTTGCGATTGGTTCGTAATGAATGTGGGCGACATTGATGATAACATGCGTTTATGCGGCGCAACAGCATTGGCTTTACCTTGCACCAAACCATAAGCATTGGGCTGACCCGGACGTGTAGCAAAATCATCCATTTCATCATTCAATAAAATGCCTGTGCTGGGCGAAACATAAGCCGAACCAAAGCCATAATTAATGGATAATGTGGCAGCAACCATATTACCTTCTTGGTCAATAATAGAAAAATGCGTGGTATCCACGGCATCACCTGAAGGATTCGCGACCAAAGACGTTGCTGGCGTGGCGTGTTTAAACGAAATAAGCTGGCGCAAAGCTTGTACATGTTGCGGATTCAATAAATCAGGAATATGGACTTGATCAGCGTCACCTAAATGTTGATTTCTATCTCGATAGGCTAATTTCATGGCTTCAATCAATAAATGTGTCGATGTTGCAGTTGACATTGCCTTTAAATCATCATTTTGCAAGATAGCCAGCGTTTCTGCCAACACGATACCACCTGATGAAGGTAAACTCGCCGAAATCCACTCAAAACCTTGATACGAAAAGCGTACAGGGTCGCGCTCAATCACCTGATATGCTGCCAAATCAGCTTGCCGAATCAAACCGCCATCACGTTTCATATCCGCAACCAAACGCCCTGCTGTTTCACCACGATAAAAGTCATCTGCGCCATGATGGACAAAACGAAGCAGCGTTTCTGCCAAGGCTTTTTGTTGAATAATCGTACCCAAAGCAGGAACTTGCTGATTCTTTAAATAAATACGACCTGCCATATTCGTTTGCAATGCTTGCTTGCGCCACGAGGCAACACGCTGAAAGTGTGGTGATACAACAAAACCATCTTTTGCCAGTTGTACAGCTTGAAAAGCATTAATTTCTCGTGGTAAACGACCATAGCGTTGAATCAAATGATCCACACCCGCAATCAAGCCTGGTACGCCCGCAGCTTGTGGTCCATCGATGCTGGACTGCTGTTGATAAACTTCGCCATGCCCCGCTAATAAAGGCGACATTTCACGCGCATCCAACATCACATAACGCTTTTCTTTAGCAATATAAAGCAGAAAAAAACCACCACCGCCAATGCCCGAACCCATAGGTTCAACCACACCAATCGTGAGTGCTACCGCCGCTGCCGCATCAAAGGCATTACCACCACTTTGTAAAATATCTATACCTGCTTGGCTGGCTAAAGGATGCGCTGATACCACCATGTTTTGTTGCGGCAAAACCGAAGCATCACTGGCCCATAACCAAGGCTGGAAAATGAAAATTAATATAGTTAAGAAAGTGATGTTTTTCATCAGCATCAGCCTTTACCTAAAATCACACTTAACGCTTGCACCAACTTTTCACCAACATCCAACATCAAACGTTCATTTTCAGCTTCCACCATCACCCTAAGCTTGGGTTCAGTCCCCGAAGCACGCACACTCACTCGCCCTGAATCGCCCAATACTTGCTCTGCATCTTGAATCAATGTCAGCACATCAGCATTGTTCAACACATCTGATTTCTTCGCCATGACAATATTCCATAATTTTTGCGGGAATAGTGTCAAATCAGCAGCCAATTCACTGATGGGCTGCTCTGCTGCTTGCATCGCACTTAATAATTGCAATGCTGTCATCAAACCATCACCAGTCGTATTATAATCCAACATAATCATGTGCCCTGATTGTTCGCCGCCAAGATTGCAGCCACGTTCACGCATCATTTCCAACACATAACGATCACCCACAGCCGCACGTGGCATCGCGATGTCTTTAGCTTGCAAATAGTGACCCAAACCCATATTACTCATCAAAGTCGTAATCACTGCCTCGCCTTTCAATGCGCCTTGAGCTTGTAAATGGTCTGCTAAAATAGCAATCACCCGATCACCATCAATGATATTTCCATGTTGGTCACAAGCAATTAATCGGTCAGCATCACCATCGAGTGCCAAACCAATATCAGCTTGCGATTTTATCACTTCACGGCACATCGTTTCAGGGTAAGTTGAGCCACAATCCTTATTGATGTTATAACCATCAGGTTCATGAAATAAAGCAATCACCTCACAACCCAATTCATCAAACAAGCGCGGTGCCACATCATAAGCTGCACCATTGGCACAATCGACCACCACTTTCAAACCATCCAAGCGAAAACCTCGCGGTAATGATGATTTTAAAAACTCAATATAACGACCTCGCGCATCATCTACGCGCACTGCCTTACCAACCTCCAAAGCCGGTGGCAATGGTGGTAAGTCATCGAGTGCTGCTTCAATAGCAAGCTCTACTTCATCAGGTAATTTAAACCCATCTGCAGCAAAAAACTTAATCCCATTATCACCAGCAGGGTTATGTGAAGCCGACAACACCACCCCAGCATCAGCACGCAAACTGCGTGTCAAATAAGCTACAGCAGGTGTAGGCACAGGGCCTACCAACAACACATTCATTCCTTGAGCAGTCAAACCTGCACATAATGCTGATTCAAGCATATAACCTGATAAACGCGTATCTTTACCAATCAAAATATGTGGCTTATGGCTTAAGTGTTTGGTCAACACATCACCCGCAGCACGGCCAAGTTTGAGTGCAAACTCAGCGGTCATTACATCAGCATTAACTGCGCCACGCACCCCATCTGTTCCAAAATAACGTCGCATATTACTCTTCCTCACTGCGTGGTTGTTCAACCCGATCTACTGGTGTCCATTTCAAGACACCACGCACTTGAATTTCTAAATCTTTATCCAACAAATGAATGCCCTTACCACTTAATGGCACCAATGTGCTCGATACATTAAATATGCCTGGTTGATGCTTCAAACGAATAGCGACCGTCTCCACTTGATTTAAGGTGCTTAACCATACTTCAGGGCCAGAGAGTTTGACATAAGCAGGTGCAGCCACCACACGCTCCACCGTCCAACCTTGTGGTAAATCAAATATTGGGGAAATATCTAAACTGCGTGTCACAACATGATCCACTTGCAACTGCACACTATCAGGTTGTATTTTTTCAACCTTCAAACCCATCGGCAAATTAATGCTGTCCACATCTAAAGCCTGCTCAATCACCCCTGGTAAATTCAGCAGTGAAGCATCCACAGAAACAAATAAACTCTGACCATCCAATATGTTTAATTGGGCTTGTAAACCTTGAATCGTAATGCTCACTTGTTCAGGTAAATCATTCACAATCATCATACCCGAAGGCACATCACGCACTTGTAATGCTACATCCATGCGCACAGAACCCATGCCCTGACCATGCACCTGCAACCACAGCACCACAGCAATTAATATCGACCAAAAAGGCAAAGCAAATCGATGAATAAAGTGCATCATTTCAAACCCTTATCAAGCTTCAGTTTCGATAGTCGTTTCGCCAGTTCAATTGCTAAATCAGCCGCCTTCAAAGCTTCGCTCATCTGACCATCTTCCACCAAATGAACCGCACCACGCTCTTCTGAAACAATCAATACCAAAGCATCATTTTCTTCACTTAAACCAATCGCTGCACGGTGACGTGTGCCTAAATCACCATGAATATCATTTGATTGAGCTAAAGGTAATAAAACACGCGCCGCACGTATTTCAGGTTGTTGTGCATCATTTAAAGCAAGGACAATTGCCCCATCATGTAACGGTGTTTCAGGGCAAAATAAAGTTAATATCAACTCAACATCCACACGCGCATGCAACAATACACCACTCTCATCCAAGTGTTTCAAACCCGCCTCGCGCTCAAACACAATCAAAGCACCCCAATGCTTGCTCACCAATAACGATGTCGCTTGCACCACATCAGCAATCAATTGTTGCTGAGGGGGAACGGGTGAGGATAAAGGGTTCACC
>CAZWPS010000008.1:0-20885 GCA_964635775.1 uncultured Zetaproteobacteria bacterium | reverse complement strand
CGCGTATTTAAGCATTATGCAACTGCAAGCGACGGCTGGTGAAAAAAGCAGCGTATTATTTTGCTAATAGTTATCATTGTATCGTGTTTGAAGTGTAAAGAGTAAATAAAGAATAAAAGCAGGTGCTTTTACAGGAGTTAAAATTGAGAAAATTAACATTCATGTCAATGGTTTGCGGGCTACTTTTAGTGACACTATCGGCTTCGGCTTGTGATATGGCTGAGCAGAGTGCAGGTGGTTATGAAAACGCGAGCTTAACACATGCGTACCAACATTGGTCGCAAGGTGATGATTCAGCTATACCTTTTGTATTTTTGGATGTGCGAACTGCAACCGAATACCGTGATGGACATGTGCCAGGGGCAATCAATATACCTGTTCAAAGCTTGAGTAGCCGACTGGATGAAATCCCTAAAGGTAAACGGTTATATGTGTATTGTGAATCGGGCGTGCGTTCAACCAAAGCATCTAAATATTTGGCAAAATCTGGTTTTACACAGGTGGAAAATGTTAAAGCCAGCATGTCTGGCTGGCGAAAAGCTGCTTATCCAATTGAATTTCATAAGAGCCAAATACAAGAAGCCCATGAACATCTATAATGAAAGTATTTTAAGCCAGCAATAGTTGAAAAAAGAAGCTTAAGGTTGAGGAACAAGAATTGACAAAAAACTATCTTGACACTTTGGGGTGATGTGCAATTCATCGCAGGGTTCACGCAAAGGGTACAATCAGCCATTGACGCTAGGAAATTATGGCAGCATAATCATTGAATGATTGGAGAAAAAGGTCTATCAATAGGCGAAATTGAACAGCCAATGAAGCATGACTAAAGAATCGACATGGATGCTTTATATGATTCGCTGTAAAGGTAACCAACTTTATACGGGGATTACGACGAATGTGCAGCGCCGTTTTGCCCAGCATCAAAAGGGTAGGGGGGCGAAATACTTGCGTGGCAAAGCACCTCTTGAACTGGTTTATCAACAGCATATGGTGAATCAATCGGCGGCACTTCAAGCAGAAGCGGCGATGAAGAAGTTGTCAAAGGCGGAGAAAGAAAAGTTAATTATGCAAAGGGAAGACTGAGCTAAGGTGCATGTTGATCATCAGATGAAACATCGTGAATATAAACGCGTAAGTGTCGGTCATCGCATAGTGCTATCGTATTTCAGCCATGCTTTTATTGGACACCCATGACTTACGCTACCGCAAACATTGAATGCAGAAACCGCTTGTTTTTGACTCATTGGTCTTGGATGCGCGCACCCCTTGATGATGTTCTTTAAGCTGCTTGTGCTGGCATGTGTTTGTGGCTTACCTTTATCACTTGCGGCACAAGATATGCGTGGCTTAGGTGCAACAACATCCCGTTTTTCATGGGATAATGACTTTTATTTTTTTCGTGATGCTCAAATTTCTAATGTTTTTTCATACCAGCAGCATCAGGCAGCAGAAGCCATTGTTGATGATGACCACCGCGCATGGCATAGACAAAGTTGGGCGATACAACAAACCATGCAAACACCACAAAAAAGCACAGCAATCGCGCAGCAAGGACAGGATGTTCCTTTTGTAGGTGTATTAAGTTATCAAAAGTCTTGGTATACATTTGATGCACAGCAGTTGGATGGTTTTGCCATCACTTTGGGGGTGAGTGGTCCTTTATCTTTGGCAGATAAAACGCAAGAAGCTGTACATAGTGTGCGCGGTGTAACGATTTATGAAGGTTGGTCCAAACAATATCCAACTGAACCCATTGTGAATGTACATATGATGAAAAAGCGAAAGATTGGCGGTGATGTTCAAGGTCGTTTTTGGGATATTGCGGTGGGTGGTCATGCGGCATTGGGTAATTTAATGAGTCAGTTGGGGGGTGAGATTGAGTTACGCTTGGGCGGACATTTACCTATCGGTTTTGCTTATGTGCCGAATAGTTTTGGTTTTAACAGTCATTATTTAGCCAGTATATCAGTCTCAAAAGCAATGCCAACGTGGTATGCTTCGTTGGTACTGCAAACAGACGTTGTTTTTCATAATCTGTATTTAGATGGAAGCTTACTGCAAGATAGTCCGCGTACGTTTAAAAAAGAATTTGTCAGCTTGATGATTGTGGGTATACACTATGAAATGTTGGACTATGGTATCCATTTTAGTTGGTTGCTGAGCAGTCAAAATGTTGATCATAAGCTTGCACCAAAAGCGATAGCGAATGAAAGATTAGGCGCTTTGACTTATGATTGGCGATATTGATTGGAAATTGAGTGATATGGAGGGAAAACATGGGTGATTGTTTGTTTTGTAACATTATTGCAGGAAAAATCCCTTCGGATAAGGTGTATGAAGATGCGGATGTGTTTGCTTTTAAAGACATTCATCCTAAAGCACCTACCCATGTATTGGTGATTCCTAAAACACATATTCCCACGCTTAGCGATGTTAAAGACCCTGCTTTGCTGGGTGCTTGGATGGATAAGGTGGATCATGTTGCTCATGTTGTTTTAAAACTTGAAGCGGGTTATCGTGTTGTGATTAATGTGCGCGAAGGTGGCGGTCAAGAGGTGTTTCATTTGCATGCCCATATTTTGGGTGGCAAGAAACTGCCCTTTTAACAACACGATTGACTGATGGCACGTCGTAAAGCCTCTGAACTTAAGCCGATTCATTTGCATGTGAATAAAATGCTTAGCCCTGAACGGATGTTGCGTTTGTCTAGCATCAGCATCTTAAGACGTTGCTGGGCGGATATTGTGGGCAATATGTTGGCAGAACGCAGTGAACCGCTTGCCATAAGACCTCAGCCAGATGGCTCTTTAGGTTTGATTTTGGCGGTGAATCATTCGGTGATTGGCGATATGATTCGTTTGGATTTTCATGAAAAAATTCGTATTGAATGTTTTAAGCGGTGTAAGCTACAGGGTTTACGTAAAGTGTGGACAGAAGTGCATGCTGGTGCTGGCATACGCCAAGTCACAAAAAAGCGTATTCAACATGATTTAAGCTGCCACGACTTACGCGCACTTGCTCAAAGTGTACAAGATGTTGAGAATAAGGCGCTGCGGCGCGCGATGTTTCAAACTCAGGTGGCGCAAATGATGTTCACCAATGAAAAAAGGAAGGGTTAGATGATGAAAAAAGTATTTATATTCAGTTTCTTAGCGTTGTTTGTAGGCATGATAGGTTTTGCCGAACATAGCCAAGCCAAACGTTTTGGTGGAGGCGGAAGTTTTGGTAAATCGTTTAATAAATCAAAAAGCTTTACGAAACCTGCCCCACAAAAGAATTTTAACAGTCAAAAAGCAGCGCCTACACAGGCTGGAAAATCAGGAGGCATGATGGGTATGCTTGGTGGTTTGGCGGTGGGTGGATTATTGGGTGCGATGTTCTTTGGCGGTTCTTTTGAGGGCATTAACTTGATGGATATTGTGTTGTTTGCAGGCATTGGTTTGGCGTTGTTTTGGTTGATACGCCGCTCTGCTGGGGCAGCACGCAGACAGCCTGAATATGCCCATGCTGGACATGGCTCTGGGCAATTTCCAGAGCAAAATGCTGCCCATGATGACCAGCAAAACGATGCTTTTACCACTGCCAATACAAGCGCATCTGTGCTGACGCCTGATGTTGATCAAGATGTGTTTTTGCAAGCAGCACGTGATATTTTTGTGCGTATGCAAGCATCTTGGGACGCTAAAAACATGGATGATATTCGCCTGTTTTGTACTGCTGATGTGGTATCATATATTGCAAGTGACCTTGAAAAGCTGGCAGATAAAACCACCAAAACTGAAGTGGGTATGTTAAATGCGGTGATTGAAGAGATGTGGTGTGAAGCAGATTTGGATTGGGTTGCAGTTCAGTTTACGGCATTGTTGAAGGAAGAAACCTTGGATGCTTCAGGTCAAGTGGTTGAACAAGAAAGCAGTGAAAACCATGAGCGTTGGATTTTCCAACATGACCCCAATAGTGAAGACCCAACTTGGTATCTTGCGGGCATTGAGCAAGGGTAAACGCTGATTTAATGAGGCTTCAATCTAAAAATAGTGCGGTTTAAGGTTAAACTTTGAACGTAGCAATCGCTTGTTTGAGATGCGGTATGATCAATGATGTATGGTTTACACCTCTCAAGGCTCAAGATGAAGATAATATTGTGAAAAAAAGCAGGGGAGCACCATGAATATTGGCAAAATGATGCAACAAGCCAAAAAAATGCAAGAAAACATGAAAAATATGCAAGCTGAACTCGCTGATTTGGAAGTATCTGGTGAGTCGGGTGGTGGCATGGTGAAGGTGGTTGTTTCGGGTCATCATCAGGTCAAAAAATTGGATATTGATGTGAGTTTGTTGCAAGATGATGATAAAGCATTACTCGAAGACTTGGTTGCAGCGGCAGTGAATACAGCGATGCAAAAGGTAGAGGAAAGCAGTAAATCGAAGCAACAAGAGATGATGGCAGGCATGCCTTTACCACCTGGTTTCTCCTTATAATGCATCATCTTTCAGGTATGCCTGAGCCGTTGGCGCGTTTGGTCGAGCAATTGAGCAGTTTTCAGGGCGTTGGTCCTAAAACAGCCATGCGTTTGGCGTTAAACATGCTCGAACAACCTGAGCATGAAGTGCAAAGCCTTGCTTCTTCTTTGCAACATTTGCATCAGCAAGTACATTTTTGCCCGCGCTGTGGCGGTTTTGCTACGGATGTGCATTGTAACATTTGTGACAATGTTAAACGTCAGCACACACTGGTTTGTATTGTTGAGCAGCCTGTGGATGTATTGATGTTGGAGCGCGGACACTTTCAGGGCAGTTATCATGTTTTGCATGGCAGATTAAGCCCTGTGGATGGCGTTGGACCTGAACAACTACGTTTTTCTGCGCTGGATAAACGCATTGCGAATGGCGATATTCGTGAGCTTATTTTAGCAACCAGTGCCACTGTGGATGGCGAGGCGACAGCACACTTTATTGCGCGGCGTTATGCCCATCATGAGCTACAGGTGTCACGAATTGCCCGTGGTGTACCTGAAGGTGGCGAGCTTGAATATTTGGATGAATACACCTTATCCCGCGCTTTAGAACAGCGGGTATTATGGGAACGTCAGAATCAAGTTTCCCAATAAGTATGAACAATAACAATGATATATAGAAAAAGGTGAACAGATAAAATGATGAACTTTGCAGATCGAGATGGATTCATTTGGTTTGATGGAGAAATGGTTCCTTGGCGTGATGCGAAGATTCACGTTTTAACCCATACCTTACATTATGGCATGGGTGTTTTTGAAGGTGTGCGTGCTTATCATGCACAAGAAGGGACAGCGGTTTTCCGTTTGCAAGAGCATACGGATAGATTGTTTAATTCTGCTAAAATTATGAATATGGACATGCCATTCTCTAAAGACGAGCTGAATCAGGCGCAGCTTGATGTGGTTAAAATGAACAATTTAGACTCGGCATACTTGCGTCCTATGGCATTTTACGGTTCAGAAGGGATGGGCTTACGCGCCGATGGTTTGAAAACGCATGTGATTGTTGCTGCTTGGCATTGGGGTGCTTATTTGGGTCAAGATGCTTTGGAAAAAGGGATTCGTATTCGCACATCTTCTTTTACCCGCCATCATGTGAATGTGACGATGTGTAAAGCCAAGGCCAATGGTAATTATATCAATTCGATGTTGGCACTCTCTGACGCGCTCAAAGATGGTTATGATGAAGCTTTGTTGTTGGATGTGGATGGTTTTGTGGCAGAAGGCAGTGGTGAAAACTTCTTTATGGTGCGTGATGGTAAGATTTATACACCTGACTTAACCAGTGCACTTGATGGTATTACACGGGCTACGATTACCCAACTTGCCCATGAATCAGGTTATGAAGTCATTGAAAAACGCATTACCCGCGATGAAGTATATATTGCAGATGAAGCCTTTTTTACAGGAACAGCAGCTGAAGTGACCCCGATTCGCGAGCTTGATGGGCGCACCATTGGTACAGGCTCGCGAGGTCCTATTACTGAGCAATTGCAGGGTAAATATTTTGATGTAGTCCATGGGCGTAGTGCTCAACATACGGATTGGCTGGCATATGTCAGATAATTCAGACCGGGTATTGGTGTATTCCAGCGAGTCTGGATTGATTCATAAATCATCACAGCCGAGCAGTAAAAAGAAGCGTACTGTTGTGAAAAACAAAACAGCGATGATTAAAAACCCTGCGAAAGAAGGGGTTAGAATCCAGCGCGAAAGTAAAGGGCGGGGCGGTAAGAATGTGTCGCTAATTACGGGCTTAACCTTGGATAATACCGCGCTCAAAAAGCTCTGCAAAACACTTAAAGCCAAGCTTGGTACAGGTGGGGCGGTGAAAGATCAGCATATTGAAATTCAAGGTGATCATCGCGAAAAGTTGCTTATCTTACTCGAAAAGCACGATATTCAAGCCAAAATAGCGGGCGGTTAAGCGATGCCATATTGTGTGCATCCATGCCGTAAGGTGATATTGCCTGTTGTTATCTTTGTGAGCTTACTTATCCCGACTTGGTTTTGGAATCATGAGCTTTTCTTGTTGATTAATGGTTTTAATAGCCCATTTTTTGACCAAATCATGGGTGTTTGCAGTGGATTTGGTGATGGCATGGTGCTGGTCTTGCTGCTCTCGATGTTGATGTTGACGCATTTAAGGCTTGGTCTGGCAGGGTTGTTGGCGCTCACACTCTCTGGCGTGATTACGCAAATCATTAAGCGTAGCCTTGAGTTGCCGCGTCCACCTGCGGTTTTTGATGATGTGCATCTATTAGGACATAGTTTGTTCAACTACAGTTTTCCTTCGGGACATTCAACATCATGTGGTGTGATGGCGATGTTGGCGTTATTGATATGGCATGATAAAATGAAATTTGCTTATTTACTCTTTGCATTTTTTGTACTGACCGCTTACGGAAGAATTTATGGTGGCGTTCACTTTCCATTGGATATGTTGGTTGGGTTTAGTATTGGTTTATGCAGTATGTGGTGGTGTGCGCGCATTTCACAGCGCTGGCAAGTCAGTCAATGGCAACAAAGTGATTGGTCGTGGAAGCTGCCTAGTTTGTGGTTATTGCTGACGGCAGTGATATTAGGTTTTGGTTATGAAGTCAAACCCAATACGGCTCAAATATTAGCTTTTATACTGCCTTTGCTGGCATTATTACTGGTCATGCAAACATGGAAAAAGCATTATCGCTGATGGATAGCAAAGTTCATTTCGAATCCTTAGACAAAGCAGATCGTATCACGGGCATCGCCCACTTACTGCAGCGCCGCAAACGCTTATTACCCCATGTGTTGGTTCTTTGTCCAGATGATGAATTTATGAACTTGCTTGATGAGCGTTTATGGACGATTCAAGCCGAAGCATTTTTACCGCATGCGATTGCGCGTGGTGATGTGGCAAAGAATGCCTTGCAACCCATTTTATTGGCAACATCAATTAATCGTGATAATAAGCCTCAAGTTTTAATCAATGGCGGGCTTGAAGTTCCTGTTGAACTCTCTGGATTCTCTCATATTGTTGATTTTGTGGATGCTTGGGATGATGATTTAAAACAAGCTGCGCGTGAACGTTTTAAAACCTACCGTCAATTATCTTTTGAACCGACTTATATGACGAAAAAATAGCCGAAAAATCATGAAAAGTAGGGCAACCGTATTCAATCGCATGCTTGTCATTCCGAACGCAGTTGAGGGGTCTGATGTGGCAAGTGTGTAGGCAGGCTCAACCTGAGCGTAGGAGCAAGGCACTGTAAAGCAGAGAACACTTCATACAATTACGCTGGCTAGTATATTCTCTAAACTTGACCATTGTGTGCATCTCTACATAATGCACCCCTTTTCTGTGCAGTAATGATGGTGAAATAACACATGATATGGAGCTTGGATGAACACCCTTCGCGACAAATTTACCTTTACACTTCAATCGCTTACAAAAAAAGGTAGGCATTGGGATATATCGATTCCTTTGGCACTATTCAGGGATGAAAGTTTTGATGTTTTAGGTAAAAAATCGACCTTATTGGGTGATATGGTGTGGCAAGGTAGCTTGTTACCGTCGGTGGAGCAGTTTGTTTTGTCAGGTACATGGAAGATGATGGTGCCAAGGCAATGTGGTCGGTGTAATGCTGACTTTATGATGGATGCGCGGCATGATGTGTCGTTATCTTTTGTTTTGGGTCAGCCTCAAGCGATTGATGATGATACAGAAAGTGTTATTGAGCATGAGGTGTTGCTGCCACCAGGTGAATTGGATATATTGGCGGTGTTGCGCGAGCAGTTTTGGTTGGCTTGGCAACCTATGGCGGCGTGTTCGCCAGCGTGTAAAGGATTGTGTCCGCAGTGTGGTGTGAATTTGAATGACAATACTTGTGCTTGTCATGGTCAACGTGAGGAACATCCGTTTGCCGCATTGCAGGGTTTAAAGTTTGATACCTGATAACTTCATTATCGGGTTTTGATTAAAAAATCGCGAAAGCGTGAATTTATTTCGTTGTTGATAACGAAAGGAGTATGACATGGCTGTACCAAAGAGAAAAACCAGTGCCTCAAAACGGAATATGCGTCGTTCTCACGACACCATCAAACTTTCAGGCATGAGCGAATGCACTGAATGTGGTGAAATGCACCGCCAGCATTATGTATGTCAAAGCTGTGGCCATTATAAAGGTCGTGAGGTTGTAGCAACTGCGGAAGCTTAATGACACAAGCTGTTGCACAGCCATTACCACGCATTATTCTTGATGGACATGGTGGTGATGCTGCTCCAGATGTGGTTCTTGATGCTTTAAAGCAAATATTGTCTTCATCTTCGGTGAAGGCGAAGTTTGCTGTTTGTGGTTTGGTTGAAGTGCTTGAGCCTGCCTTAAAAGCGCGCGGGCTTGAGTCCTTGGTTGAACTTGTGCCAGCGGGCGAAGTGATTGCCATGGATGATTCACCAGCCATTGCTGTGCGCCGCAAGAAACAATCCTCCATGCATGTGGCAGCGAGGTCAGTGCGTGATGGTGATTGGGATGCTTTGGTGAGCGCGGGTAATACGGGCGCATTGATGGCCATTTCCAAATTTATCCTAAAAACATTGCCTGGTATTGATAGACCGGCATTGGCTTCGATGATTCCAGCGGTAGATGGTGGCACTTTCTTTTTAGATATTGGTGCCAATGTTGATTGTTCATCCGAACATCTTGTTCAGCTTGCGGTGATGGGAAGTTGTTATTTGCAGGCTGCAGAAGGTATTGCCTCACCACGCGTGGGTTTATTAAATATTGGTAGCGAAGAAGGTAAGGGCACTGATGTGGTGAAAGCCGCTGCGCCTAGATTGCGTGATTCCAACTTGAATTTCATTGGTAATGTGGAAGGCACAGACTTGTTTTCGGATAAGGTTGATGTGGTGGTGTGTGATGGTTTTGTGGGCAATATTGCGCTTAAAACGATGGAAGGCGTTGCCAAATTGATGCTCGATACAATCAAACGCGAGCTCACGTCGAGTTTAAGCGCCAAAGCGGGTGCTTTGTTATCGCGTAAAGCTTTAAGGCGGGTGAAAGGTGCTTTGCATCCGAGTGAACATAATGGTGCGCCATTGCTTGGTTTAAATGGCATTGTGGTGAAAAGCCATGGTGGGGCAGATGTGCATGGTTATGTGTGTGCGATTGAAGTTGCCATACGCGAGGTTGAAGCCAATTTGATTGAGCGTACGATTGAGAGTATGAACGCGATGGCAGAGGCTTCTTCATGAGTATAAGTACACATATCGTTGGTGTAGGTGGCTATTTACCAGAACGTATCATGAGCAATGCCGAGCTGGCGACGATTGTTGACACATCGGATGATTGGATTCGTGAGCGTACAGGCATTACCCAACGTCATATTATTGCTAAAGATGAATATACTTCCGATTTGGCTAGCCGAGCGGCACAACAAGCCTTGGATGATGCAGGTTTATCCATTGATGATATTGATGCCTTGATTGTTGCCACAACAACACCAGATATGGTGTTTCCCTCGACTGCGAGCGTGGTGCAACATAAATTAGGCGGCAAAGGTTTTCCTGCTTGGGATATTCAAGCGGTATGTTCTGGTTTTGTTTATGGTTTGGCGCAAGCTGATGGTATGATGAAAGGTGGTATGTTCAAGCGTGTATTGTTGATTGGTGCTGAATCCATGAGCCGTATTGTGGATTGGTCAGATCGAAATACATGTGTTTTATTTGGTGATGGTGCGGGGGCTGTGGTTTTGGAAGCAAAAGATGCTGAACATGGCATTTTGGGTTCAGTGTTGCATTGTGATGGTTCATACCGCGATTTATTGATGGCGAAACATGCACATCCAGGCGCAAGTCCGCATAATGATCGATTGGATATGAATACCGATGCGGCAGGTGTGGCGGCGATTTCGATGAAGGGTAATGAAGTCTTCCGATTTGCGGTGACCAAACTTGGGGAAGTGGTGGATGAAGTGTTGGCACAACACCAGCTTAGTAAAGCAGACTTGGACTGGTTGGTGCCACATCAGGCGAATATTCGTATTTTAAATGCAACAGCAAAAAAACTAAAAATGGACAGCAAACAAGTGGCTTTGACGGTAGCACAACATGCCAATACTTCAGCGGCATCCGTGCCTTTGGCATTAAACGACTTATACCGCAAAGGCAATATTAAAACAGGGCAGCTTTTGTTGCTTGAAGCATTTGCAGGCGGTTTTGCTTGGGGCGCTAATTTATTGCGTTGGTCGCGTTAATCAGCACTTTCTTTAGCTGCGATTGCCTTGTTTTGAGCTTTAACATCGTCATTGGATGATATGATAGTGTGTTTTTCGCAGTGGATACAGCATGTTTTAGACAATAATGATGTAAGAATGATAGAAAAGGGAGCGATGAATGGGCTCAGATAGTGTGTTTTTTTTTCCAGGGCAAGGCTCGCAGTCTAAAGGCATGCTGGCTGAACTCATCAAGACTGAAACGATTGTAAAACAAACGTTTCATGAGGCATCTGATGTTTTAGCGTACGATATGGCTGCTTTAGTGGTGGATGATGTTGAAGCCAAATTAGACCAAACAGCATTTACGCAACCTGCCTTGTTAACGGCCTCTACGGCTCTACATCGCTTGTGGTTGCAGCGTGGCGGAGCAGTCGCTAGAGAAGTGGCAGGGCATAGTTTGGGTGAATATTCGGCACTGGTTGCGGCGGGTGTTTTGAGTTTTGCAGATGCTGTAGCTTTGGTGTCTTTTCGCGGGCAAGCGATGAGTGAAGCGGTTCCTGCTGGCGTGGGTAAAATGGCGGCTATTATTGGGCTTGATGCGGCTGTGGTCACTGATTTGTGTGCGCAGGTTTCAAATGAAGAACATCAAGTTTGGGCGGCAAACTTTAATTGCCCTGGTCAACTGGTGGTGGCGGGTCATGTGGCGGCAGTTGAGGTTTTGATGCTGGCGGCAAAAGAGGCAGGGGCAAAACGTGCGCTTGCTTTGGCAGTATCGGCACCATCGCATACGCCATTGATGCAAGGTGCAGCGGATGCGATGGCGGAAAAATTAGCAGATTTGACATTAAATACACCAACTTGTCCCGTGTGGAGCAATGCCAGAGCCTGCACACTGACTGCCGCTGCTGATATCCGAAAAGCTTTGGTTGAGCAGCTTGTTTCGCCTGTGCGCTGGACAGAAACAGTGCAACAATTGAGTGAGCAAGGTGTGACACAGGCTGTGGAAATGGGTCCAGGCAAAGTGTTGGCAGGTTTGGTGCGCCGTGTGGATAAAAATATTAAAGTTGCTTCAGTACTCACCTTAGATTTGATGGATAAAGCGATTGCAGAACAGGGGGCAACAGCATGAGTGAACAAAAAGTAGCGATTGTAACGGGCGCAAGCCGTGGTATTGGTTTTGCTGTGGCAGAAGGTTTGGCAAAAGCAGGTTACCATTTAGCGATTTGTGCGACACGAGAAACCACGGTGAACGCAGCTGCAGAAAAGCTGCGTGCTTTGGGCGGGGAAGTTGAAGCTTTTGTTGTTGATGTTACCGACGGTGATGCAGTCAAAACATTTGTGCAAGCGACACTGAAACATTTTGGTCGTTTGGATGTGTTGGTTAATAATGCGGGTATTACCAAAGATGGTTTGGCGATGCGAATGAAAGCAGCTGATTGGCAAGCTGTGATTGATACCAACTTGAATTCAGTGTTTTATGCTTCACAAGCGGTGTTAAAACCCATGATGAAAGCACGTTTTGGGCGTATTATTAACATCTCATCGGTGGTCGCCTCAATGGGCAACCCTGGTCAGCTTAATTATTGTGCCTCTAAAGGCGGTATTGATGCCATGACACGTTCATTGGCGCAAGAAGTTGGCTCGCGCGGGATTACAGTGAATGCGATTGCCCCTGGTTTTATTGCCACAGCCATGACCGAAGAACTCGGTGACGAAGCAAAAAAAGCTTTGGAAAAACGGATTCCTTTGGGAAGATTGGGTTCACCTGAAGACATTGCAGCATCGGTATTGTTCTTAGCTGGTGATGGTGCGGCTTATATTTCAGGGCAAGTTTTACATGTTAATGGTGGCATGTATATGTAAAAAAAGACCGTGTTTTAATGGTCTGTAAAGCAAGGGGTACTTGCCAAACGTGTAAACGCACGTTAGAAGGCGTCCCTGATTAAGGTTGTTACATTCAAATGGGAGGACATTATGTCTGCAGAAATTGAAGAGAAAATCATTAAAATTGTTGCTGATCAATTAAACGTTGATTTAAGTGAAATCAACTCTGATTCATCATTTGTTGATGACTTGGGTGCGGATTCACTCGATACCGTTGAGCTTGTGATGGCATTTGAAGAGGAATTTGGTGTTGAAATTCCTGATGAAGATGCAGAAGGCATTCAAAGTGTACAAAATGCGATTGATTATGTCGCGGCCAAGTCGGACTAATTGATGAATAAACGCGTTGTTGTTACTGGTGTAGGGCTTGTTACTCCGCTAGGTACAGGCACAGAAAAAACATGGAACAACCTCATTGAGGGCAAGTCGGGCATTGCGCGGATTTCGCGTTTTGATGCTGAAGCTGCTGGTATGGCTTGTACGATTGCTGGGGAAGTTCGTGATTTTGATGTCAGCGCGTTCATCAATAAAAAAGATGCCCGTAAAATGGATACATTTATCCATTACGGCATTGCCGCTGCTGATTTAGCGTTAAAACATTCGGGTTTAGAAATCACGGATGCAAACGCGCAACGGGTTGGTGTGGCAATTGGTTCGGGCATTGGCGGCATGCCAGCGATTGAACGAACATTAAGGGCATATGATAAAGGTGGGGCGCGTAAAATATCACCTTTCTTTATCCCTATGACCATTATTAATATGGTTTCGGGTTGGGTATCAATGCTTACGGGTGCTAAAGGCCCAAATACGGCAACAGTAACAGCTTGTGCAACAGGTACACATGCTATTGGTGATGCTTTTGAGATGATTGCCCGTGGTGAAGCGGATGCTATGATTGCAGGTGGGGCTGAGTCATGTATTTGTGAGTTGGCTGTGGGTGGTTTTTCTGCGGCGCGTGCGCTTTCAACGCGTAATGATAGTCCAGAAACAGCATCACGTCCTTGGGATGATGGTCGTGATGGTTTTGTGATGGGTGAAGGTGCTGGTGTTTTGGTTTTGGAATCACTTGAAACCGCACAAAAACGTGGCGCAAACATCTTAGCTGAAGTGGTGGGTTATGGCATGTCTGGTGATGCTTTTCACATGACTTCACCAGCACCTGAGGGTGAAGGTGGCGGACGTTGTATGCAAGCAGCATTAAAAGCTGCGCAATTAAATCCAGAAGATGTTGATTATATCAATGCGCATGGCACGTCTACACCTATGGGTGATTTATGTGAAACCCAAGGTATTAAAAATGTATTTGGTGATCATGCTAAGGCATTGATGGTGTCATCATCAAAGTCGATGACAGGTCATTTATTGGGTGCAGCAGGTGGTATTGAAGCTGCATTTTCAGTGTTGGCAGTGCATCATGGTATTGTTCCGCCTACCATGAACTTGGAGAATCCAAGTGAAGGTTGTGACTTGGATTATGTGCCCAATACAGCGCGTGAAGTGGCAATTGATGTGGCTATTTCTAATTCCTTTGGTTTTGGCGGCACCAACGCATCTGTAATCGTTCGAAAATTCAAATAAAACCAGATATTCAGCTTTATACACGTATCATTGATTGCCCTATTGATGCCCATAGTGCGCATCAATGTTGGCAACATGCATCGTCCATGTGTGCTGCTTTACTCGAAGACCCTAAAGGTTCGGGCAGGCAGTTTCTTGTATCGGCGGCTGGAGACTCATGTCGTTTGGCTGATATTCAGCAAAGCGCTTCTTTTTTTACACACTGGCGACGTTCTTTAACGGCAGAACATGGTGTTGATTTCCCAACTTTAAAACATATTTTTTATGTAGCGTACGAAGCGGTACATGCTTTTGAAGATTTACCCCAAGCCAAAACCGCATTAACAGGTGATGTGATTTGGCGACATGAGCCGCATTGGTGTCTTTGTTTTTCGCCTGCTGAGCAAAAAGTTTACCTTTCATCGACGCAATCAGAAGCTGAATTGGATATGGTGGAGCGTTTATTGTTGGCACATACATCAGCTCAACCTGCCCCAGATTGTTCGTCTGCAGAAGTTCAAGTGAGTCATAGCAATTACCAAGATGCTGTTGAGCAAGTTAAAGCATATATTCGTCAAGGGGATGTGTTTCAGGTCAATATTGCTCGATTTTGGCAAAGACCTTATCATAAAGAGGCGCTTACGGGGCTATATGCGGCATTAAGGTTGGTCAACCCAGCCCCTTTCGCCTGTTTTTTACAAGCTGGTGATTTAAGTATTATATCAGCTTCACCAGAACGTCTTTTTTCCATCAGTGCTCAAGGTAGGGTATCAACAAGACCTATTGCTGGCACACGCAAGCGTTGCGTAGGTGAGCAAGATGATGTGTTGTCCAATGAGTTGCTCTTATCTGAAAAAGAAAGAGCGGAGCATATTATGTTGTTGGACTTAGAGCGTAATGACTTGGGCAAAGTTTGTGTGCCAGGCAGTATTGTGGTGGATGAATGTATGGTGATTGAAAAATATGCGACAGTGCAACATATTGCATCGAATATATCGGGACAACTTGAGCCGAAATATGATATGTTAGATGTATTGCAAGCCATGTTTCCAGGAGGCACGATTACCGGTTGCCCTAAAGTGCGTTGCATGGAGATTATCCATGAACTAGAGCCTCAAGCGCGTGGTCCTTACACTGGAGGTGTGGGTTATGTGGCATGGGATGGTACAGTGGACATGAATATCTTGATTCGCACGTTTTGGTTTTGGCAAAATCAACTACACTGGGCGGCAGGTGCAGGGATTGTGGCAGATTCCGTTGCCGAAGATGAAGAAATGGAAACAGAACATAAGGTGGCAGGTTTGATGCGGGTATTTCAATGATAGAGCGGGTGGTGATTACCGATGCATTGCTGTCATCTGAGGCAGGCATACACTTACACCCTGCATTAAAGCCTTGGGAAAAAGTATTGCTTGGTCAACAACAGTTGTGGCAAGTTGAGGCAAACACTTGGACACCATTATCTTATTTTGCAGATATGCATGGTATTGCGGCAGCGGCATGGTTGGCATCATTGATTGATGAGGCTGCTCAAGGCAAGCAATTTTGGTTGGCTTCACCCTACCATGCACGCTTAACAGGCTCACAATTACGTGTGATGCCTGAACCAATGTTGGACTGGTCAACACATGATGCCGCTCGCGTGTGTGAAGTGTTGAATCCTTTGCTGGTTGATGAGGGGATGTCATTGCATCAGTTGGGCAGTGCTTTGCTTGTGGTGTGTGATCGTGTTTGGGATGTTCAAGCTATTGATTTTGCTCGAATATCAGGTAATTCTTTGCCAAATAGACAACCTGATGGTATTGATGCTGGTGTGTGGATGCGTATTTTAACGGAAATTCAAATGACGTTGTATCAATCTTCCATGCAAACAGCAGCAGGCACGGCGATTCATGGGCTGTGGTTGTGGGGCGCTGCCGGGCCAACGATACCGAAGATGAATGTCCAGCAAGTATGCCCTGTTGCTACGCGCCATGCTTATTTACAAGCATTATTGCAAAAGATGGATAAAGAGCGTGATGCATCGGTGATGATTAGCCAAGCTGAAGATTTACCACGATTGCTGCAAACGAATATGCCTATGCCTAAAGACTGGTTATTGATGGGTGAGGGGCAGTCGGTAGCGTTGCAGCCAAGTTTGTTTTATCGTTGTCTGAGCATGATACAGACACCGCGATGGAAAGGGGTTAAACACGCATGAAATACACAGCGCAACAGCAATTTGAGCATGAACAAAAGCCTGGTGTTGGTTTATTGTTGGTCAACCTAGGAACACCTGATGCCGCAGAGCCTTCAGCCTTAAAGCGTTATTTAAAGCAGTTCTTGAGTGACCCAAGGGTGGTAGAAAGCCCGCGTTTATGGTGGTGGTTTGTGTTGAATGGGGTGATTTTGAATATTCGCCCTAAAAAATCAGCCCATGCTTATCAAAGTGTATGGATGGATGAAGGTTCACCGTTGATGGTTCATTCCCAACAACAAGTGCGCAAATTACGCGCCATATTCGCTGATAAATATCCCCAATACCTGCATGTTGAACTGGCGATGACTTATGGCTCACCTTCGATTGAGCAGGCACTCAACAGACTTAGAGATAAAAAATGTGAGAAAATATTGGTCTTGCCTTTGTACCCACAATATTCAGGCAGTACCACGGCGGCAGTGAGTGATGCGGTGTTTAATGTGCTTAAAACATGGCGGCGCGTACCTGATTTACGTTTATTAACAGCCTACCATGATGAGCCAGCGTATATTCAAGCTTTAGCGAATTCGGTGCGTGAACATTGGCAGCAACATGGACAAGCAGAAAAGTTAATGATGTCATTTCATGGTATTCCTCAGCGTTACTTTGATGATGGTGACCCTTACCCATGCCATTGTCGTAAAACGGCGCGTTTATTGGCAGAAGCGCTAGATTTGAATGAAGGACAGTGGCTAACGACGTTTCAGTCTATTTTCGGCCGTGAAGCATGGATTAAACCATATACGGCAGGGCAATTAAAATCATGGGGCGCTGAAGGTGTTCAAGATGTGGATGTGATTTGCCCTGGTTTTTCAGTTGATTGTTTGGAAACTTTGGAAGAAATCAAAGTGGAGAATCGTGATTATTTTGTGCAAGCAGGCGGACAAGACTTGCGTTATATTCCCGCATTAAATGCGCGGGATGATCATATGGCAGCACTTGTGGGTTTGGTGGAGCGTGAGTGTCAAGGCTGGTTGTAGGCTGATTTAAAGTAACCGTCTGAAAACTGACAGTGGCATCTTGGCGAATAGGTATATTTTAATGCGATTGCGCGGCTTTTTTGTGGATGACCAGCACACGAAAGCCTGAAAATCTAATTGTGTTCATGTTAATACCTTTTTATGGTAGCAATAGAGGCATGATTTAAGCTTAAACACAGCAATTAACTTGAACTCAATGCGCAACAATGGATAATGAGCCAATGATAAACCCTCAAATTTTAGATGAATCCGCCTATCAGAAGACTTTAGCGAGCCTAAACAAACAGGATAAACCGCCTCGTATTCTCTGTTTCTTTATGAACATGCTGGAATCTTATCGGCAGTCTCGGAAAATGGGCTGGTCACGTGCTTGGAATAAGTATGGCTTGATGACATTTCAAAGCTTCAAACTCGATGCATATCAGGATACGCAGTTGATTCAGGGGGCTGAAAAACTCATCCAGAATTTACCTGATGTGCCGACCGAGGCTCAGCATTTTATGCAGGACTTATTGCATGAACCTAAACGCCTTATGGGTTTTGTTTTCATATCAGAATACACAGAAAATGAAAATGTTTATGAGTCGGCGACCTTAAGTTTTGGTGCCAAAGCAAAAGATAATTCGCGTGGTCGCGAGCGTTTTGACATCATCTTTGATTGCCCGATTGTGGATGCCCAAGTGCAGCCATTATCACGTGTGCGTTTGTATGTAGACCCCTACCGTGAGGGCGAGAAAAAGATTTTATATCAAGCCAATATCGAAGGCGAATTTTCCGCAGAGATGTCCGCCTTATTTGAGCAGCTTTGCGACTGCTCATGGCAATGGCATAATCAAGCCGATAAGCTTTGGGATCATTGGACATCCAATTACATTGATTATTTTGGAGAACGCCAAATCAGCGTCCAAGCCAGCCACTTTCATTTGGATACTGGTGAGCGCATTGCGGCTCAAAGCTAATGCAGTTCGCGATTGCTGCACGCCTGAATTTGCCTAATCCCGAAGCTGGCGCAGCCTTTTTGAAAGATGCGCTGGGTTTCCAAGTGGAATATCGCCTTGGTTATGGCTGGTGGGTTGAAAATGGCTCTATCGTACTTATTTTGCAAGAAGGCATTGATTCAAGCTCTTACAGCAAACAGGTGACAATGCCACCATGCTGACCCAGACATTCAGCATCATTCAACGCGGTTTTCGTTTGTTGCGCATGGTCTGGATTATGCGGCGGATTCGTAAAGCTGAAAATGAGCGCACCCAACAGACCGCCCGTCATGCCTTATCTGAACTACTCGGCAATTCGCGTGGTTTACCCATGAAGGTCGGGCAATTTCTAGCAGGCATGGGCGATGATACTGCCTATGCCAAGCTCACCACCAGCATTGAACCATGGCCATTGAAACATATCAAACCCGTTCTCGAACAGGCATGGCAACAACCTGTGCCATTGATGCTCAACAGTATTGAAGAAAGTCATGCCGCTGCATCATTGGGGCAAGTGCATCGCGCTTGTTTGAATGATGGTGAAAGCGTTGCGGTGAAAGTTCAATACCCTGATATTGCCATCGCAATCAATGCTGAGATAAAGCTGGCGGGTTTGGTGCCTGCTGCAGGTCCTGTCAAAACATGGGCGTTTGATTTGAATAGCTACAAAAAAACACTCAACGACACCCTAAACGATGAGTTGGATTATCTGCATGAAATGAAGCAACAGCTTAAGTTTTCCTCTGATATGAGCGTTGAAGGGTTACATGTTCCGCGCGTTTTTCCTCTATTATGTCGCCGCAATGTGTTGGTACAGGAATGGGTGGAAGGCGTGCGTTTGTCCGAAGCGGCCACTTGGCCTTTGCTGGCACGTTTATACATTGCTCGCACATTGATGCACACCATGTTTCAGAGCCTTTTTGAATTCGGTCTTGTGCATGGCGACCCACATCCTGGCAACATGTTTTTTCAATATGATGATGCGCAGCCTCAGACCATCTTGCTGGATTTTGGCTGCATGGTCAGTATAGAAAAAACACGCCGCATGGCACTATTAAAATTAATTCTCAACAGCCGAGGCGAGTGTAATGTGGTGCTGCTGGATGCTTTTGTTGCTTTGGGTTTTGATGCTGAAAAACTCAAGCCTCTTGAAGAAAAACTACCACAATTAACACAACTTTTATTCCAACCCTTTATTGAGCCTCGCCCTTTTGATAGCAGAAAATGGCATTTAAGTGATTCAGTTGCAGATTTGTTGGGCGATCAACGCTGGTGGTTTCGCTCGGCTGGTCCTGCGGACTTATTCCTCTTAATGCGTGTTTTTCAGGGGTTGATTACACAGATGGAAACGTTAAATATTCAATTACCCTGGTGGCCGATTCTCAAGCAAGCCATCAGCGCCCATACCATGGAAGAAAGCATGGATTGGTCAATCGGCAGCACCCCAACAAAAGACACTCCTGTTTACAAAGGTTCTGCCAAAGAATTACACATTCATATCAAACTTCAGGAAAAAGAACCCATACACATCACCTTATCTGCGGATAATGCTTTGCAGCTTGAAAACATTATGCCCGAACATGTCCATCAGCATATTCATGATGCAAATATTGATTTGAAAGACTTGCGCCGCAAACTGATTGATCAAGGGTTAGAGCCTCAAACCTTGATGGATATTCAAAGTGATGCATACCACTATCATTTATACCTTAAATAAGACCCTCCTGAATTCAGATAAGTAAATGGCGCAGAAAAGTTAGTGATGCCGTTTTATGGTATGGCTCAGCGTTACTTTGATGATGCTTCCTTACTCATGGCATGGTTGTAAAAGACACGTTTATTGGCAGAAGCTCTAGCTTTGAAGCATGGGTCAAACCTATATATGGCCAGCACTTGTGGGTTTGGCGAGGCGTGAGTGTCAAGGCTGCTTGTAAACCTATTCGGCTAACCATTTCATTTTTGACATCGGCCAAAGGCGGAATAAAGGTTGTCCGCTGAGATAATGGACAGAGACGCTTCCCCATGTTCGAGAATCAATTGAAGAGCCACGATTATCGCCCAAAAGAAACACTTCCCCCTTGGGTATAATAATCGCCTCCCAATTTTGTTCTAGATATGATGGCCAAACATCATAACTTGGAGATAGCGAGCCATCTTTTCGCATAAGCTGTTCACGATGACGACTTTTTTTGCTGCAAACGATACCATTGATGTATAATTCATGGTTGTAAAAATGAATGCGATCACCCGCTACACCAATCACACGTTTCATCCAAATATGTAAGTCATCGTCTGGGTTGCGAAACAATACAACTTCGCCACGTTGAGGCGTTGACCATGTGTTGATGTGTTGTTGTGCAAAAGGAATATTGAGTCCCCAAGCCAGTTGATTAATGAGAATGCGTTCATCTGTTTGATAATTTGGCAACATGGAATCAGAGGTAACCCAAGCGGTATTGATGCTGTCTCTTATACCAATCTCCTAGCCCACGAGACTAAGGCGAATCTCGTATGCCATCTTCTGCTTGAAAAAAAAAAA
>CAZWPS010000007.1:8310-22517 GCA_964635775.1 uncultured Zetaproteobacteria bacterium | reverse complement strand
CGCCACCTGCACTCAACATATCAAAACTAAGATGACGACCTGAGTCTTGGAAATAAAGTGTATCGGCTGTTTGAGTTACCATGAATAATGGCATGAAAAACAAAGCATATTGATACCACAGCAAACCACGATATGCCGATAAACGAGACAGTAATAAACAACATAAGCCCAAAGACATGGCTATAGCAAGGTCAAAGCGTATGCCCCAAAATAAAGCATACAATATTTCCCATAATGTCAAATTGGCAAAAATATCATGGTGATACACCACAAAAACAACGCGGTATAACCATGTCAGGCATATAAATAAGCCCACAAAACATGACCATTGAAATCATAAATGCTTATCCAATACGTTGCCTCTGCCAAAGATGTTGTAGGTTGCCATAACGATTAGCATGCCACAGCAACCACAAGCTCACACAGCCAAAGCTGAACAATAAACACCACAATGACCACCATGGTAAAACATCTAATGTCACCTTATTATACACAATCAACTGCGTTTGATTGATCAATCCCATCAAAGCAATGGCGATAAAAAATCTTCCCCCACCTTGGCTACGTTTAACTTGCATACTCAAAGCAATCGCAAAACAAAACAAGACCAGTAACATCAAAGGTGTTAGCAAACGATCATGCCATTGTGCTTGGTTTTTAAGTTTGATTGGCTCTTGCTGCAAAGAGTCATACAAGGCAAATCCATCCATAAAAGAGGGATCTGATTCTGGCTTTAATGTGCGGTAACTTCCTTCTAAATCCAAGGGGATATGAATGCTGTATTGTGCAAAATGTATGGCACGCAACTTCTCCTTTGCCCCACTGATTTGATCACCATCTTCAAGTAATAACAACATGCCCGTATCTGAGTTTGAGAATGTTGCTTTTTTTGCCACATAGATTACAGGCTGGTTCGCATCATCACGACTATCTGCAAACATCACCTGGGCATAAGAGCCATCAGGGTTTTCACCTTCCACATAAAAAGTAATCCCTTCGATGCCTTGCACAAAACGTTTGGGGGCAAAGCTCGGCTCTGCTTTTAAAGCAGAAAGCTGCTCTATGGTATTGTAAGTTGTCACTTTTCCCCAAGGTGCGAGTTGCATCGTTATCCATAACATCAACAACATTAAGATGATACCAGCAACCAATACGGGGCGAAAAATTTGAACAATCGAGCAGCCACCAGCATACATCGCATCCAATTCACTACTTTCTTGCAAGGTTGTCACCGTGCGTTGTAAAGCAAAGAAATAGGCAATCGGCAATACCATGATAAGAATATTAGGTAGCAAACCGAGGAATAAATGCATTGCTAAGTCCAGTGAAGCATGGTGTTGCATCAATACAGGCAACCAAATCAATAGGTTTTGCATGATAAAGATAAAAGCAACCAAGCAGAGAATGCCTAAAAAAGGAAGCAACCAAAGGCGCAACACATAACGGTCAAGGCAAGTCAAATGGAATAAACCTTAACAGCGAGCAATGTATTGGCGTATGTTTTTGCGGTCATATAAAGCCAACAAACAACAGCACCACAACAACCAAGACAGACGCTCTGCCATAGATAAGTTGCACAATATGCGCCAAAACAGCTGAATAGGCATGGTTATATGCCCCAACCACGATGTTGCAGATTCAACCATATGACGCTCAATCACTTGCACCGCAGTAAAACCAGCATCACGAATATGCTGTGTAATTGCGTGTTCTAAGGCATCAGCAGACATCGTTTGCCAACCTGGAATCAGCAGCGCACTCCAAGCTGAAGCGGCAAATGCCCAGCCATGATTATCCGAGCCATAGACCACGGCGATATTAAACTTCTTGGCTTGCTCAAGCCAGCGGTCTCTATTTTTAATTTCCTCTAAACCCACAGGTGCAGCATCATGAATTTCAATTGCCAAAACACCTTGCCCATCAGCATGGGTGATGGCTAACCTTTCAATATCACTTGGATTTGCTTGCACAAACAAAGGCTTGCAACCTGTTTTACTGACCTCATAAATACTGCTATCTGCACACAATGCCATCACATGTACACCTTGATACACTTCCTCCAGCCCCGAAAGCAGCATCACACCATCTTGAGCAGAGGCGGGATTATCCTTTTTGCCTTGCTCGGCACCTAAAAAGCTTTGGTGGTCGGTAATGAAAGCAACATCAAAACCTGCTTTTTGATGCCATAATCGATTATGTTCAGCCGTGAAAAAATGATTAGCATCCCATGAATGGTTGGTATGACTATGAAAATCAACCAATAAAACATCCTTATCTTGAGCATGTAATGCACCCATAGCCCTTGGCATAAGCACCGCTGTAGCGTATAAAAAAAGCAAACATAACACACTCAATAGCAATGTTTTCAGCACTTTCAACACCAGCTTTAGCCAAGGCAGTTGTTGTTTTAAGGCTGAGTATAAAGTGCATAATGTTGGTAGTATTAATAGCCATAATATGAGTGACAGATGTTGCGAAGCGCTTAAAAAACTCAGCGTATCTAATGTATTGAAGAAAGGAGAAAAGAGAAGATATACCCAATTTAACTCAAGTGTAAATGTGGTAACAGGCAACATCGTGACTGCATCGCGCAGCGAATGAAGCTGAAAAATCCAACTAAAAAGAAGCAAGAATACAACAATAAGCCCCAACAGCCAAGGCTGACGCAATTTATGACATTGATTCGTTATACTTTTTTCCATCGTGTACCTGTCGCACTATCTTCTAAAACAATACCTTTCTCCAATAATTGAGCACGAATGGCATCTGCTTTGGTAAAATCACGCTCTTGTTTGGCAATATTGCGGGCTTGAATCATCTCTTCAATCGCAGTGTCATGAACAGCATCACCTTGAAACCATGTTTCAGATGTTTGTTGAACAATGCCCAAAAGTTGAGTCATGCCCGAAAATTGTTGCCAATAGTGTTGAATATCTTCGCCAGAGTCTAAAGCCCTGTTCAAAGCGCGGCAGTTCTCAAACAAGACTGCAATGGCTTCGGCTGTGTTAAAGTCATCATTCATGGCTGCAACAAAAGCATCAGGTAACGCAGTTTTTTCAGCGATGAAACCAATCCTGCGCTTGGTTTCATATAATCTATCCAAACACGCTTTTGCCACATCCAAAGCGGCATCGGAAAAGTCTAATGGTGAGCGATAGTGGGTGCTTAAAATAAACATCCTCAGCACTTCAGCAGGATATTTTGCCAATACTTCATGAATGGTGAAGAAATTATTCAAAGACTTGGACATTTTCTCTGCATTGATGTTAACAAAACCATTATGTAGCCAATATTTAGCAAACTCACCATCATTTGCAGCTCTAGCTTGGGCAATTTCATTTTCATGGTGTGGGAATTTCAAATCCATGCCACCACCATGAATATCAAAGCTGTTTCCCAAATGTTTACAGCTCATTGCCGAACATTCAATATGCCAACCTGGTCGCCCTTGTCCCCATGGCGAATGCCAAGATGGTTCATCTGCTTTGGCTTGTTTCCATAAGACAAAATCGAGCGGGTCGCGTTTGTGATGATCCACTTCAACACGGCTGCCTGATTCCAATTCATTGATATTTTTTCCTGAAAGTTGACCATAATCATGAAACTGACGCACAGCATACAATACATCACCAGACGTGCTCACATAAGCAAAGTCACGCGCAATCAGTGTTTGAATCATGGCAATCATTTCAGGCATATGCGTGGTTGCTCTAGGCTCAAGTGCAGGACGAAGGCAAGCCAAAGCATCCATATCCTGATGGAAAGCGGTTATCATTTCATCGGTTAAGGCTTGTATCGATACTTGCGAAACCTTGGCACGTTGAATGATTTTATCATCCACATCAGTGAAGTTACGCACATAATGAACATCATAACCTGATGCACTTAACCAACGGTAAATGGTATCAAAAACGACCATCACCCGCGCATGTCCAACATGGCAATGATCGTAAACGGTGACACCACAAACATACATACCCACTTTTTTCTCTTGCAAAGGCTTAAAAAGCTCTTTTTGACGTGAGAGTGCGTTGTAAACGTGCAAAACAGACATTTATAGGCGACCTAACACATCATTTAAGCGGCAAATTACCCCTTTTTTACCCAAAAAGCTTACCACATGACTCATTTCAGGGCCATGGGCTTGCCCGCTCAAAGCAAAACGCAACGGTAAAAACAAGGCTTTACCTTTTAAACCTGTGGCTTCTTTAAGCGCTGAAGTCCATGTTTTCCAATCGGCTTGTTCAAGGGCTTGCCATGTTTGTTTGGCTTGCTTAAAAAATTCAACACCACTTTCTTGCACAGCAAGCACGGCGGCATCATTTAATAGCGTTTCATCCAACAAACGTGTAAATAATAATGCATCTTCAACTTTATTGAGGTTTCCAGCCAACATTTTAGTGAAATCAAGGGCTTGTGCCTCAACAAGGGAGACATCATGCGCTTTTAAGGCTGTTATCAGCAGTGGCGCAAGCATGGATGCGGGTTGTGCATGTAATGTTTTCGTATGCCAACGCCACATTTCTTCATTGGACCAACGCACGGATGAGGTGGATATATGTTCAATGTCACATGATGCAGTTAAGGCTTCTAAAGTTGTTGCATGGTCAGGTATATTGGGGTGTCCCAAACGTAGCATGGCTTGCTGCAAAGCCTCTGCAAACAAACCTGCCTCTCTTAAATCAGCCACGCTATGACTGCCTGTTCGTTTGGATAATTTTGCCCCATCTTCGCCCAGCAACAAACCATGATGCAAACACACAGGCGCTGTATAACCCAATGATTCCAACAACCAAACCTGGTATGCTGAATTGGTCAAGTGGTCATCACCGCGCAATACATGGCTAATACCATCAACGGCATCATCAATCGCATTGGGCAATAAAAAGGTAAATGTACCATCTGAACGCACGACCACAGGGTCATCTAAATCTTTGCGTAAGAAATGAACATGATCACGTAATAAATCAGGAACAACAACTTCACCTGCATCAGCATGTACTGCCAAACGCCAAGTATGCGCCTCACCACTTGCCAAACGCTCGGCTCTTTTTTCCGCAGATAAGTTCCTGCAACGGGCGCTGTACCGCGGTGGTAAACCGCGTGATGTGGCAAGCTTTCTGTCTAAGTTTAATTGGTTTTCAGTACAAAAACATGGGTAAGCAAGGTTGTTTTCGCTGAGTTTGTCCAAGGCTTTGCGATGTTGTTCGGCATGGGCAGATTGAAACAGCGGCTCATCATCCCATTGCAATCCCAACCACAACATATCCTGCTTTAAAGCCTCAATATATTGTTGTTCAGAGCGACTTTGGTCTGTATCTTCAAATCGAAGCAAGAATTTGCCACCCATTTTGCGGGCAAACATCCAGTTTAACAGTGCTGTGCGCACATTGCCAAGATGCATCAACCCAGTTGGTGATGGTGCGAAACGAGTTATTACATTACTCATCTTCACTCCCTTTTATTTCATTATTATTTTGATTTTTTGTCGGCATAATTAGCATATATTCATCAGGATACACATAACCAAGCTCCTGATGAACCACTTCTTCGAGTGCTTTAGGGTCATCCCTTAAACGAATGATTTCAGTGTTTAATCGTTCCTTTTCTGTTGAAAGCTGCTTGATTTCATCTTTAAATTGCACTAAAGCTGAACGTTCTTGCTCAAACACAAAGTAACCATGTTCAGAGAAAATAAAATCCCACAACATGAGTGCCACCACAATGAAACCAAGACTATACAGCAGCCAAGAACGAATTTTTTTCATGTTAGGAAGTTGCTAATGTGCGCATGATTAGTGGTGCGGCATCTAAAATGACCGCTTCCTCAAAGCAGCGTTCATCAGCACTTCCTTCAATGAATATTAAGGCTCTTATGAAATTAAGTGCGCGAAAAAGCAGCAATACCTGCATACCTTGCACGACTACCCAACTCTTCTTCAATTCTAAGTAATTGATTATATTTTGCCATACGATCCGAGCGTGATGCTGAGCCTGTTTTGATTTGCCCACAATGTAATGCCACTGCCAAATCAGCAATCGTTGTATCTTCAGTTTCACCCGAACGATGCGACATCATGCAGCGGTAACCAGCATCATGTGCCATGGTGACAGCAGCAATAGTCTCAGTTAATGTACCAATTTGATTCACTTTTACCAACAAAGCATTGGCAATATCTTTATCAATGCCTTCTTGTAAAATTTCAGGGTTGGTTACAAACAAATCATCACCAACAAGTTGAACTTGAGTGCCAATACGTTCCGTTAAGATTTTCCAACCAGCCCAATCATTTTCATCCAAACCATCTTCAACAGAAACAATAGGATACTGCTTACAAAGTGATTCAATCAAATCAACCATCGCTTCTGAATCAAGCTTGCGGCCGCCTTCACCATCAAGCACATACATGCCATCTTTATAAAACTCAGATGCCGCCATGTCGGTTGCTAAAACAATATCAGAGCCAGCTTTTAGCCCGACGAGTTCAATGGCTTCAAGAATGACCGTTACACCTTCTTCATTGGAGCCTAAATTGGGCGCGAAACCACCTTCATCACCGACCGCAGTAACATGTCCTGCCTTTTGTAATACAGACTTCAAAGCATGAAATACTTCTGCCCCCATATCCAAAGCTTCAGAAAAGCTTGAAGCACCAGCAGGTGCAATCATGTATTCCTGAAAATCAATGCTGTTGTCTGCATGTGAACCACCATTGATTACATTCATGCAAGGCACAGGCATTAAAACGGCATCTTCACCACCAAGATGTTGAAATAATGAGACTTCATCTTCAGCTGATTGTGCTTTTGCCACAGCCATAGAGACACCTAAAATTGAGTTCGCCCCCAAGCGTCCTTTGTTTGGTGTACCATCTAAAGCAATCAGCGCATGATCTAAACCACGTTGATCCGCAGCATCAAGACCCGCAGCAGTTTTGGCAATTTCGCCATTTACAAAAGCAACAGCTTTACGAACACCTTTACCACCCAAACGCGCATCGCCATCACGTAATTCAACGGCTTCACGTTGTCCTGTTGATGCGCCACTTGGCACAGCAGCCCGGCCAAACGCACCAGATGCCAAACGCACATCTACTTCTACCGTAGGGTTGCCACGGGAATCAAAAATTTCTCTGCCATGTACACTTACAATTTCACTCACTTTACTTATCTCCTAATCAGCCCCATTGCTGACGATTTTCTATTTTTAACTTCTAAACCTTTATATAACCACAACACTCAATATGCATGAACCATGTTTGAGGGAAGTGCTGCTTCACGTATGATTGGTGTGCTGTAGCTAACTCAATATTTATCAATGCTGCCGTGTTTGCATTAAAACAGCGTTAATAACATGTTCTTAATATGCTTTAATCACTTCATCAATCCCTTTTAACTGAAGAAGCAGGGGTTCTAAGTCGGATAAATACAAGGAATTTGGACCATCTGATTGAGCGCGGTCAGGATCAGGGTGAACTTCCATAAACAAGGCTGCGACACCAACGGCAACTGCCGCTCGCGACAAATCGGGAACATACTCGCGATTACCACCTGTTGCACCGCCAAGACCGCCAGGTTGTTGTACTGAGTGTGTTGCATCAAAAACCACAGGCGCACCTGTTTGCCGCATGACAATCAATGAACGAAAATCAGATACAAGGTTGTTGTAGCCAAAACTTGTACCACGATCACATAGCATAATATCAGCATTACCCGTTGATTTTGCCTTTTCTAACACATGTGGCATATCCCAAGGTGCTAAAAATTGACCTTTTTTGACATTGACAGGTTTACCAGCTTTGGCAACTTCCACAATAAAGTCAGTCTGCCGACATAAAAATGCAGGTGTTTGCAAAATATCAGCCACCTTTGCCACTGGAGCGGCTTGCTCTGGTGTGTGTACATCGGTGATGATAGGTACGCCCACTTCATCTTTAACACGTTGTAAAATACGCAAACCTTCAACCAAACCAGGACCGCGAAAACCATCAACGCTAGTACGGTTAGCCTTATCAAAGCTAGATTTAAAGACAAAAGGAACCCCAACCGAAGACGCAATATCACGAATTTGTTCAGCAACCTTTAAGCTGAAGTCTTCGCCTTCAATGACACAAGGTCCGGCAAACAATACAAAAGGTAAATCATTACCAATTTTAAAGTCTGCAACTTGGATATGATGCTGTTTCATGATTGCTCCGCTTGTTGTTTGGCAGCGCCGACAAATGCTGCAAACAAAGGGTGGGGCGCATAAGGGCGTGATAAGAATTCAGGGTGAAATTGGCAAGCGACAAACCAAGGGTGGTTTTTTATTTCGACCATTTCCACCAACGAATCATCGGGTAATGTGCCTGATACCACCAAACCTGCATCTTCAAGTTGTTGTCTATAGGTATGGTTAAATTCATAACGATGCCTATGTCGTTCACGAATTTCTGTAACTGCATAAGCCCTGCCTGCATGAGAGTCTGCCTTGACTTTGCAAGGGTAACCACCCAAACGCATTGTGCCACCTAAATCAGAAGAGGCATCACGTTGCACTATTTCACCTTCTTCCTCCCATTCTGTCATCAAAGCAATGACAGGGTGGGCTGTGTTTGCATTAAACTCGCTACTGTTTGCATCTTCTAAACCAGCAACATGACGTGCAAATTCAATGACTGCCATTTGCATGCCCAAACAAATACCAAAAAATGGGATATTGTGTTCGCGTGCATACTGAATCGCCAACATTTTACCCGTTGTGCCGCGTTCACCAAAACCACCAGGCACCAAAATGGCATCAACATCTTTTAATGTGGACAAATCGTCGGTTAATGATTCAGCATCAATATAAGATACCAAAACACGCACATCATGTGCCATGCCACCATGAATTAATGATTCATTGATTGACTTATAAGCATCGGCAAGTTGAATGTATTTACCCACCAAACCTACACGTATCATACGTTCAGGCGAACGAATTTTTTCACACACTTCACGCCAAACACTCAAATCAGGCTCAGTATCATCAATGTTAAATTGATTTAATAACACAGAACCCAAGCCGCCATCACGCAAGACCAAAGGTACGGCGTAAATGGTGTCCACATCAGGCAAGGCAATGACTGCTTTTTTTTCAACATTACAAAATAAGGCTATTTTATCCTTTTCAGCTAAGGATATTTCTTTTTCAGAACGACACAATAAGGCATCAGGTTGTATGCCAATCTCACGCAGCTTTTGCACTGAATGTTGCGTTGGTTTGGTTTTAAGCTCACCAGAAGCCGCAATATAAGGCAGTAAGGTAAGGTGAATAAAGGCAGTTTGCGTCCGCCCCAGTTCAAAACGAAGTTGACGAATAGCTTCTAAAAATGGCAATGATTCAATATCACCAACTGTTCCACCAATTTCGACCAATGCAATGTCCACATCAGGAGAACGCAGCGATAAAATGCCTTCTTTAATGGCATCTGTAATGTGTGGAATCACTTGAACCGTTGCCCCAAGATAATCGCCACGGCGCTCTTTACGAATCACTGAATCATAGACGCGACCCGTTGTCAGGTTGGAGCGTTTTGACATTTCTGCATGCGTAAAACGCTCATAGTAACCAAGGTCAAGGTCAGTTTCTGCACCATCGTCGGTTACAAAAACTTCACCATGTTGATAGGGGCTCATGGTTCCTGGGTCAATGTTGATATAAGGGTCAAGCTTTTGCATCATTACCGATAGACCGCGAGCTTCAAATAAAGCAGCAAGACTTGCCGCAGCAATGCCCTTGCCCAAAGAAGATACAACCCCACCTGTTACAAAGATAAAACGTGTTTGATTATTTAATAGTTGGCTCATTTCGGGATCGGAAGTTACCAGAAGCTTACCCCTCTTTCCAGCATTGTTATGCATGGGGGCAGGGCAAGCGCATTAAAAAGCTGAAAAGCATTAAAAAATGCGCGGAATAAGGTGAGTTACCCATTGTATCCAAGCCCTTTTTTGCCGACTGTGGGGTTGTATCTAAAGAATGTCTAAAGCCAAATTGAAACAATAAAAAGCTGCGAAACAACAAAAGGCTGCAAGTTTTCACTTGCAGCCTTTTAAAACGAAAGCCTTAACTTAAGAAGTTTTAGTTTATCATATTTTTACTTTTTTCGGTGTGGAGCGTTTGCGCTCAGTTTCTGATAATAAACGCTTACGCAAACGAATATTTACAGGTGTGATTTCCACGAGTTCGTCGTCGGAAATGAATTCAATGGCACGTTCTAACGATAAGTTCAAAGGCGGCACCAAATCAACTTTTTCATCCGTGCCTGATGCCCGAACGTTGGTCAGTTTCTTCTCACGGCTGGCATTCACAACCAAATCAGAATCACGGCTATGAATTCCAATAATCATGCCATCGTAAATTTTAATGCCTGCGCCCATAAACAACTTGCCACGCTCTTGGATTTTCCATAAACCAAAAGACACCGTTTCACCCGCACCGTTGGCAATCAAAACGCCATTTTTACGACCGGGCAGCGCACCAACAAAGTCACCATAAGAATGAAAGACATGGTTCATCGTGCCTGTGCCGCGTGTGTCGGTTAAGAATTCAGAGGTATAACCAATCAAACCACGGGTAGGACACATGAATTCGATGCGTGTCATCCCATCATCGGCTGTTTCCATGCTTGTCATCTCGGCACCGCGTTGCCCCATTTTTTCAATCACTGTACCCTGATATTCTTGCTCAACATCAATGGTGACATGTTCATAAGGTTCTTTTTTAACACCATTTTCTTCGCGAATAATCACCGTAGGGCGAGACACTGCCATTTCAAAACCTTCGCGGCGCATGTTTTCAAGCAAGATACCAATATGCAGCTCACCACGTCCAGAAATCTTATAAATATCCGCAGAATCTGTTTCTTCAACTTTCATCGCTACATTGGTACGAATCTCTTTATATAAACGGTCACGGATTTGACGCGTGGTAATAAATTTACCTTCTTGACCAGCAAGTGGTGATTTGTTGACATGCAATTCCATGCTCAAAGTGGGTGCATCTACAGTCATCACGGGTAATGCTTTAGGGTTATCTTTATCGGTAATTGTCTCACCGATGTTGATGTGCTCAATGCCAGCTACTGCAACCAAGTCACCTGCTGAAGCGGAATCAATTTCAATACGCTCCAAACCTTTAAAACCAAGAAGTTTGCTGACTTTAAAATTGGATTGTGAAGCATCAGCGTGAACCACGCCCACTTGCTGCCCTGCTTTAATTGTGCCGTTGGCAATGCGCCCAACAACAATGCGTCCAATATATTCATCCCAATCTAAAGTCGTTGCAAGGATTTGCAATGTTGCTTCTGGGTCGCCTTTTGGCGGCTCAACATGCTCAAGAATCGTTTCAAATAGACATGTCATATTATCTGACTCTTGGGTGTGATCCATCATGGCATAACCATTTTTTGCCGAAGCGAAGACCACGGGGAACTCAAGCTGCTCATCGGATGCGCCCAAAGCGGCAAACAAATCAAATGTTTTATCAACCACGCCATCAGGGTCAGAGCCATCACGGTCAATTTTATTCACAACCACGATTGGCTTCAAACCAAGTGCCAATGCCTTACCCGTTACAAAACGTGTTTGAGGCATAGGGCCTTCAGCAGCATCAACGAGTAATACCACACCATCAACCATATTTAATACGCGCTCAACTTCACCGCCAAAATCAGCATGGCCAGGGGTGTCAACGATGTTAATATGTGTGCCGTTGTAGGTGACGGCTGTGTTTTTTGCCAAGATAGTAATGCCACGTTCTTTTTCAATATCGTTTGAATCCATGACGCAAGTTTCTAAATCTTCACGCATGGCATCTAATGTGCCAGATTGTTTTAATAATTCATCAACCAATGTTGTTTTACCATGGTCAACATGGGCAATAATGGCGATATTTCTTAAATTACGGGACATGTTTGTTACCTCAATTTCGATTCAAATACTAAGCCCCTTGACTTCAAAGGGCGGCGCATAATAACAGGAAGCAAAATAATAGAAAGAAAAGTGATTGGCTGTTTATATATCAGGGTATCCGAGTTGTTTTAAGGCTTCATAGACAACGATAGAGCAGGCATTGGATAGATTAAGCGAGCGCACAGGTGCATCAGCGCGCATGGGGATGGTTAAGGTGTTGATTTCTTCGCGAATGGAGGCTGGTAAACCGCGTGTTTCAGGGCCAAATACCAGTACATCATGGGCTTGATACGCGACATCCCAATACACTTTTTTTGTTTTGGTGGTTAAAGCAAATAAGCGTGGTTCACAAGGGATGTTTTTTTGTAACCAGAGCTTTAAAGCATCCCAGTTATCATGCTGTTGCACATCTAAATGTTGCCAATAGTCTAGTCCTGCCCTGCGGACTTGTTTTTCAGACAAATCAAAGCCAAGCGGGTGAACCAAGTGTAATTGACTGTTGGTGCAAGCGCAAAGTCTGGCAATATTTCCAGTGTTTGGTGGTATTTCAGGCTCAAATAATACGATATGTAATGGTGTTTTCATGGTTTTCCTTTCATGCTCACGTTAGATTGATTTGCTTGCGAACACCATGTTCTATTTAGCATCCAAGTGCAATGCTTGAGTATTTTTCGAGGTATAATGGCTGTGATGGCGGATATTATACCAGCTTGTTTGCACTTTGAGCATAGCCATTCAGCTTAAGCCACATTAATGTTGCCCACATTATTAAATATAAGACGCGCGAGGGTATATATGATTCAGATTCATGTTCAAACAGACTTAGAACAGAGTGACACTATTATCTTATCATTGGGTAAAAATCAGCAACTTAGCCCGTCGGGTAAAGCGCTACAACACGATGATGTTAGCGTAAATCACTTTCTTGATAGCCAAGATCATCAAGGTGATTTTGCAAAAATACGCACCCTGTATGGGGCTAAGCAACGTATTATTTTTGTGGGTTCAGGTGATGAAAATGAGCTTACACTGCAAAAGTTGCGCATCTTAGCAGCCAAAACAGCTCAAAAAATCAACCATAGTGGGGCAAAAGATGCTGCTGTTTATTTAAGCGAGTTAAGCATTGATGGCGCGAGTACTGCTGATAAAGTTCAGGCAATTAGTGAAGGTTTCATCTTGGGTTTATATACCTTTCAACAATACCAAACGACACAAAATAAAGCTGAGCCTTCGTTAGTGTCGGTATGTATTATTGTGGACAAGTCGGATAAGGAAGAGGCAAGCCAAGCGGCGCAGGTTGGGCAGGCTATTGCTATAGGCACTAACTTCGCCCGTGATTTGGGTAATGAGCCGGGTAATGTGTGTACACCTGAATATTTGGGTGAGCAGGCTGAAGCATTATCACACCCTAAACTCAGCGTGAGCGTGATGGATAAACAAGCCATTACCGAAGCAGGTTTCACGGCCTTGTTGGCAGTGAATCAAGGTTCGGCTAAAGAGCCACGTTTTATTACCCTATCTTATCATGGGGCAGACAATGATGATGCGCCGATTGCTTTGGTGGGTAAGGGTTTAACCTTTGATGCTGGCGGTATTTCCATCAAACCCGCTGCGGCAATGGACGAAATGAAATTTGATATGTGTGGTTCGGCGGCAGTATTGGGTATTTTTAAAGCAATTACGGCGATGAACTTGCCCATCAATGTGCTGGGTATGATTCCAGCCACTGAAAACTTGCTTGGCGCAGCGGCTTATAAACCAGGTGATATTGTGACCACGTATAAAGGCTTGACCATCGAAGTCTTAAATACCGATGCTGAAGGGCGCGTTATTTTATCGGATGCTTTGGCTTATGCGGCAGAACAAAAACCTGCGGAAATCATTGACTTTGCTACCCTTACAGGGGCATGTGTGATTGCTTTGGGTGGTCAGGCAACGGGTTTGATGGGAACATCGGCAGAAATGAAGGCAGGTTTGACTGTTTCAGGGTTAAAAACACATGATAGAGTGTGGGAAATGCCTATGTTTGAAGAATATCAAGCGCAAATTAACTCCAAAATAGCCGATATTAAAAACACAGGTGGTCGCGAAGCGGGAACCATCACTGCGGCATGTTTCTTATCGCGTTTTGTAGATGATATTCCTTGGGCACACTTGGATATTGCAGGTACAGCGTGGAACATGAAAGGAACAGATATTTCTCCTGTTGCAGGCGCAACTGGCGCAGGTGTACGTTTGGTTGTGGACTATTTGCAACGTAAAGTTAAATAGGG
>CAZWPS010000007.1:4379-8210 GCA_964635775.1 uncultured Zetaproteobacteria bacterium | reverse complement strand
CTGGCGCAGGTGTACGTTTGGTTGTGGACTATTTGCAACGTAAAGTTAAATAGGGACGTGCTTTTAAACCATAGACAGGGTCAGGTGATGAATGGCGGATAATCAGTTTGCTGTAGCGCTTATTCATGCACCTGTATTCAATAAAGATGGTGAATCATCTGCAACATCGATTTCATCTATTGATATCCATGATTTTGCCCGCACATGTGCCTTTTATGATGTTTCGCCTGTTTATATTGTGCATCCAGCAGCGGCGATGCAAGACTTTGTCCATGATTTAACGGGACATTGGCTTGAAGGCAAACGCGGGCAACTGAATCAAGGGCGGCGTGAGGTGATGCGGCAGGTGAAGGTGATGTCAAACCTGCAAGAGGTGCTTGCAGATGAAGATTATCAACTGTGGTATACTTCAGCGCAGCCGCCTCAAGATGCTTGTGTCATAAAGCCGCAAGATATGAGGCAGAAAAAAGGAAAACACCTGATTGTTTTTGGTACAGGGCATGGTTTAGATGTTTCAAATATGCCTAAGGAAAATGGGTGGTTGTATTCTATTCAGGGTGTGGGTAAGGTGCGCCACCTTTCTGTGAGGGCTGCCTTAGCAATTTACCTTGATAGGCTGTCCCAGTAATATGTTGGAGGATGAGTTAAATGCGTGCTTTAGATGATGTAACAAACGATCAAATTCGTAGTGATATTCCCGAATTTCGTGAAGGCGATACCGTTCGTGTGAATGTTCGTGTAGTCGATTTTAAAGACTTGAAGGGCGGTAAAGTTGAAAAACGTGAACGCATTCAGGCTTATGAAGGCGTGGTGATTGCCCGTCATAACAAAGGTATTTCAAGCAGTTTTACGGTGCGTAAAATTTCGAGCAATGTTGGTGTTGAGCGTATTTTCCCATTGCACTCACCTATGTTAGAAAGCATTGAAGTGAAACGTCATGGTCGGGTTCGCCGGGCTAAGCTTTATTATCTTCGTGAATTGCGTGGTAAGAAAGCACGTATTCGCGAACGTCGTTTTAATTAGGCTTTTGCATACTTTTTATTGATGATAAGGGCTCCTTTGTGGGCCCTTATTTTGTTTGGGGGTAAAAGATGGTGCTGTTTAAAACACTTCAAAACCACCATCCTTTATTTCTGTAGCTGTTGAAATGTGAGTTGAGTCGTTACCTTTTGGTTCGCGAAGTGTTGATTGATAAATGAATAACTGGAGTTTTGTGTCGTGAATAACCGTCAAGATTTTTTTCAAGCAGATTTAAGTGATAAAATAGTGGTTGATGCCATTGCAAGTGAGTTAGACCGGCAAAAACATACGTTGGAACTAATTGCCAGCGAAAATATTGTCTCTAAAGCGGTGATGCAAGCGCAAGGTTCAGTGATGACCAATAAGTATGCCGAAGGTTATCCTTCGCGCCGTTATTATGGTGGTTGTGAGCATGTGGATAAGGTTGAAGCCTTGGCACAAGCGCGCGCTAAAGAGATTTTTGGTGTTAAACACGTTAATGTGCAACCCCATTCAGGTTCTCAAGCCAATATGGCGGTATATATGGCGACATTGAAGCCTGGCGATACCATTATGGGCATGGATTTGTCCCATGGCGGACACTTAACCCATGGTTCACCCGTTAACTTTTCGGGTCGTTTGTATAATGTGGTTGCTTATGGTGTGGCTGAGCAAGATGAACGCCTTGATTATGATGTGATGCAAAAAATGGCAGAAACCCATCAGCCTAAGATGATTATTGGCGGAGCCTCGGCTTATGAGCGTGAAATTGATTTTGCCCGCATGCGTCAGATTGCGGATTCTGTAGGTGCAATATTATTTGTTGATATGGCACATTATGCAGGTTTGATTGCTGCAGGTGTGTACCCTTCACCTGTTGGGCATGCACATGTTATGACCACAACCACCCATAAAACATTGCGCGGCCCGCGTGGCGGCATGATTTTAACGGATGACGATGCTTTGGCGAAAAAACTAAACTCACATATCTTTCCCGGCATTCAAGGTGGTCCGTTGATGCATGTGATTGCGGCTAAAGCGGTGGCTTTTGGTGAAGTTTTAGGTGATATGTTCCAAAAAGATCAACAGCAAGTCATTAACAATGCACGTGTATTGGCGAAAACATTAATGGATGGCGGGGTGCGTGTGGTTTCAGGCGGAACAGACTGTCACATGTTCCGTATTGATGTTCGCCCGCAAGGCATTACAGGAAAAATTGCTGAAGCAGCTTTGGAAGCGGCGGATATTACGACCAATAAAAACACGATTCCTTTTGATCCTGAATCACCCTTTGTTACATCGGGCATTCGCGTGGGCACTTCGGTGATTACAGCGCGTGGCATGCAAGAGCAAGAATCGATATTGATTGGTAAAATGATACTTCAAGTATTGAATGCACCAGAAGATGCGGCAGTACATGCCCAAGTTGCCACAGAAGTCCGTGCGCTGACGGACCGTTTTCCGATTTACGACTTGTAATCCATATGCATTGCCCATTTTGCGCACATGATGACACCCGAGTTGTTGATTCGCGGGTTGTTGAGGATGGTTCGGCGGTTCGCCGTCGCCGTCAGTGTGATGCTTGTGACAAACGTTTTTCCAGCTTTGAACGTGCTGAATTACGCTTGCCTTTGGTGATTAAAAAAGATGGGACACGTGTTGCTTTTAATATCGAAAAAGTGCGTAATGGTATGCAAAAGTCATTGGAAAAACGCCCGGTCTCTGCTGATGATTTGGAAAAATCGGTGTATAGTGTGTTGCGTTCGGTGCAAGAAGCGAATGAAAGTGAACTTCCCGCTGAAATTATTGGCGATTTTGTTATGGAACAGTTGCGTAACCTTGATGGCGTAGCCTATGTACGCTTTTCATCGGTATATCGCGAATTTAAAGATGTCGATGAGTTTTTAACGGCTGTTCGAGCGGCTATCGGTAGCCAAGGTCATCATTAAAGTTTAGGAAATCTCGAAAAAACGAGTTGTTTCGTCAAATTTGTGCTTTGCGTCCTGACATTGTTGTATAAACAGTGCAATAGTCTTGCCATGAATGAAAATCAACGCCGTTTGACGCGCACGAGGTTTTTCGAGGCTTTCTCAATTTATCAGCACGTCCATGCTGCATAACCACCATCCAAGCTATAGACATCTTCAAAACCTTGCTCGACAAAATAAGCAGCAGCTTGTTGGCTGCTATGCCCATGATAACAACATATCACTAAAGGCTCTTTTTTGTTATATGTGCGTATGAATACAGACATATCTAAGTCTTGGATATGAAGAGCATGAGGGATATGGGCAGAGGAAAACGATGCGGCATCACGAATATCAATCGTGGTTGTAAGATGCTGTGAGAGCATTTTCTTGTAGTCTTGTATATTGAGTCGTTTGAAAGGTCTGAATTCAGCAGGCATCAAACAACAAATGAAGAAAAGCGAGTGGTTTGCTTCACTTAATCAATACGTGTGCGTTCAGATTGCTCTTGTTCGGTTTTGCAATCAATGCAAAGTGTGGTTATGGGTCTGGCTTGTAGACGTTTGATGCTAATATCACTGCCACAACTGCCACAGCTGCCAAAGTCACCATCACGCAGGCGGTGTAAGGTTTCTTCAATTTTATGAATCAACTTAAGTTCGCGTGTTTTGATGCGAATATCAAAGCTTAAGTCGGTTTCAGCACTGGCTTGGTCAGTAGGGTCGGGAAAGGCTGTTGTTTCTTGCTCATGCATATGTTGGACGCTTTTATTCTGCCCATCTTTGAGATCGCTGAGCCATGTGCTTAATTGTTCTTCAAATGCAATCATTTCTTGTTTACTTAAAGCCATGATTTATCCCCTTAT
>CAZWPS010000007.1:0-4279 GCA_964635775.1 uncultured Zetaproteobacteria bacterium | reverse complement strand
GTTCTTCAAATGCAATCATTTCTTGTTTACTTAAAGCCATGATTTATCCCCTTATTGTGACGACCTTGTTGCGTATAGACCGTTTCCAAGCGCGGCGCACTCTAGCGACTTTCTTTGATATTTCAATGGGTATAGATTTAGATATTATAGCATTTAAGTGCGCTTAAATCACATGTTTGTATGCCAAACGCCGTTGAGGAAACTTACGCGATAAGATGTTGGGGCAGGCTCAACATGACAGTGAGCGTAATGCGCTGTTAAATAAGCGCGTAAAATGGGATGTTTGAATGCAACTACGCTTTGTAGATATGGGTTATAAGTTGCATCATACATTGATATTGTTACCTTGCGACATCCGTATAGTGAGGTTTTTGAAGGGGAATCATGCAGAATCAATTTCAGCCGCGCTTGCGGCAATCTTATGAGCGACCGCGCCAACGTATGGTTGAAGAACAAATTGTGGCAAAAGGAATTACTTCGCCGCGTGTCATTGAGGCGATGTCTCGTGTGCATAGGCACTTGTTCGTGGGCGCAGCACTTTCGACACATGCTTACCAAGATAAATCGTTGCCTATTGGCGAAGGACAAACGATTTCACAGCCATATATGGTGGCACGAATGACGGAATTACTTCATCTTGAAGGGCATGAGCGTGTGTTAGAGATTGGGACGGGGTGTGGTTATCAAACTGCAATATTATCATGTCTATGCCGCCGTGTTTATAGCATAGAGCGCATTGAAACCTTACACGAACTGGCGAAAAAGAACTTGCGGGCGGCTAAACATGCTAATGTGATGATGCGTTGTGGGGATGGCTTGTTGGGCTGGGATGAATACGGACCTTTTGATGCGATTATTGTGACTGCAGGTGGATTTGCAGCGGATTTATGGTTGGATCAGCTGGTTGATGGTGGGGTGTTATTAATGCCAGAAGGTTTAGGGCGAAGCCATCAATTGGTTCGGCGACAAAAGATGAGTGATGGTGTGCTTGAAGAATACTTTGATGATTGTACATTTGTACCGCTACTAAAAGGGGTCAGTTCATGACACAACAACCGATGCAGACGGAAAAGAAGAAGTCTGAATCATGGTTAAGGCGTGCTTATCACTGGACGTTAGCTTGGGCAGAACACCCTTCTGCTAAGGTCGCTTTATTTTTTATTGCCTTAATCGAATCCAGTTTTTTCCCTATTCCTCCTGATATTTTATTGATTGCTCTGGCCTTGGGTAAACCCGAATGGGGGCTGCGTTTTGCCGCTATTTGTACGGCAGGCTCAACCCTTGGTGCCGCGCTTGGTTATGTGATTGGTATGCTTCTTTTTGCATCAGTAGCACAGCCTATCATTGAGTTTTATGGTTTGATGGCTCAATTTGAGCATGCTGAATCATGGTTTATTGAGTATGGTGTGGCGATTGTTTTGATTGCTGGTTTTTCACCAATTCCCTTTAAAGTGATTACCATTACAGCCGGCGCATTCGGTTTAGACTTTATTCTGTTTATGTTAGCTTCTCTTGTTTCTCGTGGTGCAAGGTTTTACCTTGTCGGTGCTTTATTGCGCTGGGGTGGTGAACGGGTGCGTGTATTGGTTGAAAAACACTTTGAAAAAATCACAATATTGGTTGTATTGTTGGTGATTGCTGGTTTTGCGAGCGTATGGTTGCTGGGCTAACAACATTGCATCATAAGCGACACTTCGCGTTGTGGCTATTGCTGTTTTGCGTGTTGTTGAACGCATCATGCTCACGTTATGATTATCATTCACGCAGTGGTTATCAAAAAACTGCTGCCAAACAGCAAAGCAAAGCGATTAAAGGCACTTATTTGGTGCGTCAAGGGGACACTTTATACAACATCAGCCAGCGTTTCTCGCTGGATTATCGCCAGCTGGCAAAAAAGAATCATATTGGGCGTGATTATATGATATACGTGGGTCAACGCTTGTATTTAAAAGGGCTTGCCCCCATATCATCTGCCCAAACTGTGACCAAACCAATTACCTTGAGCAAGCAACCAAAACCAAGTGTAAGTTCAAAGCCAAAACCAATATCAAAACCAGCATCAAAACGTCATCCTGTAGCCAGTTCAGGTCGGGTAAAGCTGGCTTGGCCGGTTAAGGGTAAGCTGACCAGTCGCTTTGGACCACGCAACAATAGAATGCATGATGGCATTGATATCGGTGCAAATGAAGGGGTGGCGATTCATGCGGCGGCGGCAGGTGAAGTGGTGTATGCCGATTCACGTTTGAGTGGTTATGGTAATTTAATCATTTTGCGTCATTCAAGCGATATGTTTACGGCTTATGCACATAATAAAGTAAACTTGGTAAAGTTGGGCGAGAAGGTCAAGGCAGGGCAACGCATTGCTTATGTGGGTTCAACGGGTCGCGCCAGCGGACCGCATTTGCATTTTGAAGTGCGGCGAGGTGAAACTGCAGTTGATCCTTTGGCATACTTGCCCAAACGATAAAATATTGCACTTTGTCGGGTGTTGCATAAAAATACGCCCGTTGACAAACATAGTCAGGAGATAACGTTGAACGAAAAGCAAGCACAGCAGCAAGAAGATGGATTGGATAATGAACAAATAGCCGCCGAAATTGAAGCGGAAGTAGATTTGCTTGAGCCGACTGTAGAAGAAGAGGTGGTCGAGGTTGACCCTTTACAAGCAGCTTTAGACGAAACGGCATCACTTCAGGATCAACTGCTTAGGCAACATGCTGAAATGGATAATTTAAGAAAACGTACGCAGCGAGAAGTTACTGAAGCGCGTAAGTTTGCAGTTGAGCGGTTTGCGACATCATTGTTGGATGTGGTGGACAACCTTGAGCGGGCTGTGGAAACAGAAGAGGGTAATGAAGAAGCAGTGCGCCATGGCATTGAGCTCACTTTGGAAGCTTGGCATAAAGTGGCAGTGAAATTTGAGATGGAACGTATTGATGCAGTGGGTCAAATGTTTGATCCACATCAGCATGAAGCCTTGTCTAAAATGCCATCGGATGAAGATGATGGTATGGTGATTGCACAACATGTTGCAGGTTATACCTTACATGGTCGCTTGATTCGTGCTGCTAAAGTGCTTGTTTCTAGCGGCCCAGCTTAATTTATAAAATTTTGATTAGCGCCTGCCTTTTGGGTGAGGCAGTGCGTTATGATGGTGGTGATTGCATGCACCATGTTGATGAAAAGGCTAAATTACAGCTTCAAAAGTGGCAGAAACAGGGCATATTGCTTGCATTATGCCCTGAAGTGGCTGGTGGTTTGCCTATTCCGCGCCCTGCGGCAGAAATTCAGGGTAAACGGGTAAAAACATCAGCGGGTGAGGATGTGACAGCATCTTTTCAGGCAGGTGCGCGCCGGGCATGGGTTTTGTGTCAACAGCATGATATTCAGCTGGCAATTTTGAAACAAGGCAGCCCATCGTGTGGGAATAGCCAAATCAATGATGGCTCATTTTGCCACCATAAAATCAAAGGTGAAGGGATTACAGCGCAGTTTTTACGAGAGCGCGGTGTCTTGGTTTTGAATGAACACCAACTTGGCGATATGCCTGCTGTTTGAAATTCAAGTGGGCAACACCGAGGTCAGCGGCGTTTTGGATTTTGGGGAGGCTTTTGCTAGCGTAGCGCCAGCAAAAACGGAGCAAAATCCAAAACGTCCGCTGCACCGTTTTGTTATGTTCGCATTGTATTTAGCTTGTTAAGAATGACTTCCAGCTCATCATCGCTTTCCGGATAAGGATGATCGAACTGAGCTATCTCTACCCACTGACTTTCTTGCCCCTCGTGTACATAGATGTGAAAGTCATCTACTAGGACGGAGGAAGTTACTTCACTGTTGGGTATAAGACTTAGATCTTTGGTTTTACCTTCCCAGTTCACATACTCAATTTTAGCGAACCATTTTGGAACCAAAGATTCCGACACTAACAAATCGGCTATCTTTCTGAAACGATCCTCTTTAACGGTGGTATAGATTACCACTCGTTCAGTAATAGATTTACAGCCCACAAGAAAGTCAAACAGCCCTGGACGTGGTATTTGGCTCATAGCATTTGATATGAGCGTGCCTTCTAGATCCAAAGCAATAACCTTCAACATTTGTTCGGGTTCCTATTACGATGCGCGGAGAACATAACGACTTGCTCAGCGGCAATTCAAAGTGGCACGGCTTTTTGCGATAGCAAAAAACGTGACGACTTGAAATGTCCGCTGGAGCTAGTTGGCTGTCTCTTATCCCCATCTTACGCTGCTGACGAGCGCTGTCGTTTGATCTTGGGGGG
>CAZWPS010000006.1:21208-22732 GCA_964635775.1 uncultured Zetaproteobacteria bacterium | reverse complement strand
CTTCAAGACTTCCTCCATAGATGTCTTAATACTACCCCAGTTTTAGTGCGTAGTTCCCACCGATATATTCAAACCCTAACTTACGCAAAAAGCTGTCCATTTTATCCAAATTTTCACCACTATTCACACCAGCAGAAATTTCAAACACATTGCGATTCTCAATTACGGTGACAGTTTACTAAATAGCGGAGCAATCAATCATTGAAATTCCGGTGACACAATACTTCATTGTTACCCACTTGAATTTCATAAGAGCCAAAAATATAGTAGCCAATGAACAAGCATGCAACACGCCCACAAGGGGCGTGTTCAACGCTGGCAAAATATTAATCTGCTTGCTGACGAATCCATGTTGGCACTTCATACTTATCCTCATATGCCGACTCTTGAGCCATGGGTTGCAGCGCGGTATTTCCCGCACCACTGCTATAACCTGCTGCTGGAATATTGTTCATCACAGGTTTGCTCATGCTTGGGATACTGATCGTATGAACAGGTGCAAGTTTAGCCGCAACTTGCTGCTTCTGTAACCCTGTTGCGACCACGGTAATCCGCATTTCATCACCCGCATTCTCATCAAAGACTACGCCACAAATCACTTCAGCATCATCATCAACCATATTATTCACAATCGATACCGCCTCATCATATTCAGCCATTGATAACGAAGCTTCTGATGCCGTCACATTCACCAACAAACCTTTCGCACCATGAATGTCGATTTCGTCTAATAGTGGCGAAGAAATCGCTTTCTCAGCCGCTTCACTGGCGCGACACTCACCTGTTGCCGTGCCTGTACCCATCATCGCCAAGCCTTGATATTCACGCATCACCGCATTGACATCCGCAAAATCAACATTCATATAGCCTGGCTTTGTAATCATGTCTGAAATACCGCGCACCGCTTGTAATAATACATCATCAGCTTTCACAAAAGTGTCTTTCATCGACGTGCTTTTACCCGCTAATGAAATCAACTTCTGATTAGGAATAATGATTAAAGCATCCACAACATCTGATAGTGCTGCAATACCTTCTTCAGCAATGTCCATTCTGAGCTTTCCTTCAAAACCAAAGGGTTTAGTCACAACGCCCACAGTTAAGATACCCATCTCTTTTGCCACTTCAGCAATGATAGGCGCTGCACCCGTCCCTGTGCCGCCTCCCATGCCTGCAGTAATAAAGACCATTTCCGTATCTTCAAGCCATTCTTTGATATGAGCGCGATCTGAATCGGCTGCGGCACGTCCAATTTCGGGTTTACCACCTGCGCCAAGCCCTTTGGTACTATTTGAACCCAACTGTAAACGATTTTCTGCCAAGCTTTGTGCTAAAACCTGTGCATCCGTATTCGCGGCGATGAAACGCACATCACTCAAGCCTTGGGTAATCATATTGTTTAAGGCATTACCGCCGCCGCCGCCGACACCAATCACCTTGATATTTGCAATTTGTTTCTGTGTATCATCTAATGTAAATTTAAGTGCCATGTTCTTATCTCCTGAATCTATTTTTTATTTTTAT
>CAZWPS010000006.1:0-21108 GCA_964635775.1 uncultured Zetaproteobacteria bacterium | reverse complement strand
TAATGTAAATTTAAGTGCCATGTTCTTATCTCCTGAATCTATTTTTTATTTTTATCCCCAAAGGCTAACCACCAAACCATCGTCGGATACTGCTCCATAATCCGCCCAATACAGGCTCATCAAGATGATGCGGTTGCTCTTCACGATAACGATGACCATATAGAATCAAACCCACACCTGTCGCAAATTTAGGGCTATTGACCACATCCATCAAACCGCCCACGCCTTGGGGTCGCCCAATCCGCACAGGAAGCTCAAAAATCTCATCGGCGAGTTCTTCTGCACCATTGAGCAAACTACTGCCACCTGTCAACACTACACCCGCAGCAACCAACTCACGATAACCCGAACGCTCAAGTTCTTCTCTCACCAACTCAAACAACTCTTGCACCCGTGGTTCAAGCAATTGCGCCATGATTTGGCGTGGCATTGCTTGCGGCGGTCTGCCCCCAACCCGAGGCACTTCTATTGTTTCATCAGGCAAGACCAAGGCACTCATACATGAGCCATATTTTTCTTTTAAAATCGTTGCTTCGCGTGCTGAGGTACGCAAGCCTGCAACCAAATCATTGGTCAAGTGGTCACCACCAATCGGAATAACCGCCGTATGGCGAATCGCACCATCAATAAATATCGCTAAATCTGTCGTGCCGCCGCCAATATCCACCAACATCACACCAATATCTTTCTCATCTTGGCTTAACACCGCTTCACTTGAAGCAATTTGCTCCAAAACCATGTCCGTCACATCCAAATCACAACGATTACAGCACTTAATAATGTTTTGCGCCGAAGCCACAGCACCAGTAATCACATGCACCCGTGTTTCAAGGCGAATACCACTCATCCCCACAGGTTCACGAATCCCATCTTGCCTATCAATAATATATTCTTGCGGAATAATGTGCAGAATCTTTTGATCTGCTGGAATATTCATCGCTTTAGCTGCTTCCACGACCCGATTAACATCATCTTCAGTCACTTCACCATTTTTAGTCGCCACCACCCCATGACTGTTATAACCTCGAATATGACTGCCTGCAATGCCAGCATACACCTTCTTAATTTCCACATCTGCCATCAACTCTGCTTCTTCAACGGCCAAACGAATCGACTCAACTGTGCTCTCAATGTTCACCACGACACCGCGTCTTAAACCATGCGAGGCATGGGTGCCAATGCCTACAATATCCAAGCGTCCATCCGCACCTGCTTCGGCAACAATGCAAGCAATTTTGCTCGTCCCTATATCCAGCCCAACAATAATTTTATTCTGCCTTGCCATTAAATCACCCCCTGCGCTGCGGGTCGAATAAACCAACGCTGCGGAATACGCGCATCCATACGCCAATAACCATGATTCCATCTTGGTTGTTCAAGAATATCCATAATACGACCCATATCTTGTTTAAAGTTGCTGGTCGTTAATAACCATTGCTCACCATGGGCAAAGTTTAAGCGCCACCGATGTTCTTCCACAATCACTTCACTTAAACCCAGCACCCTATCTGCTTCACGCTGCAACACCTGCAAGGCTTCAAGCCCTTGCTTTAAATCCACTTCAGCCATGCGCAATAATGGTAAATCAACCACTTCGCCTGGTTTTAAGAATCGATATGCTATGGCACGTTGATCAACCAGCATCACATCTTGCCCATCATGTTTTGCCCACAATGCCAAAGGCTGGCGTGCTGTTGCTTGAATTTGCAAACCATCAGGCAACTGCCGGCGCACTTCCACCTGCTCAATATCAGCAATAGCATGTAATAATTGCTGTTGTATCACGCCTGCCCGGCTATGCCAAAAGCTCAGCTGCTGTTGCGCTTGCATAAATTGATCAATTTGCTGCTGCAAAGCTGGTTCTGCTTGAATATCCCAGTGCGTAACACCCAAAGCATGGTTCAGGCGGTTTATCGCCAACACACATAACAATAATAGCAACAACACAACTAACCCTGAAAACCATAGGCGCGTTTGTTTGGATTCTAATTTTGAACTTAACTTAGGCTTCGTTTTAGGCACATTTTCATCCGATGTTTGCTGCGCAGGAAACCACATCATTGGCTTGCCCCCAGCAATGCCGATGATGCAATCAACACACATAAATCAGCAAAGTCGATGCCTACTTGTGCTGCCGCTTTGGGCAACAAGCTGGTGCTGGTCATGCCAGGAATGGTGTTGACCTCCAACACCACCGGCACACCCGATTCAGGCACAATCAAATCCACCCTTGGCGCCCCCGTACAACCCAACAACTGCACCGCTTGTTCAGCAATGTTCTGACATTGTAACAACACATCATCCTTTAATCGTGCTGGGCAATAATAATCTGTTGCACCTTGGGTATATTTAGATGCAAAGTCATAAACGCCTGATTTAGGCGCAACTTCCACAACGGGTAAGGCTGTGCCATCAAGCACTGAAACCGCCACTTCAACACCTGAAATACAATGCTCTACCAACCACCCCGCACCATGCTGTATCGTCAAATCCGACCACGCTGTAACATCTTTAATATAATACAAACCTACACTTGAACCTTCAGCAACAGGTTTGACAAATAAGGGGAAACTTTGTGGTATGTCCTGTTTAAATAACACATCTTGCGGCACAGTAATTCCCGCCGCTTGTAATACTGTTTTGGTCAATTTTTTATCCATGCATACAGCAGATGCCGTGATATTTGAGCCTGTATAAGCAATGCACATGCTCTGCAACAAGCCTTGCACACAACCATCTTCACCATATGTGCCATGCAAGGCAATAAAGGCAATATCTGCTGAAACATCAGTGATTTGCTGAACCCAAAGCCGCGTATCTAAAGCTAAATCTAAAGCAACAACATCCAAACCTTGCTCTTGTAAAGCAATACACACTGCCTCACCCGATGCCAACGAAATCGCCCGCTCTGCCGATGCTCCACCCATCAACACGGCAATACGTTTACCTTGCAATCTGCTTAGCCGTTTGTCTTGAGCTGTGCTCATAACACACACCCCACCAAACGTACTTCTGGCTCTAATTCTACATCAAATTGTTGCAATACTTCCGCTTGTGCCAAACGAATCAATGCCAACACATCTTCACAACTTGCCCCACCTTCATTAATGATGAAATTTGCATGTTGCTCTGAAATAGAAGCACCACCCACACGTTTACCTTTTAAACCTGCTTGCTCAATTAAACGCGCTGAAAAATCACCTGCTGGATTTTTAAATACCGAACCACAGTTTGGTGATGCCAAAGGTTGCGACTGACTACGTTTTTTACGCATCTCACGCATACGTTGACGAATACCTTCCGTTGGACTTTCGGCTAATTCAAAACATGCCGCAGTCACCAAAGCACCCTTAGGCAAAGCCGTATAACGGTAGTCCATCGCTAATTCATCGCGGTGAAGGGTTTGCACTTCCCCATCACGGTGCAAAACATCCACCGCATACAAAACATCCGATACCTGTTGTCCAAATGCCCCTGCATTCATGGCAATGCCGCCGCCCACATCACCAGGAACTGTTGCCATAAATTCCAACCCAGACAAACCTAAAGTCGCCGCTTTTTGCGCCAGTTTACCCATACGCATGCCTGCACCAGCCGTGATTTGACCATGTTGATGTGCACATGTGTCCAAATCACTTAAATCAATAACCACACCATCAATGCCTGTATCAGCAATCAATAAATTACTGCCGCGTCCCAAAGGAAACGTGTGTATCGCTGCGGGAATCAAAGCCAAAGCGGCACTTGCACTTGCACTATCTTGTGGTCGAAACAACCAACGTGCTGACCCGCCAATGCCCAGTGTGGTGCGCGAAGATAAAGGCACATCTTCTGCCATTTTGCCCAAGGCTTTGAGTTTGATTTGCCAGCTCATACCGCGTTTCCTGCTGCTGACAACGTATCGCGTAAACGCTGCGCCAAACCACCAATAGAACCAGCACCCATCAAGACCACCACATGACCGGCTGCCAATTCATGTTCAATCCAAGCTTGAGCATCGTCCATGTGATTCAATACTCCAGCATCCCTATGACCGCGTGTGCGCATACCATCAACCACCCACTGCGAACTCACGCCAGCAATTTCCGCTTCACTGGCTGCATAAATCGGCAACAAACGCACACTTTGTGCCGCATCAAAACAACCTAAAAAGTCATCATATAAATCTTGTGTGCGTGAATAACGGTGCGGCTGAAAAAGAACCGAAATATGCTTATCTTGCCAACATGAGGTGGCCGCTTGCAACGTCGCTAAGATTTCTTTGGGATGATGCGCATAATCATCCACCAAAACAGCATTTACCCCATCAATACACGTTGAAAAGCTATGAAAACGTCGCTGAATGCCTTCAAAAGAAGCAAAACCTTGACGAATTAAGTTGAAATCAATCTCCAAGTCCATCAACACCGCTACCGCCGCTAAAGCATTCTCTGCATTGTGTAAACCTGGCATAGGCAATACGATATTTTCCTCTAAAGCATCGGCAAAACCAATGGTTAAATGCTGTTTATAACCATCAACCACCACCTCTTTCAAAAATAAGTCCGCTTGAGGGCTGCTGCCATAAGTGGTGACAGGGCGATGTAAGTGATCACGTAATAATGCCACATTAGGGTGTTCATGATGCAAAATAACACGCCCGTAAAAAGGTGTTAAGTTTACAAACTTCTGAAAAGCGGCAATTAAGTTGTCAAAATTACCGTAATAATCCAAATGTTCAGGGTCAATATTGCTCACCACGGAAATCGTGGGTGATAAGCGTAAAAATGAGCCATCACTTTCATCTGCTTCTGCGACCAACCAACGACTTTCACCCAAACGTGCATTGTGGCTCGTTGAAAGCAAGCGCCCGCCAATCACATAAGTTGGGTCTAACCCTGCTTCTTCCATCACATGGGCAATCATTGATGTAATCGTCGTTTTTCCATGGCTGCCTGCAATCGCAATACCTTCGCGCATACGCATCAATTCAGCTAACATTTCAGCACGCGGAATCACAGGAATGCCACGTTGCATCGCTGCGACCAATTCTGGATTATCTTGAGACACTGCCGACGTCACCACAACAACCTGTGCCTCACCTAAATGATCTGCATGATGTCCAATATGCACCTGCATGCCTGTGTCGCGTAAGCGTTGCACATTCGCGCTTTCCGCCATATCCGAGCCTTGTACAATAAAGCCTTGATTGTGTAAGACTTCAGCAATACCACTCATGCCAATGCCACCAATACCCGTGAAATGAATACATTGTACGCGTGATTTCATGCCTTCACCCCACTCAAAAAAGGCTTTAAGACCAACAACTGTCGTACACTTGCATCGTCAATAGCCTGTTCTTTTGCTTTTTCTGCCATTTTTCTTAATTTTTCATGGTTAAACAGGGTATTTCCCAGCTTTTCTGCCAACATATTGGCATCACATGCATCTTGATTGATAATCTCTGCTGCACCCACATCGTGTAAACTTAAAGCATTAAAGTATTGATGTTGATCTGCTGCCCAAGGCAAAGGTACAAAAAAGGCAGGTAAACCCACGCTTGCTGCCTCACAAACTGTCATCGCACCTGAACGCGCCACCAACAAACTTGCCTGCTTCAATAATGCTGGCATATCATCACAATACGCCATCACTTGAGCTGAAATACCTGCTTGTTGATAAACCCCGAGCACTTCTTGCACCCGCCCTTGACCAGCACCAACCAAATGAATGACCTTAAAGTCATGCTTTTTCACAAGTATCTGACAAGCCTTAGGCAACGTCTCATTTAAAAACATTGCCCCTTGTGAGCCGCCCATCACCAATAAACATGGGGCATCAGGTGCTTGGTAAGTGATTGCTTGAATACTTAAACGAATCACATTACCCGTCACCACGCTTTTTCTATGGTGCGCTAAATGGGATTCAGCAGCAGGAAAGCCCAACATCATCACATCACAAAAACGATACAACCACCGATTCACCAAGCCGGGAATAGCATTTTGTTCATATAATACCACAGGCATACGCACCAACAATGCTGCCAACACCCCAGCAACACTGGCATAACCACCTACACCCACTAATATGCTCGGTTTTTCATGTCGCCAGTGGCGTAAAATCTTCAGCACCGAACAAGGCAACTCCCATAATAATACCCGTAACTTTTGCAACCAACTTACGCCCTGAATCGCATGCATGGTCAACAACAATACCGACTCACCACGCTCAGGTAGCAGTTTTGCCTCCAAACCACGTTCTGCACCAATAAATGATACCTGAACATCATCCCACGCAGCACGCGCTGCATCGGCTAAGGCCAAAGCAGGCATGACATGACCACCTGTGCCACCACCTGCAATACAAATCAATGGTGTACTCATAAAGAACCACCTTGACTGCTTAAAATAGGGTCTCTGGCAGAACGGGAAACAGCTTTTTTACGCACATTACCCTCTTGATGGCGTTGCACTGAAAATAATAAACCCACCAAAATACAACTACCCACCAAAGCACTGCCGCCGTAAGAAATAAAAGGCATAGGCATCCCTTTGGTGGGAACAATGCCCATTGTTGATCCTAAATTAATCATAAAAGAAGAGGCTAAAAGAAGCGTGCAACCCAAAGCCAAATAACGCGAAAATGCTTGTTTAGCTAACATGGCAATACGCATGCCCCGCCACAACAACAGCGTAAAGAGTAAAATCAACGTCAATATACCCAATAAACCAAGTTCTTCGCCAATCACTGCCGCGATAAAATCAGTGAAACTCTCAGGAAGATAAAAGAGCTTTTGTACACCCTGACCAAGCCCTGCACCCGTTAAACCACCCACACCAAATGCAATTTCAGACTGCACCAACTGATAACCACTACCAAACCTATCTGCCCAAGGGTCCATAAAGGTTAAAATACGTTCTACGCGATAAGGTGCAGCCATCGCAACCACTGCAATAATAGGGATAAAAGTCAGCATGACACCCAGCAAATGTCGGAACGGTACACCGCCAACAAACCACAAACACATGCTCACCCCAAACAACAACGCGGCATTACCAAAATCAGGTTGTGCCAATAACAATCCTAGCAACAACGTCAGCATCACCAACATCGGCATCAAACCATGTGTAAAATGACGCAAACGGTCAGGGAATTGCGCTAAGTAATAGGCCAAATATAAAATAAAGATGGGTTTCACCAATTCAACGGGCTGCACACTCATACCCAAGAAAGAAAACCAACGTGTCGCACCATTAATTTCGCTACCCAACAACAACAAAGCAATTAATATCACAAAGCTCAATATCAATAATGGCATCACCAAAGCTTCCCACCATGATGGATGCACCGAAGCCACGGCCCACATCACAGCTAAAGCCACTGGAATATAAATACACCAACGCACGATAATGTGCCAAGGTGAACCATAACGCACATCTGCCACGTCCAAACTTGCGCTACCAATCATAATTACACTCAACATTAGCAACGTCAGCACACTGCCTAAGAGTAGGCTATCAAAGGGTAAACGTGAGGTCTTACGCATCAGGATTCTTCCATGCTTGTAAAGCTTGAACAAAAGCTTGTCCACGTTCTGCATAGTTTTTAAATTGATCTTGGCTGGCAGCAGCAGGTGACAATAACAACGTGCCTTGCCCTTGTTTAAAAGCATCTTTCACCGCTTGTTTCATGGTTTTTGAAACCACAAAAGGCACACCTGCTTGTTTCAGCAGTGCCACATAAGCAGCCCTGTCTTTGCCAATCACACAGGCAAAATGAACATGTTTTTTCACTGCATCATGCAAGTCGTCCAGCGATAAACCTTTACGCAAACCACCACAAATCCATGTCACTTGTTCAAAGGATTCTAAAGCGGCCAATGTCGCATTAGGATTGGTCGCTTTAGAATCATTATAACAAGCACGTTCAGAAAATGTGCCTACAAATTCCAATCGATGTTCTAAGCCTTGAAAGCTTAACATCGCTTCTTCAATCACGGCTACAGACACACCAAAATCAGCCGCTGCTTGCGCTGCCACTGCAATATTTTGTTGTTGATGAATGCCGCGTAAGATGAGTTTATCACAAGCAATCTCTTGGCGATTTCCGTCTTGCGTCCAAAACAAACGATGGCTTTTCTCGCCTGCATCATCTGCCAACAAGATACCTGCTTTGAGCATTGTTGCGCGTGTATCATGTTCTGCTAACACGCCAAAACGCGCCACTTGCACACCGCGAAATGCCAACTCACTGCTCAACATATCCCAGTCCATCGCAATGGGTAATAATGCAATATCATCCGTATTCATATGTTGAAATATGCGTACTTTTGCTGCCCGATAAGCTTCAGTAGAGTCGTGCATGTCGGCATGGTCAGGTTGAACATTGAGTAATACAGACCAGCTTGGGTGCAAGTTTTGGCTGCGCTCCAACTGAAAACTCGAAAGCTCCAGCACAACCCGCGTGGGCTGCTCATCTGCCAACAAATCCAGCATGGGGATACCAATATTACCACCTGCATCACAGCCTTTTGCTAGGGTTTCCAAAAGCAGGGCAATCATTTCGGTGACGGTCGTTTTACCGTTGGTTCCTGTGACTGCCAATAACTGCCCTGTATAGTGCTTTAGAAACTCGTCTAAATCACCATATACAACCATCCCAGATTCGCGCAATGCCACCAGTGTCGTATGCCGCCAATCCATGCCAGGGCTCACAATCACCCTGTCGAATGTTTGCAGTTTTGCCACATCCAATGCCCCAATCACCAAGTCCACGTTTTGCATGTCTTCAGGTAAACTCACCTTGGACTCATCAAAACAAACACATGCAATATGCAAACGTTGCAAATGACGCACCACCGACAAGCCCGTTTTACCCATGCCAATCACGGCAATGTTTTCATGTTGATTCACCATCATCTTACCTCAACTTCAAGGTGGACAATGCCACCAAAGCCAACAACAAGGCAATAATCCAAAAGCGTACAATCACTTTGGGTTCAGGCCAGCCTTTAAGCTCGTAATGATGGTGAATCGGTGCCATGCGAAACACCCGTTTACCTGTCAGTTTAAAAGATACCACTTGCACAATGACCGATACCGCTTCTAAAACAAACAAACCACCTGCAATCGCCAGTAAAAACTGTTGATGCACCGCACATGCCACAAAACCAAGCGCACCACCCAATGCCAAAGCGCCAACATCACCCATAAATACCTGCGCGGGATACGTATTAAACCAAAGAAACCCAAGGCAAGCACCCACCAATGCCCCACAAAATACCGCCAACTCCCCTGCCCCAGGCACATAAGGAATCAATAAATACTCAGCAAAACCACTGTGTCCTGCCACATACACCACAATACCCAAAGCCGAAGCCACCATAAATGTCGGTGCAACTGCCAAACCATCTAAACCATCGGTAAGGTTCACGGCATTGGATGTGCCTACCAAAACAAAAATTACAAATGGAATATACCAATAACCCATATCCCACTGATAATTAACAATCGGAATATCCACAATCGGCTCGGTCATGTTCATCAAAGCTACAGCAGCAATGCCACCAAATAACAGTTGCAAAAGCAGTTTCCAGCGCCCTGCCAAACCTTTGCTGTTGGCATGTTTGATTTTTAAATAATCATCCAACCAACCAATCAAGCCATAACCCAAGGTCACCATCAAAGCCAACCATATAAAAGCATTACGCATATCTGCCCAAAGCAAGGTCGTTAGGGTCAGTGTTGATAAAATTAACAAGCCACCCATGGTCGGTGTGCCCTGTTTAGAAAAGTGACTGGCAGGACCATCATCACGAATCGGCTGCCCTTTACCCTGCTTGGATTTTAACCAACGAATAAACAATGGCCCAAAAATCCATGATAAAACCAATGCCGTAATCAAGGCATATGCCGCGCGGAAGGTGATATATTGAAATACATTTAAAAACGAATATTGCTCAGCTAAAGGATATAACCAATTATACAGCATATGCACCTCGTTTTAACAACACATCCACCACCTGGTTCAACTGCATACCCCGTGAACTCTTCACCAATATGGTGCTTGCTGTTGCTGGATACGCATGCACATCCAGCAACGTCGCGACATAAGCATGCACATCCACAAAACAGCGAACATGCGCATGTTTCTCTTTGAGTGTGGACATCAAAGCACCAATACACACCACTTCATCTATGCCCTGTAAGTTCAAAACCTGATGTGCTGTTATTGCTGATTCACCCAGCTCCAGCATATCACCAAGCACAGCAATACGATGACCATCCACAGCGGCTAAAGTATCTAAAGCAGCTTGCATGGAAGCAGGGTTCGCATTGTAACAATCATCAATCAGCGTGAAATCGTGTTGTTCATTAGCTGCATAAACCGACAACCGCCCATCCACAGCCCGCCATGTTTGCAATGCTTGGGCGATTGCTTCTAGTGTCCAGTCGCGTTTCATTTCTGCTGCCAACTGCAACGTGACTGTTGCCACCAATGCCATATCTTCTGCCCAATGTTTGGCAGGTAAAGCAAGCTGCAAACTGCCCGCTTTTTGCCCATGATTTAACGTTAATTGTTGTTGATCAAGTATCCATGTCACAGCTTGTGCCTTATCCATATCGTAAGTTGTATGTGGTAATACACAATCTGCGTCTGCCAAAGTTTTTGCAACACCAGCACCCAAAACACACCAGCCTTGAGGCAATAAATGTTCCATTAATTTAACTTTCTCTTGGGCAATCGCTGTTAAATCACCCAAACCTTCGGCATGGGCATGGCTTAAGCCTGTAATAATTGCAATATCAGGCTGCACCATTGCCGATAAACGTATCATTTCGCCTTGTTCACTGATGCCACACTCAATCAATGCCACATCAGATGTCATGGGCACATTCATCAAAGTTTGGGGCACACCAATTAAATTATTAAAGTTGGCTTTGGTTGCGGCAACTTCAAGCCCAAGCTGGGTCAACACATGTGCTAACATTGAACGCACCGTGGTTTTTGCATACGAACCTGTAATGGCAATCACCCGTGTCGCAGACAAACGCTGACGATGAAAAGCAGCAATATCAGCCAAAGCCGATAATGTATCTTTAACCTGTAATTGCGGTGTCGCCAACGATGACCACGCCTGCACACCCAAAGCATCACCAATCAATACCGAAGCTTTATCAGCAATGCTCGCCGCATGCTCATGTCCATCAAAACGAGGTCCTCGCAAAGCTAAAAATGCCTCACCTTGCACTAAATTGCGGCTATCTGTCGCAATACCTTCAATCATCTTAGGTGATTCTTGCAACCAAACACCTTGGCTGGCTTGTGCCAACTCATCTGCTGTTAAGTGCATTGCTGCACCCCCGATTGACCAAGTGCCGCCAACACCTCAACCTGATCACTCCAAGGTAAACGCTGTCCTTGAATCTCCATATAGGATTCATGCCCTTTACCAGCAACCACCAACACATCATCCGTCGTTAAAGCCGCCACAGCTTGCCCAATCGCCAACCGACGATTTGCGCATACATGTACCTTAGCATCTGCTTGTGTCATGCCCGCCAACACATCGTTCGCAATCGTCGCTTGTGCTTCGCTACGCGGATTATCCGAAGTTAACCAGCTTTCATCGGCATAGAATGCTGCCACCTGCCCCATCAAAGGGCGCTTGGCTTTATCCCTATCTCCACCACAGCCAAAAACCAACAATAAGCGACCTACAGCCAAGTTTCTTGCGCTTAATAAACAACGCTTTAAGCCTTCTGCCGTGTGTGCATAATCAATCAATACTTGTTGACTCACTGGTTCTAATCTACCCCAAGGTGTAGAAATATGACCTGCACACAACAACGAAAATTGCTCAAAAGACACCCCAAAATGACTGAACATCAAGCCACGAACTGCCGCCAAGTTCTCCACATGAAAATCAGCTTTAGGCATACCTTGAAAGTGTACCTTAGCTTCACCTTCAGCATAAAAATGGACACCTTTAATATCCGCTAAGGCATTGTTGATTAAATCATAATCAGCATTGGCAACCACAAGACCGCCTGCTTGAGCAACGTCATGTACAAAATCTGATTTACATGCCAAATATGCTGCAAAACTACCGTGGTCTTCCAAATGATCTTTACCCATAGTCGTCCAAATCGCTGCACTAAAGGGTAGCCCTGCAATTCTTTCTTGGGCAATGCCATGTGAGGAAACTTCCAAAATCAATGCCCCAACTTGAGCTTCTAGTGCCAAAGCAAATAGGGTATGTAAGGTTAATAATGATGGTGTGGTGTTCGCCAAATCAGTCATATCATCGCGGTTTCGTATTAAACCCAAAGTACCACATGACCAAGCTGAACCTAAATGTTGTGCCAAAGCTTCGCGTAACATCCAAGCTGTGCTGGTTTTGCCGTCGGTGCCTGTAATACCAATACAGGGCAGTGTTGCTTGCTCGGTAGCAAACCAGCGCCGCAACAACAAACCTGCTGTTGCCATATCAGGTAAGCAAACGCTGGGTAATGTTGTCTTGCCTGATTGCGCCACAAAAATAATCGCCACTGCACCATGATTGACCGCTTGTTGTAACACTTCTTCAAGGTTAGTTACCCGTGGCAAACACAAAAAAGCATCACCTGCCTGCAAGTGCCGCGTATCATCGCTCACACCATGAATCATCACATCAATATCTGAGCTCACCAGCCCAGAAACCAAGTCTTTTAAATTCTTCGCCGTGCTTTTTATGGTTAATTTATTCATCTAACCACACCTCAAGCCCATCCCCTGCTTCAAGATGCGCCAAGTTGACAGGCTGATGTTTCGAGACCCAACCTGTGCCATGCACATGCAATCGTATGTCTTGTAGCCAAGCAAACTTGCGTACTTCACGCAATGAAAGCCCCTGCAATGAATGTAATTGTAACCATGATTTTTCGGCGGGTGTATGTCGCACTTGTTTTGCCCAAGTTGCGGTCAAGTGATGCTCAGGCAATGTTGGTGCAACACCCAATAAAGGCAATGTTGCCGCTGCCACTTCTCGAAAAATAGGCGCTGCCGTTGTCCCACCATAAATGCTGCTTTGCGGCTCATCAAGCACCACCACAATCGCTAAAACTGGTTTATCTGCAGGCACTAAACCTGCAAAAACTGCCGTAAACTTATCTTTAGAGTAACCACCTTTACCATCTGGTTTTTGGGCTGTCCCCGTTTTTCCAGCCACCGTATAACCTTCAGGCACAGCTTTGCGTCCAGTTCCGCCAATTTTAGTCGCATCAGCAAGCATATTTAATACTTCAGCCGCCACTTGTTGCGAAACCACGCGCCGCGAAGCCACCGCATGTTTTTCTTGCACCAACTGTGGTGGATTATATACACCTTGATTGGCAAAAATGGAAAATGCCGTTGCCAATTGTAATGGTGTAACTGCAATACCCTGCCCAAAAGCAATATTCGCAGTTTCTACTGGTCCCCATGATGCTACAGGCGACAAAATACCTGCTGATTCACCACTCAAACCCACACCTGTTTTTTGCCGAAAACCAGCGTCATCCAATACGCGGTTTAAATCATCTCTGCCCACGTCCAAAGCCAGCTTCGCCGCCCCAATATTGCTGGAAACCACCAGTAACTTACGCAAATCAATCCAGCCTTCTGGGTGTTCATCATGCAAGGTGAAACCAGCGATATTAAAATGACCATTCTCACAATAAACTAAGGAGTCCATAGTCCAGCGCCCTGTCGATAAAGCTGCTGCTACAGTAAAGGGTTTTAATACCGAGCCTGGCTCAAAAACATCTGTCACCACGCGATTACGCCAATCTTTCGCCTGATATTGAGAAAAAGAATTGGGGTTAAAGCCTGGCCAACTGGTCATCGCCAGAACCGCGCCTGTTTGCGGATTCATCACCACAACAGAGCCGCCAACTGCCCCTGTTTTAGCAATACCATTAGCCAGCGCTGCATAAGCAATGCTTTGCACACCCACATCCAAATGAAGCTTTAAGACTTCGCCAGCCACAGGTTTTTTCAGCCAAAGCCCGCCTGGTAAATAATAACCATTCGCTGCACGTTGAATTTGTAGACGTCCAGGCTCGCCAAATAAATGTTGGTTGTATGTGAGTTCTAAACCTTCTAAACCATGATTGTCCACACCTACAAAACCCAACAAATGACCTGTTTCTGGCCCAAAAGGGTGATAACGTCGCCATTCTTTTTCAAGGCGAATGCCTGGTAAATTCAATGCTTCGACATCTGCCGCCAAGGCTGGTGATACCTGCCGTGCCAACCATACAAAACCTTGACGTTTAGCCAAGCGTTTTTCTAATTTTTCAAGCGAAATACCCAATGCACCTGCTAAGTCTGGCAAGTCTTTCGCCTCTAACTCTGCCCCAATGGCTGCCACAGAAGGCACTTCCACGCTTTCAGATAATACTCTACCTTCAACATCCACAATCAAACCACGAGCCGCCGCCACATCATGCTGACGAAAGCGTTGGTTATCGGCTTTTTCTGTTAAAAAATCAGCTTGTAACCATTGTAAGTCAATCGCGCGAATCACCATCAATAATAAACCCAGCACGACCAAACCAACCACCACATCAAAGCGGCGTTGTTCCAAGCTGTGCGCTGTTGGTTTGACAATCAAACGACGACTCATGGTTGAATCACTTGGGATGGGCGCGGGCTATTCATGCCTAATTGTTCACGCGCCAGCCTGCGCAACGTATCAGGGCGCACCAAGCTCGTTAACTCAAGACGCAACCCTTGCACCGCTTTTAACAATATATCCCGCTCAATTTTTAAGCTGACATGCACTTGCGCGGTTTCAACACGTAAATGCGATAACCACACTTGCCCCGCTGCCAACACACAAATCAACAATACCAATGCCCAAGCTTTTACCCCTGATGGCATCAACATGATACATCCAACTTTTCTGCCACACGCAACATTGCCGAACGGCTACGCGGGTTGATTTCAAGCTCTGTTTCACTGGCCCGAACTGGTTTTTTTTGCACCCAGCGCATCGTGGGTACTTTGCCACAAGCACACATCGGAAAGTCCGCAGGGCAAACACAACCGCGCACTTCACTTTCAATCAAGTCGCGCACGCGCCTGTCTTCGCCTGAATGAAATGAAATCACTGCCAACCGACCACCAACCTGCAATAATGACATCGCCGCCTTGATGGCTTGGTCAATTTGATCCATTTCATCATTTACCCAGATGCGTAAAGCTTGAAAAGTGCGTGTTGCTGGATGGGTATGACCATGACGCATTTTTTTTGGTGTGGCATGAAAACATACATCTTCAAGGTCTCTTGTGGTATGCAATGCCGATTGATGCACTTTCTCTAAAATCGAGCGTGCAATACGCCCTGCAAAACGCTCGCCACCATAATGACGAATCACATCCGTTAACGCATCGACTGAAACACGCTCCAGTTTTTTACACAGTGGCTGCCCTGATTCAAAGTCCATACGCATATCAAGTGGCCCTTCTTTCATAAAGGAGAAACCACGCTCTGCAACATCTAACTGTGGCGAAGAAACACCCAAATCAAAACCAATACCGCTCACATCTTGCCAACCTTGCGCATGAACAGCATCAATAATGCCTGCAAAATCAGTGTGATACATGGAGAATCTAGAATCTTGTGCTGCAAGCGTGTCACCAACCAAAACAGCATCAGGGTCGCGATCCAAACCCAAAACCTGTGCTGACTTCGCCAGCTTATCGAGCATCATTTGGGTATGTCCGCCGCGACCAAACGTCGCGTCTACATAACAACCCTCTAAATCATGACATAAAGCTTCGATGTAGGGGGGTGCTAATACGGGGATATGCGCTTGCGTGACCACTTTAAAAATCCAAGTCCTCATTTTGCAGTAAGGCTGATGATGCATCGAGCTGCTTATTCCAAGCTTGAGCATCCCAAATTTCAAATGTCTCTACAGAGCCTGTGAAAATGGTGCTTTTTTGAATCGTCGCCCGCTCACGCAGAGATTGCGGAATCAACACCCTGCCTTGTTTGTCAGGGCTATACTCTTGAGCCGAACTAATCACCACTTGCTTAAATGCTAAAACCACACGATCGCTGCTTGGCCGTGTCCCAAGTTTAGCCAGTAAACGTTTCCATTCTCGCATGGGATACGCTCTAAGGCACGGCAATTGAGCATCACGAGCAACGATAAACGTCTGCTCATTGTAAGCATTTTGTAAGACTTCACGAAAGGGTGCAGGAATGTTTACCCGCCCTTTGTCGTCCATATTATTGGTATATTCGCCCGTAAACATGCTTAGTTACTCATACTCTCCACCGATCTCCAACAAGGCATTGCGCACCATTACCCACAATTACCCACTTACCGCCAATATCGACCGCAAAAACACACTTGTCAACCACATTCAGCCATTCATCTTCCACAAGCGTATCAAAAGTGCTTTCACAGCGTGTATCAGCTGTAAAGCACGCATCAAAAGCAGCCTTCTATTTGCCCTGTTCTTGTCAGATGATGAGCTTGGGTTTACATTACGGATATGAAGATATTAATTGTTGAAGATGAAGAGCAAGTTGCCAAAGTCCTGCAAAAAGGATTAAGGGAAGAAGGACATGCCGTTGACCTCTCTTTTGATGGCGAAGACGGTGGTTTTTTAGCTGAAGTCAATGATTATGACCTCATTATTCTTGATTTAATGTTGCCCAAAAAGAATGGCATTCAAGTCTGCCGTGAAATTCGCGAGCGTGGTGTCAACACCCCCGTGCTGATGTTAACAGCGCGTGATAGCGTGGAAGATAAGGTGCGCGGTTTGGATGCTGGTGCAGATGATTACATGGCAAAACCCTTTTCTTTCGAGGAGCTTCTGGCGCGTGTTCGCGCTTTATTGCGCCGCACATCCGATGTCAAAACACCTATCCTCAACATGGCAGGCTTAAAACTTGACCCCATGAGCCGTCAAGTCACTCGCGAAGACAAAAACATTCGCTTAACCACCAAAGAATATGCCCTGCTCGAATACTTGATGCGTAATCCGTACAAAGTGCTTTCTCGTACTTTAATTGGTGAGCATGTTTGGGACATGAACTTTGACCCTGAAAGTAATGTCATTGATGTATACGTCAGTCACTTACGCGCTAAAGTTGATAAAGATTTTCAAGTGACCTTGATTCATACTTTACGAGGGCAAGGTTATATTTTAAGTGATAAATACCAAGGAAACAGCTAATAACGTGATATTATGCTGGTTTTATGATGCGTAACCTACATATTTTGTTCAATTCTGCCCTAAACAGGCATTTTTTTAACCCCTTGCCATGAAAAGCTGGGTTTCTTCATTACATCAACGCCTTTTCCGCACCTTTCGCGGACGGCTTGCCATGCATTACATCACTGTTGAGCTCATTATTCTAATCATTGCTGCCCTGCTCATTTACCTGGTCTTAAGCAAACAAATCTACCAAGAAGTTGATGATGATTTATTTCTTGAAGCGCAACAGTTGGTGCAACAACTTGCCAGAACGCCTGGTCAGCAATGGGGCGAACAGCTCCAAGAGTTTTCTGCTTATTATCGTGGTGTTGTGCAACTGGTGAACCGTAATGGCGTCATTTTGTTTAGTGTGGGTGAAGACTTGGTCAACCGTGAGAAAAAAGATATTGCGCGTGCTGTACATGGTGCTTTTGCAGGTGATGCCACCGTATTTGTATCTACCAGCAGCTTATTAAAGCAAGATAATTTGCGCGTGGCTGTGATGCCAGTACATGTACAAAAGAAAGTCGTTGCCGTCGTCATTTTAACCCGAACAACACGCGATATTCAGAAGTTTTTCAAGCTATTATATCTACTTGGCGGTGTCTTAGGGCTGCTATCCATGCTGGTGAGTGGTTTTATCGGTTATCATATGGCAAAACGCTCGCTTCGTCCTATTCATGATATCACCGATGCCGCTCAGGCCGTTGCAGATGGTGATTTAAGCAGGCGGCTAGAATCATCAACCCACGATGAAGAAATTCAAGAGCTTATTCACTCCTTAAATAAGATGTTCGTCTGCCTTGAAACCAACTTTAATAGCCAAAAACGCTTCGTTTCCGACACCTCACACGAACTGCGTCATCCCATCACCATTTTAAAAGGGGAAATTGAGGTCGCCCTCATGCAAGAGCGTAGTCAAGATGAATACAAAGCCCTGCTCAAACATCTTTTTAGCATCAGTCAGCGTATGCAACATATTGTCAATGATATGCTAACCCTTGCCCAAGCTGATGCAGGAACGCTTGAAATAACCCAAGATAAAGTCGATTTATCTCTTTTATTACAAGAAGTTGGTCAACATCATTTAATGCTCTTTTCTAAACGCAACATTCATTTAGACATGCCCATTCAAGATGGGCTTGAGGTGATGGGTGATCAACATCGTATCGAAAGGGTCTTTTATAATCTCCTCAACAATGCCTTTAGATATGCACCCACAGGCTCCACAGTCACCTTATCGGCATCCATGACGCAAGATCTCATTTGCATCAACGTCAATGATCATGGCATGGGCATCCATGAAAAAGATCAACCTCACCTCTTTGAACGCTTTTATCGCGCCGATGATGCCCGAAACACCCAACACGGCGAAGGCGCGGGGCTAGGCTTGGCCATTTGTAAACATATTATCTTGGCACACAAAGGTAGTATCCGTGTTCAAAGCACATTCGGCGAAGGTGCCAACTTTGAAATCTTACTTCCTGCATCCTCCGCCGACCCTGAATTTTCCAAACGCTTACAAAATGTAATTCAAGCGCAAGGCGTTAAAGCTTAAGCCTTAGTAAAGCAGATACGGCGTCTGCCCAACAAACGTCCTTTGAATCGAAACCATACTGGTTTCAACTGAGTTGTGCTTGAGTAAGACACTGTGCGAAATAATGATGATACTGGGCACCACAAATAGGGTAAGCCTTTCAATGTAGAAAGGCTATCTAACCATCCCAATTCATGACTCCAAACAATATCTAAATCCAATGTTCGATCTTTAAATGAACACTGTGGATGCACTCTATCTCGACCACTTTGCACTTCCCATTCACACAGCTTTTCTTTTAACCCCGCATGACTTAAAGGCGTATCAATCAACGCCGCTCCATTCCAAAAAATATACTTTGATGACATCGCATAAGCTTGTGTTCTAAAAAAACGCCCTACCGTCATACACGGGTAAGCTTCAAGCATTTTTGCTAGTGCCCAAGGAATATGCTGGTTTGGTTTTAAATTGCTACCAAGGGTAATAATATATTTCATCGCAACAGCCGGCGTACATATGCACCAACAAATACGGTGATAAATACAACACCTAACACACTTTCACACAAAACCAACCAGCTCAAAGCACTGTTCGCAGTAACTTGAGGCGTTATTGCACCAAAAAATGCCATAAACATGCTCTGAATACTCAGTTGCAAGGAAGCCCATCTATCAAAATTGGGGAAATACATATGATACAAAGCAGCAAATACTAATATCAATAGTGAAACAGTTATCAAAATATTTTGTAACCGAACGCCCCAGCCAAAAACATAATTATAGATCAGCATTCCAACATCTTGATACCAATGATCCAGTTTGCGCATATTATAAAACGCCTCATCTTCAAGTTGAAGCTGTCCCTCTTGAGATAAAAGGTGCTTTAGCAATACATACTCTTGAATAAGCTCTATAGGTTTCCCTTGATTTAAGCTTTGCTGTACTGTTTCTCGCTGAAGCATCTTAAATGTTGGATTCTTCCACCATGCTCGCGTTTGATAGCGGCCATACAGTGCCGAAAAGTCATCCATCACCAAACGATTCACACATAATCGTGCCAACTTTAATCCACCATCAATTTCAAACGATACGCCATGCAAACGAATAACACGGTTCACCGTCGCACCATCAAGGTTCAACTCACCCTGAATCAGCACCTCACGAATATCCAAGTGACCTTCTATATAACTTTCTTGAAAATTAAGGTGTCGAATCAAAGATTGAGCATGCTGTCCATGCACAAATACACTTCCCAAAATATGACTATACGCACAGCTTACAGCTACACTACCACCCAAAGATAAAAGGTTTATGCCAGCTATCTCAGCGCACTCAATCTGAATAAGTTCGCCCATATGTAGCCCTTGGACATCTAAAAGACCATGCAGTATGCTTTTATTAATGTTTTGATTTTTATAAAATTCTTTACCAATACATAACCGTCTAAAACATGCTCGGTCTTGTTCTTTGTTGCTCAAAAATGTTGGCGTAAAAACGCGCTCATCTTGCAAACGCATCACTTGAATATCGCCTGTAAACACACCACCAATGACCACATCTTGTTGGATACATAGTTCATTCAACCATACCATATCCTGTGGTCCTTTCACCCCAAAATCAAGATATAAAGCTTGCGCTTGTAACCCTCTAAAGCTTGCACCACCTGCACCTGAAAAGTCACAACCTTCCATGTGCACTGAACCATCAACAGTTGTTTCTTTTAACGTGAAAGCATCCAAAAATGAGCAGCCAAGAAAAACCAAATCACCCTGAATATTCATATTGAAAAAGTTTGCTTTACCTAACCATCTACAACCATAAAATAAAATGTCGCCTTGTTGCTTTAAAAAATCAGGACACGTCCAGTTTTCAGGAATATCACCCGTCACTACCACCGTTTGACCCGCATTCACAATAGTAGGCTGAAGCTGGAGAAGATCACAAAATATTAAGGGCTCATCATCATCTTCAACAAGCTGAATGAACCCACCATCTACACCCATTGCAGCACAAGGTCGATAGAAGGCTTGACCCTGCTCCTCATCCTCAACAAAACATACACGTTCACCATGCTTTAAACTCTGCCAACCTCGCTTTGGCTGAATATCGCGAAAGTGAACAAACACCACCCGCGACCCCATACAGACTTCATCAGCATAAATCAGTCCGCAACCTACATCCTGCAAAAAGCCAATACATGTTCCCATTTTTAGCATGGGTACACTTGACCCTGTTTCACCCAGCCTGCAAAACCATGAAGCTGCTCTTCTCGATGGCTAATCTCATCATCATAATGCACCAAATGTATACGCTTTAAAACTTGGCTGTCATATGCTTTGCGCATTTCTTGTAATG
>CAZWPS010000005.1:2216-25156 GCA_964635775.1 uncultured Zetaproteobacteria bacterium | reverse complement strand
GGTCATCTTCGCCTGTTAGTGCTTTGGCTTCATCTTCGTTGCAAAATAATAAGTCGATATCATGTTCGATAAGTTGCTGGAAATCGGCGCGACATATATCAATTAAGAAGGGGTCGGAAACGGTTAGGGCAACCTTTACACCATGTTTTTTAGCGAGTTTGATGGCATGAAGGGCGGCTTCTTTGCTGCTTTGACCCGCAAATAAATAACCTTCCACATAGATATATGCGGCTTGTGTGATGGCTTGTTCATCAATATCAGCGGCAGACAATGTGGCTGATATGCCTAAGTTGGTGAGCATGGTGCGTTGGGCATCTGGGGTAATCAAGACTACGCATGTGCCTGTATTGCCGTGGTTTTTTTCTGCATGGAAGCTGATGCCTAATTTGTGAAATTCATCAGCATACTGTTGACCAAAAGCATCAGCAGCAACTTTGCCGCAATAAGCAACACTGCCGCCCATTGCGGCAATACCTACCATGGTGTTGGCGGCAGAGCCACCTGAACAATAGTTAATTTGATGACCTTCAAGTGCCGCCAAGATGTTTTGTTGCGCGGCCGTTTCGCTGAGGGTCATGATACCTTTTTCGATGTGTTGATTGCTTAAAAAAGCATCATCACATTGTACTTGTAAATCCATAATGGCATTACCGATGCCGTAAACATGTGTTGTCATTTTGTGTGTCCTTGTGTTTTATTGACCAGCAATGGTCATATTTGAAATGGTGATGCTGGGCACGGCCGTTGAACCAAACCATGTTAAATCGTTGCCAAGGTGTGAGATGTTTGCAAACATCTCTCTTAAATTACCTGCGATGGTGATTTCTTGTACCGCTTGTGTAATTTGACCATCTTGGATGAGAAAACCAGCTGCGCCGCGTGAATAATCGCCTGTGATAGCGTTGATGCCAAAGCCCATCAGTTCGGTGACCAAAAAACCATCTTGGATATCATCATAAATGGCTTGAGGCGACATTTTACCCGCTTGCATGATGATATTGGATGTACCAATACCAATATCGCCAGTTAAACCACGGCTAGCATTGCCTGTTTCCTCAACGTGCAGGCGTTTTGCAGCGTATCTGTCGGTTAAAAAACCTGTTAAAGTACCTTTATCAATGATGTTTCTGGCGCGGCATAAGGTGCCTTCGCCATCAAACAGACGGTTGCCCATGCCATGAGCGTGATTGGGATCTTCGTGAATGGTGATAAAGTCAGGAAACAACGATTTGCCGACATCATTGAGTAAAAATGAACGCTTTTGTAACACTGAACGCCCATGAATTGCGGCAAGTAAATGCCCTAGGATGGAAGTCGCAATGCGTGGCTCAAATACAACAGGGCATTTGCGGCTGGTGATGACCTTGCTGCCTAAACGCTGCACAGCGCGGTTGCCTGCTTCTTGTCCAATGCTGGTCGCATCACGTAAACCTTGGGCAGTGAAGGCACTGTGCCAAGCATAATCACGCTGCATATTTTCGCCTTCACCAGCAATCACAGAAACCGAAAGTGATGCCGAAGATTTGCCGCCTTCGGCAATAAAACCATCACTGGCAGCATATACTGTGTTGCTATCATCAAAACCTGCCGTTGCCCCTTCGCTATTGGATACTTTGCTATGACAATGCAGTGCTGCATCTTCACAAGCCAGCGCCACATCTTTGGCTGCTTGAGTGTTCCAGCCATGAGGGGTTTGCGGATGCTGCTCTTGCCATGCTTGTAAATCTGATGCGCTGGGGTGGTGGCCGCCTATGGGTGGCACAACATCAGGGTCTGGCTCAGAGATGCTTGCCATTTCCACGACTTGTTTTGCCAACGACATCAAACCTTGATCAGATAAATCTGAGGTGCTGGCAGAAGCAAAGGCTAACCCTTGCTTGGTCTCAACAAAACCACGCAAGCCTATCCCTTGAGCATGCTCCCCTTCAATGCTTTCAACCTTACCATGGCGCACGCAAACAGACTCGCCAACACGATGGATAGCAACAGCATCAGCATGAATTGCGCCTTGTTGTTTAATCATATCAAGAAGTTGACACGTTTTATCTTTTAAATTCACGTTGTTATCCTTTTAAGCTTAATTATCAACGAAACATCATGCATTGTTGAAGTTATTGGAGCATGTTGCACTGTGCTGGAACTGATGTATAACTTCAAATACTTCGTAGGGCGTGCGGCAACGATTCAGCACTTTTTAAAATGCTTAAAATCACCAGTTTTACCCTTGCAGTTATTGGAGTTAGGCTTTGGCTGGCGAGTTTGCATCGAAAACATTGTCCATCCATGCGCCAATATGTTGGATTTCTGCGGGGCAGACGCTATGTGTCATGGGGTAGGTTTGCCAATGCACAGCAAAACCTTGGGCTGTTAAATATTGGTGGCTACTTTGACCTAAAGCAAGAGGAACAACCTCATCATCAATGCCATGCGCGAGCATGATGGGGGTGTTGGGCTTGGGATGTTGTCGTGCTTCATCAGGTAATAAGGTGTAACACGATAAACCTAACATGCCGGCTAAAGCTTGGTGTTGGCGAATCCCAACATACAACGCCATAGCACCACCTTGTGAAAAACCAGCTAAAATAATGCGATGCGCAGGTATGCCACGTTCTTTTTCGCGTTCAATGAGGGCTTGAATGGCTTTTGCGGACTGATGAATGCCTGATTGGTCTTGTCGCCCTTCAATATTGTCGGCGCGAATGTCATACCAAGCAGGCATGGCAAAACCGCCATTGATGGTTACAGGCATATGCGGCGCATGGGGGAAAACAAAACGAACGTTAAGATGTTTGGCTAAGTTTAATTCGGGAACGATTGATTCAAAGTCATGCCCATCTGCACCTAAGCCATGCAACCAAATAACACTGGCATTGGCAGGTAATGTACTGTCAATTTCAAGGCACTTCAAAAGATTATTCATATGACAAAACCCTCTATAACGCTAATGTGCGGCACATCGTTTGAGCGTAGTATAGGAGCTGTTCATATGTTGACCATTGATTTGTTGCGTCATGGGGCTTTAGAGGGCGGTGTGAAGTATCGCGGTTCGATGGAAGAGGCTTTAACTGCGCAAGGCAGGGCGAGCATGGATAGTGTATGGGCAAAGCTGCAACCAAAAGTGACGCGCATTATTTGTTCGCCCTTATCACGCTGTGCCGAACCTGCTCAAGATTGGGCAGCACAAGCGCAGATTCCTTGCCTTATTGAACCTCAAATTCAAGAATTATATTATGGTGATTGGGAAGGTTTAACGGCAGCGGAAATTGAAGACTTAACGCCAGGTTTATTAGCCCAATGGCGTGCTGACCCTACCCATATGACACCACCACATGGTGAAGCAATGCTTGATTTTTCATGTCGGGTGAATCGTTTTTGGCAACAATTATGTCAAGAACATGGACCACAACATATTTTGCTTGTTGGGCATTCAGGCTCCATACGTTTGCTGCTTGCTGCTGCTTTACAAGCACCCATTATCAGCACACGACATTTGCACATGCCTTATGCTTGTTGGAGCCGCATTCATGTGACGCCGCAACATAGCAGTTTATGCTTTCATGCGAAGAAATGCTGATGAATGGTATCAATGGTGGTAGTGTTCTATACATCAACACAAAAGAAACGCTTACGATGAGGCTGCACTAAAATGAGTTCAATTCTAAATGAGATTGCTGCGTATAAACGTGAATGGGTGGCAGCATGTAAACACAAGGTGAGTGAGCACGATTTGCTTGCCCAAAGTCGTGACTTTACACCCCTAGACTTTTCGGCAGCCTTAACACAATGCGTCATCGCTAAAGAGAATGCAGTGATTGCCGAAGTGAAAAAAGCATCACCATCTAAAGGCATTATCCGTGAAGACTTTCACCCTGTGGGCATCGCTAAAGCTTATGAAAAAGGCGGCGCAACTTGTTTATCTGTGCTTACTGATGTGCAATATTTTCAGGGCGATGACCAATTTGTGCGTGATATTCAGCGTGCGGTGAACATACCAATCTTACGCAAAGATTTCATGCTTGACCCTTATCAAATCATCGAAGCCAAAGCCATGGGCGCAGACTGTATTTTATTAATTATGGCAATGATTGATGATGTTTTAGCTGCTGAATTATGTGCAACCGCCCACGAATTGGGTCTTTCGGTATTGCCTGAAGTGCATAATCAACAAGAGTTGGTGCGTGCCATGCATTTAAACACGCCATTATTAGGCATCAACAACCGTAATTTACACACTTTTGATATTACCCTACAAACAACGCTTGATTTATTGTCTGAAATCCCCAAATCGCGGACGGTGATTACCGAATCAGGCATTTTTAGTTTTGCTGATATTCAAAAGATGAATGAACATCATGTGTACGCCTTTTTAGTGGGTGAATCGTTGATGCGGCAAGAAGACCCTGGGCTTGCTTTGCATCTTTTGTTGGGCAAGTGAGCTGTTTAACCCTTCAAACACTGCATATCAAAGACCTACGCTGTCATCATGACTATACATGGACGTGCAGCAGTGGTTTGAACTTGATTAGTGGTGAGAATGGTTGCGGGAAAACGACCTTGCTTGAGGCTGCTTATATGTTGGCGTATGGGCGCTCCTTTCGTCAAGCCAAAGCACCACAATTAACCCGCTGGCAAGCTAAATCTTTTCATATTCAGGCAACGATACAACGTTATGGTCCTTTGCATGTGCGGGTGCATGGTCAAAAAGGTAAAGTAGCGATGACGTTGCAAGGTCGCACTGTGGCTAAGCGCAAAGAGATTTTTGACCATATCACTTTGGTTGTTGATGCGCCGCAAGGGGTGCGCTTGATTGATGGCTCGCCTGGAGAAAGGCGGAAATGGCTAGATAGGTTGGTGATTGCGACCATACCCGCGTCACATGTGGTGTATTCATCTTATTTGCGTGCCTTGATGCAGCGCGGACGCTTGTTGCGCGGGGGAGGTAGCGCAAACGAGCTGGACAGTTGGGAGCAACAAGTTGTTGATTTTGGTTTGCTTTTAAATCAACACCGCGCCCATGTTTTGAGTCAGCTTAATCAGCGCTTACAGCATGAAAACACTTGGCTTGATTTACCTTTTCAATTAGAATTGGTGGGGCAAAAGCATGAGAATAAAGAGGACTGGCTGTTTTGGCTGCATCGTAAACGTGAAGAACATCAACGCTTAGGCAGGGTTACACAAGGCCCTCATTGTGATAGGTTGAAAATTAGTTATGATGGGCGTGAAATTCGGGTGTGTGGTTCGCGCGGACAACAAAAATTATCAGGCATTGCTTTGCGTTTGGTGGAGTGTTTGTTGCTTCAAGAAAGCAAACGTTTGATGCCTATTTTGTTATTGGATGATTGTTTGGAATCGCTGGATCATACGCGGGCTTTACGATTAATGGCGCGTTTGGCGCAACATGAAGGGCAAGTCTTAATGACTGCACCTGGTGATGTGGCAGCCGACATACGACAAGGTACGACATATTTTAATTTGGATGAACTGCCAAAGAATTTGTAGAAGTAATGAGGTATTCAGATGAGTGAAGAAAACCAAAACGATTATGGTGCAGATAGTATTAAAGTCCTTAAAGGGCTTGATGCGGTGCGTAAACGCCCTGGTATGTATATTGGGGATACAGACGATGGTTCGGGGCTGCATCATATGGTCTACGAAGCTGTGGACAACTCCATTGATGAAGCGCTTGCTGGGCACTGTGATAAAGTTGAAGTGATTTTGCACTCCGATGATTCGGTGACTGTACGCGATAATGGGCGCGGTATTCCTGTTGATATGCATCCTGAAGAAAAGCGTTCTGCTGCTGAAGTCATTATGACGGTACTTCATGCTGGTGGTAAGTTTGATAGCAATTCATACAAAGTATCGGGTGGTTTACATGGTGTGGGGGTCTCGGTTGTTAATGCGCTTTCAGACTACCTTGAACTCACAATCCGCCGTCATGGAAAAGTGTATCAATGTCGCTTTGAGCGCGGGGATACCGTTGAATCGGTGCATGAAATAGGCACAGCCGAAGGAACAGGAACAGAAGTTCGCTTTTTACCCAGCTTAGATACTTTTTCCCATAGAAACATGTCATTTGATACGCTTTCCAAACGTTTGCGCGAGCTTTCATTCTTAAATAGTGGCGTGCGTATTGAGCTTTTAGATGAGCGTACGGACCAACATCTTATTTTTGAATATGAAGGTGGTATTACAGCCTTTGTTGAACATTTGAATAAATCGCGTTCATCCTTGCATGCAGGTTGCATCAATATCAATACAGATAAAGATGATGTGGGTGTTGAATTGTCCTTGCAATGGACAGATTCTTATCAAGAAAATGTATTTTGTTACACCAACAATATCCCACAACGTGATGGCGGAGCGCATTTGGCGGGGTTAAGAGCTGCTTTAACCCGTTGTATTAACCACTACGCATCGAGTAATGGTTTGTTGAAAAAGCATAAGGTTTCATTAACCGGTGATGATTGCCGTGAAGGGTTAACGGCTGTATTATCTGTTAAAGTACCTGACCCCAAATTTTCATCGCAAACCAAAGATAAATTAGTATCTTCAGAAGTGCGTCCTATTGTGGAAAGCAAAGTCAACGAAAAACTATCCGAATGGTTTGAAGAAAACCCTAAAGAAGCACGTATTATTATTGGTAAAGCAGCAGAAGCAGCAATGGCGCGTGATGCAGCGCGTAAAGCACGTGACTTAACACGCCGTAAAGGTGCTTTAGATGTTTCTAACTTGCCAGGCAAACTAGCTGACTGCCAAGAAAAAGACCCTGCGAACTCTGAAATTTACCTTGTGGAAGGGGACTCTGCGGGTGGTTCTGCCAAGCAAGGGCGCAACCGCAGAACACAAGCGATTTTGCCGCTTAAAGGTAAGATTCTGAATGTAGAGCGCGCACGTTTTGATAAAATGTTATCCAGCCAAGAAATTGGCACCTTAATTACGGCATTGGGTACAAGCATTGGTAAAGACGACTTTAACATTGCGAAATTGCGTTATCATAAAGTAGTCATCATGACCGATGCAGATGTGGATGGCGCACATATTTTAACGCTATTATTAACATTCTTTTATCGCCAAATGCCTGAATTGATTGAGCGTGGTTATTTGTATATTGCCAAACCACCGTTGTATCGGGTGATACGCGGGCGTAAAGATAGGTATGTTGCTGATGATGATGAGTTGCAAGAGTTTTTACTTGAGCAAGGCATTCAAGACAAGGTATATCATACGGCTGATAATGCCAAAGCCATGACAGCTGAGCGTTTGCAAACATTTGTCCGCAGCATCAATCGTATTAACGCGTTGATTTTACGTCTATCGCAACGCCTTGATCGCCGTGTATTACAACTTCTTACCGAAGGCGAGAAAATGACGGATGCTTTAATGCGTGATAAAGCTAAGCTTGAAACGCATTTAGAGCGTATTAGTGAGGCATTTAAGCGCAACGCACGCCCTGACGAATCTTTTAAATGGCGTGTTTACGAAGATGCTGAGCAAGGCTCATGTTGGATTCAATTTGAACGCCGTGATCACGGGCGGACTAAAATATCTCGCTTAGATAGAGACTTGGTTGCCACGGTTGAATTTTCTGAAGCACAAAAGTTATGCCATAATGCTCAAAATTTGATTGAAAATGGTGCATACATGACCAGCACGAATGATAAGCGTTGGGAAATAAGCCATTATAATGATGTGGCGAGTTTGGTGGACAAAGAAGGGCGCAAAGGCTTGACTATCCAGCGTTATAAAGGCTTAGGTGAGATGAATCCTGAACAATTATGGGAAACTACGCTTGACCCTGTGAACCGCACCTTCCTTAAAGTGACGCTTGAAGATGTGGTGTCTGCAGATGAAACCTTCTCTACATTGATGGGTGATGCCGTTGAGCCGCGCCGTAATTTTATCCAAGCCAATGCGTTAAAAGTGAGAAACCTTGATGTCTAAATCTAAACAAAATATCAGTTATGCCGATTGCGGTGTCGATATTGATGCGGGTAATGCTTTTGTTGGACGCATTAAAAAAGCAGTGAATAGCACCAATCGCCCTGAAGTATTATCTGGGCTTGGTGGTTTTGGTGGCTTATTCCAACCCAACTTCTCTGATATGAAAGAGCCTGTACTTGTTTCAGGCACGGATGGGGTAGGCACTAAACTCTTGTTATTACAAGACTATGACAGACCGCATGTGGCGGGTATTGATGCTGTTGCTATGTGCGTCAATGATTTGGCGGCACTTGGTGCTAAGCCTTTATTTTTCTTAGATTACTTAGCAACGGGAAAACTTGCAGGGGAAACCCTTGCGGGTGTGGTTGAAGGCATTGCTGATGCATGCAAAACATGTGAATGTGCCCTTATCGGTGGTGAAACGGCTGAAATGCCTGGTATGTATGCACCGGGTCATTATGATATTGGTGGCTTTTGTGTTGGTGTTGTTGATAAACCCAAGATGGTTGATGGCTCAAAAATTGCGGCTGGCGATGTGGTGCTTGGTCTGGCTTCCAATGGTCCACATTCCAATGGTTTTTCGATGGTGCGTAAATTGCTTGAATTGGGCAAAGCGGATTTAAAGCATGATGTGTTATCAGATGGCAGCAAAGCCATTGATAAAGTATTAGCGCCAACGCGTTTGTATGTGCCAGCTATCAATGCTTTGATGCAAAGCGACATCGAAGTGCATGGTTTTTCGCATATTACTGGCGGCGGCATGTTTGATAACCTTGAACGTATTCTTAGCGATGATTTAGCGGTCACGATTGATGTGCAAACGTGGGGTGTGCCACCAGTATTTGAATACCTACTTGATTTTGCCGATGTTGAAAAAGATGAACGTTACCGAACCTTTAATATGGGCATTGGTTTTGTGGTTATTGTGCCCAAGGATGTGGCAGCACAAACTGAATCCTTGCTGCAAAAAGCTGGCGAAACGGTTTATCGCATGGGTCATATTCACTCACGTGATGCTGGCGAAGTCGTTACGCTTGTTCATGCCTGACTTTCGACAATACTTTGTAAGTGGGTAAGGGCAAGGATATAACGTAAGCGTTGTTGGTCCGCATTGTGGCTGGGCTCTTGATGGCTTAACGCATGTAAACTATCGAGCAAGGGGTGATCTAACCATTGGGCGAGATTAATTTCACCTTTGCCACGTTTTTGCTTTAAGATATGTGTTGCAGCACGTGTTTTGAGATGCTGCAAGCGCTGCAACCACTCACAACGCAAGGCATGAGCATCATCATTACCCCACAATGGGGTGCGCAAAGCACCTTCAAGTTGAGCAAAGGGCAGTGTATCCATACATAATTGCATGACATCTAAGGCTTGGCGCAAAGGTGCGCCTTGCGTTTGGGCGAAAGGAATCGCGGTCACAATCGTGGTTAACTGTGCTTCTTCATGGGATTTTATATAATTTAAACACGTTTGATGTGTTTTCTTTAACCAATGATAGTTGATTGATAATAAATGAGGCAGGTAAAGCAGCCCTTCAGCAAAATTGAGCACATCCTGTTGATGATGATACCACGCTTGTAACTCGACATCAGTGCCAGCACATGCTTCATGATACGCTTGTGTTGTTGTGAGCAAGTGATCGGCAATTAAAATCGCTTGAACAATATGGGTGATGGGTAGTTGTGTTAGATTTTGCAAATAATGAATGCTGGTTAAACCATAACGATTTAAAATAAAGCTGCTCATCCGTGTATGTGCAATATCGCTGGCAAGCGGGTGTTCAGCAATGTTCAGCGCAAAGGGTTTGCGTAATGGTTGAGCAAAATATGCCGTTAAAAAGCGAAGACCAAACATGCTGGATTTAAAAAACTCAGCATCATCCAAAGCTTGATGAATGCGATTTTTTTCATGCCCTAACCACTCAGCATATACAGGGCGCAAGCTGAATAATTTGGCTTCATGTTCAATGGATAACAAGCGTTTTTCTTCATATAAACATTGTTGTAAATGTACTAATCTTGGCAAATGATGTTGGGCTGTATATTCAGCCAATGATAAAGCAATCGCCTGTTCTTTATTGTCATTTAAACATTGTATGGTTACAGCATCGGCGACCTTTTTCAGCCAACGATTACGTTGTTTAAAAGGCTCATCAACCAACAATATTTTTAAATTAACTTCATGATCCGACATGTTGACACCAGCGGCGTTATCAATGGCATCGGTATTGATAATGCCGCCTTGTTGGGCAAATTCAATCCGTGCAGCTTGTGTTAAGCCAAGGTTTCCGCCTTCATTAAGAACCTTGCAACGCAAATGATTCGCCTCAATGCGCACAGCATTATTTGCAGGGTCTTGAGCATCAGCATCACTTTCAAAACTGGCTTTGATATACGTGCCAATGCCACCATTGTATAATAAATCCACAGGGGCTTGTAGAATATGTTGAATCAATGCCTCGCCTGAACATTGCTCAACCTTAATGCCTAAAGCTTCTTGCATTGCTGGTGATAAGGTTATGCTTTTAGCCGCCCGATTAAAAACACCACCACCATCGCTGATAAGGTCAGTTTGGTAGTCACCCCAGCCTAAAACACCATCAAATAAACGTTTTCTTTCCTGAAAAGAAGCTTGGACTTGAGGTTTAGGGTCTAAAAAGATGTGTATATGATTAAATGCAGCCAATAATTGCATATTGGGATTGAGTAACATGCCATTACCAAACACATCACCGCCCATATCACCAATGCCAACTGCCGTGATCGTATCTTGCCATAAATCAACACCCAAGCGGGCAAAATGATGCACTGCACATGCCCATGACCCCCGCGCGGTAATGCCATAAATCTTATGATCATAACCATCGCTGCCACCACTGGCAAAAGCATCGCCTAACCAGAAACCTGCGTTTAAAGCTTCAGCATTAGCATCATCGGAATAGCGGGCTGTTCCTTTATCTGCGGCAACGACCAAATAGCTATCATTATGATCTGTTGCATCAATATTGATGCCTTGAGGTGGCACGACTTTATCCGCAACACGATTGTCACTAATGGATAATAAAGCGCGAATAAACAAGCGGTATTGGGCTAATACAAAATCAGCACCTTCACCATCACGAACCACAAAACCACCTTTAGCACCTGTAGGTACAATTTGTCCATTTTTAACCACTTGGGTTGCCATTAACTCCAAGACTTCAGTACGAAAATCACTGGGTCTATCCGAAAAACGTAAACCGCCACGCGCAACATAACCACCGCGCAAATGAATGCCTTCAACACATACGCCGTGAACGAAGATTTCACGGTATGGGCGGGGCAACGGGGCATAGGCGAGTTGTTGTGGATTAAATTTAATGGCTAAGGCTTGTCCTGCTTCACGCACCCAAGCATTGCTGCGAACACTGGCATGAATTAAATCTGCCAAAGCATGAAACCAAGTATCTTCCTTTAAGCTTTGCACATCCAGCATGGCTTCTTTAAATTGTGCTTTGGCTTGTTGTAAATAGGCATTGGGCATAGCAGGGCGATGTTTCCCTTCAAATAAACGGAATAAACATAAGCTTACTTTTTTCTGTTTAATCATCATGGTTGATAAAGCTGCTGCTGAAACATCAGGCATGAGTTGTGTTAAATGATTACGTAAACTAATCAAGACTGTAATATCCCGAATATTTAAACCACATAAGATAATTAAAGCATTAAGCGGGTCATGGTCGGCAAGGTGGTTAAACACATCTTGAATGCCATGACATAATCTTGGTAAACCTTCAGGGTGCAGCTGTTCAGGCGCTACACAACGAAAACGACTGATATGCATATGCCGCTGCTTATGGGCAAAGGGGACAAGGGTTTGTTCCATGGTGACCAAAGCAAAGGCATTGAGTTTTTCAGTCATGATACCTAAAGGCACTTGATGGTTTGATAACAGATGAATTTCAACCATATGTTGTTGCTCATCGTGAATGAGGTTCATGCGCACTTTACTTTGCCCATTTTCTGCGATTTTTTCGCGTACCAACACATCACGCACAAATTGTTCAGCTGGAAACTGGTCTTGATAACGATTGCTGATTTGATTTAACTCTTGTAAGACATCATGCAACAAACCTGCAGGTAATGTTTCTTGCAGCAAAAATTGCCGCGCTTGATCTTTCCAAAAAATAACACATTGGCGCATGGCCTGTTGTAAACTTTCAGGATGTGGCCATTGCTCAGTTTGCACCGCGACAAAAATAAGGTGGGTAGAGCCTACGGTATAATGTTCATGCCCTAAAACTTGAACGTTTAAATGCGCCAAGCTTTGCTGCATATTACGCCAAATATTGTTGCCAAAGCGTTGATTATTCACGGCAATCAAGAGGTATTCAACCTGCCCTATATTGGGGGTGAGTCGGGCGGTGACAACTTGTGTGGGGCTATTCATATCAACAATGCTTTTAAAAGGATGCAGCCATTGTAATGCAGGAACAGCTTGAAGCAGATGTTTGGGTACACGATCAAATAAGGTGCGGACTTCACGTTGATAAAAAGCAGACTGTTGCAAAGATTTATCGGCTGATAATAATGACCAAGAAGATGATAAATGAGGCAAGCGTGAGGCATTGATATAACGCGCACCACGTGAAAAATGTCCAATTAATATAGCAGTATGTTGCTCGCCTTGCTCGAGCCAACATAAGCGTACAGCTTCAATATGGATAGCGCTGTATAAGTGTGCAAAAGTAGATGGCAGGTGTAACCAGTCTACCCCCAATGCCTTGTTATTGAACATGGGTTTGATATCGCTTGAGAAAGAAGGTATTAATTGATTTAAAAGCTTTTGATTTTTACAAATGCCTTTATTTTTGTGCAATGGCTGCTGGTGTATTAAACCAAACAATAAATAATGATCTTCAAGCATCCAATGGATTAATGATGTAGCAATGGGCATCTCTTCTTGTAAACACTGACCAATATGTTGTAAATCTTGCTGCATGCTGGGAAAATCATGGACAGAGTATTGCACACCGAGCAATATTTGTTGGATATGATGTTGAATGGACTGAATGTTTGTAATGGTCGCCGCTGGCAAATGAATGGCTAAGATTAAACTATTATGCTGACCATCTGTTTGCGGTGAGGTTAATGCTAAGCTGTTTTTAGCCCGTGAAAAAAGTATGGATTGTTGCTGAACAGGTTGGATATTATTTTTTTGTAAATAGCTGCGAATGGCATCAGGATAAAAAGCTTGGTCGGGGCAGTGAATGACTAAAATATAACGATGCAAACGACCGTGGGATAAAAGCTGGCATAAAACACCATGCTCCTGTTTGTTGCTGGCTAATAATTGAGATGCCAACTGTATGACGGTGGCTTGAATACGCCCGTGGGTCACATGGCTATCCCATGTGTGTTTAAATCGTTGAATAAGGCTTGCTCTTAATGTTCGCATGCAAATAGCTTAGACGACCTTTTTATGAATAGCTAGTATCTAATATTCAGCGTCGTAGGGCTTGTGAGCCTAACGTTTTTAGTGCTTGAAAGTGCCAAGAGCGTTTCGTTGGGTTGCGTTGCAAGCGTATTTGCAGTTGGTTGTGATGACTTAGGGCGCTAATTTGATGCTTTAAGGTATTGTTTAGGCAGATTTAAAGCACGCTTTTCAAAGGTTTTGACCATGGTTCTACAGGCTGCGCCAAAAAGCGGTGATACCACTAAATCAAGCATATTGCTTTTAAATTCGAACTCAATTGAAAAATGTACACGACATGATGTTTCATGAATCGCCTCAAATGTCCATAAACTCTCTAAATGATGAAATGGGCCTGATAATAAGCGAATTTCAATCAGTTTATCGGGCATGAAACGATCGGTAGTTTGAAATTGATGACGCATGCCCGCTAATTCAACAGTCACTTCGGCACTTAACTCATGCTCATTATGATTTAAAATTTTAGCCCCTGCAACCCAAGGCACAAAAGCAGGATATGCTTCAATATCCATGACCAAATCATACATGGTTTTTGCAGAAACAGCGATGGTTCGGCTTTCTTCAAAACAGTGCATTAGCGACGTTTACGTTTGTCTTCCGTATTCTTTTTATCTTTATACGGGTTGTCTGTTTTACCAAATTTAACGCGTACAGGCACACCCGCAAGCTTAAAGTAGGCTCTAAAATCTTGCTCTAAATAACGCAAATAAGAGCTGCGAATACTTTGCGGTCGATTGCTGAATATACGAATCGTTGGCGGGGAGCTGCCAATTTGAGACACATATTTTAAGCGTACCACCAAGCCATTATCGCTAGGTGCATATTGTTTTCTTTCAGCGGCTTGCAACCAACGGTTCAGTTCACCCGTATTGATTTCAAAAGCATTGGCTTGAGCAGCACTCACTGCATGTGTGAGGAGTTTTTTAACACCTTTTTTGTATTTTGCAGCAATACGAAACACAGGAATATCAGCAAGTCCGCGCATACGATAGTCCAAGCGCTCCACATAATATTTCCATTCTTCATCGGTAAGTAAGTCCACTTTATTCATGGCCACAATTAATGCACAGCCCTCATCTTGAGCCAGTTGCATCAAGCGCATATCTTGCTCTACAATACCCTCAGAGCCATCTAAGACCATCACCGCCACATCAGCGCGGCGAAAAGCTTGCACTGCCTTGACCCGCGCCACAAATTCAATCACATCATGGATGCGCCCTGATTTGCGTTGCCCTGCTGTGTCCACCAAACGCACATGACCATCTTCATAAGGTAAATCAGAGTCAATGGCATCGCGTGTCGTGCCAGCAATGGGGCTAACCACCATGCGATCCTGCCCCAACCAGGCATTAATTAAGGTTGACTTGCCAACATTCGGGCGACCAATCACTGTGATTCGAGCTAAAGGCGTTTGCTGCTCAACGTCATCTTGAATATCATATTTAGGGATAGTTTTGGCAATTAAAGTACATAATTGCTGCATACCTTGACCATGTGCCGCTGATACAGCAATCGGCTCACCCATGCCAAGCGCAAAAAACTCAGTGGCTAAGTCAGGGTTTTCGGATTTGTTCACAACCAATAAAACCAAACGTCCTGCACGGCGAAGCTTTTTCGCAATGGCATGATCAACAGGTGTTACCCCTGCTAAGGCATCTACAGCAAACAACACAATATCGGCAATCGCCAGTGCTGCTTCGACTTGTCCATCAATCGCACCTTGCATCTCGCCATGTTGTGATTCACCAATGCCGCCTGTATCGACAAGGACACACGCTTCATCAGCAATCTGGCACTCTGTTTCCAAACGATCGACAGTGACCCCAGGACGGTCACCAACAATGGCAGTTCGGCGGCGGATAATACGATTAAATAGTGTTGATTTGCCAACATTTGGGCGTCCAACAATGGCAATTACAGGCAATGCATGTTTCATCATTATTGAATCATGTACAATGCGCCACGGTCAGTGCGCAGTAAAAGTCCTTCTTTGGTTGGCAGTGGTAAGCGATTAATATCACCTTCTAAAGTCAGTGATGCTTCCACTTTTCCTTGCTGATTTAAGCGGTAAATAGTGCCTTGATTATCTGTCAGCCAAAGTGATTCCTGCCATAAGATAGGCCCTGAAAGCTCGGCTTTACTAATCCGTTTTTTCCACAAGCGTTGCCCTTTTCCGATGTCATAAGCATGAAGAAAACCATGACTATCACTCATTAAAAGTGTTTGCCCAATGCGCAAAGGTGGTGATTTTAATGAAAGGTGTAAGCTTAATTGTTGCGCCCCATCTTGTTGTGCTAAGGCAATCACATCACCTTGAAAAAATGACATCAACAACACATTTTTGGTTTGCTCACCATCAATATGTAAGGATGGCAAAAAAGTAGGCGTGGCTAAAGGTGCTTTTAATTCAGATAATACAGGGGAATCATTGCTTAATAAGAGTTGACGCTTCCATAATAGATCACCTGTAAGGGCTTTGAGCGCGACAGCATCACCATTATTAAATAAAGCATAAACATGTTGACCAACGACCAAAGGTGATGGGTTTAAATACATGCTTAAAGTGCTGCCTTGTCCAGAAAAGCTCCAACGTTTTTCACCATTCTCGGAAAAACGATAAATACGATTGTCTGTTGTTTGCAACAAAAAGTCATCACCAACTGCCACAGGCGTGCCAGAAAATGTCGCTGTAAGTTGTCGTTTCCATACAATATTACCTTGTATGGGGTCGATGGCATATAAACGACCGCCAGTATCTGACAAAACCACCAAACCATTGTTCAACACTAAAGCACCTGAATCTGAAGGCCCTTGCAAAGCAATGCGCCGCTCTTCCCAACCATCTAATCCATACACATGCACCCAACGATCACGCCCCGCAATGACAATTAATGTTTTCTTAGCCGTGTGTACCAGCGTAGGCGCACTGTATGCAGCGGGTGAATTAGGACGGCGTTGATCAACATCCAGCGACCATACAACGTTAATGGATGTTGTGTTTGCTTGCGCTACACTGATACCACTGGTGTTTGTGAGGCATAACAAAGCAACACAGCAAAGAGAAAGGAAAACATTCACCTTATTGCGCAGTTTGTAATAAGGCTAATTTAGCTTCAAGCTCTGTGCGCAGGTCTTGGTCGTGCGACTCTGCGTCTAAGGCTTTTTGCAACCAGTTCATTTGCGCATTTTCATCCTGTGCGACACTTGCCAGCAAAGCATAACGTGCTTGCTCATAATGTTTGCCAAGGCGTGTTTGAAGCAAGCTTGATGCAGCTTCGATATTCTCTTGATAGATGTAGAGTTCAGCCAAGTCTAAACGCGCTTGCCATGCAATTTCAGGTGTGTTTTGCTGTGTCATCAACATGTTTAAACTGGCTATTTTGACAGCCTCATCTTCACCACCACCTTGACGAAGCATGGCTAAAGCGGCATAACCTGTATCGGCATAATCTTGCCTCACCGCGCTTAATAAAGCTTCGCGTTGGCTTTCATCTTTGATATTACTTGCTTTCATATAGACCAAAGCCGCTGACTCTTGTTGCGTGCGCTGTTGCTCTTTCCATAACGAAGAGCCAACGAGCAGCAGTACCACTACAATCACGCCAGCAATTAAAGATTGTTGATTGCTTTCAAGCCATTGGCTTATTTTTGCATGCTGCATATCACGCTTTAATTCAACCATATCTGTTGATGTTACAGTGCCTTCAATGGGTGTATTTTCTTGTGTTTTTTTATTCACGATGATGATTCCTTGCCTACAATAAAAATGAACTGCGACAAACTAGAGGGGATGTTTCAAGTGTCAATTATTGGTGTTAAAAAAACATGGATGCACCCGCTTTTCCTTAACAATCAGTGGCATAAACATCTTGTAAACGAACCTTTTTTTGCAAGCAAAGCAAACGAAGTTGATTCAACATGCCCGTATTTGCCCATAAAAACACACGCCAGTTTTGAAAGTCATCGTGGTGCGTTGCAAACAAGCGATAAATCGCCGCCTGTTCTTCTTTGTCGCCTTCGCCTTGGTTGAACATGCAAGGGTAATATGTTACCGATTGATGTTGGTCACTGATGGCTTGCAATATCGCATCGTGGTCCGAGCTGTTGTGATAAGGCGCAATGTAAAATATACTGATTGGGGCAGCGTGTTTGGCGGCAATGGCGTTGCGTAATACAGCATAAAGGGGTGCTAAGGTTGCACCTGTCGCTACCAGCAATAATGGTTGCGTATTGGTTAAATAAAAACAATCACCTTGCGCCGTGGATACAGATAAATGGTCGCCTTCATGTAAATCTTGAGTGAGCCAGCGACTCATATCATCATCAAGCTGTTGCACATGTAATTCAAGAAAATCTTCGCTGTTTAGGCTGATTAAAGCATATTTGCGCTGATGCCCATGATGTTCAAGTTGAATAAACTGCCCCGAGAAGTACGAGAACCCTATAGGTTTTAGCAGACGCAGACGGGTAAATGTTTCATTCAGCTTGCACGTGTTGAGCACGGTGCTTTTAAACAAGCTGAGTTCGCCTTGTTGAGGCGCAATATGCAAGTCTGATATAGGTTTACACATGCAAGGCAAGAAATAACCTTGCGCCTTTTGCGTGTCTTGTAAACCTGCTTGGGCAAGCGCAGGAATCTCTCCCTCAAGCAATTTGACCATGCAAGTATGACAAGCACCACCTCCGCAACCAAAAGGCAGGCATGCGCCCTGTTTGTTTAAGCTTTCCAACACATTTTCCGTTGTCGGGCAGGTATATTTTTTATGGTTGAGCATAACAATAGGCATGATGTCATGAAGCTTAACAAACGCGACTTGCTATTCAAGGATTCACCTTTTCATATCAAAAATAATGGGCTAACATCACTTATATCATTGGCACTTTTTGCAAAAAGCTTGAAGTATGGCAATAGATTTGCTTGATTGTGGGTTTATAGTATGAACATTCATCGATTATAATGACACAAAGAGGAGTAATTTATGTATCTTGAACATTGGAAACTGAATGACTTCCCATTCGACAATGTTCCGTCATCACGCTTTTATTATGAAACTGAAGGCAATCGTACCTTATGCGAAGACTTGTATGATGCCATCATGCGTAGGCAAGGGGCTATTGTTTTAACAGGTGATATTGGTTGCGGAAAAACCACCTCAACGCAACGTGTCATTCTTGATTTGCCCCAAGATCGCTTTGATATTGCACTCATCACCTACTCCAGCCTCACCGCGCTAGAAATGTTATGTGAAATCACCCAGCAACTGGGTTTACAAGTTCGCGAAAAAAATAAAAATGAGCTTTTACTCGCCTTACGCAAACATTTAGCAACCAATGCTGAACAAGGTCGTGATACGTTGATTTGTATTGATGAAGCGCAAAGCATTCCTGATATTCAGACTTTGGAAGAATTAAGAATGTTGCTCAATTTTCAGCTTGGTGATCGTTTTTTGCTGACACTATTGTTGGTTGGTCAACCTGAGTTACAACGTAAAATCGCTAAAATACCACAATTACAACAACGCATTGCTTTAAACTTACATATTGGGCAACTGACGCTAAAAGATAGCTTGTATTATGTGTTGCATCGCTTGCGCGTGGCGGGATGTACCCGGCCCATTTTAACCAGACAAGCGATTACAGTGATTCACCAGCATACTTTAGGTGTACCAAGGCGCATCAATCATTTGATGGATCGATGTTTGATGGTCGGCATGCGTACTTCAACCGCTTTAATTGATAGTAAATTGGTGAAAGCAACCATGCAAAGGTATCCTAACTAATGACAAAATATATTGATCTTTTACGCGCTCACCAGCAAGAAAAACCTTCAGTAACGAAAGAAGATTCTGAAACACAAGCGATGATTGAAATCGTACCTGATGCCGCAACAACATCGTATCCATCAAGTCATAACCCCTATGCGAAATCCCAAAACATATCTGAACTTGAGCATGCTGATGGCTTATTAGAAGAAGGGATTGAGCTTACGGTAGATGAACAACCTGATGCCTCAGTGTCCAATGAAACACTGATTGCAGAAGATGAAATTGTCACGATTTCTTTGCCTGAAGCTGAGTCTAAGGCTGATGTCGGCACGACAAATCAAACGATGGGGGAAGTGGCAGAGCAAACAACAGAACAAACGACAGAACACAACTCACAGTTTGATGTTGGCACGTGGTTAGAACAGATTAGTCGTGGTATATTAACCATTTTTCAATCAGCCCACCAACAACAAGTAAGCGATATTTCCGTATTAAATGAAATGTTGCGCTCTCTTATTGACCATTGCAATGCCGACCCCCATATGCTTGATGCTTTAGAGCTTAAAATAAGCCGTGAAATTCAAAGTATTCGAGATATTGATGAAAACACTGGCGATTTGGTTCAAAAGTCTATCATGATGATGCTTTATAGCATAAAAACAGGGCAACAACTCAAATTACAACAACAAGAACTCATCCATATCACCATTGCGGCGATGTTACACCATATCGGCATGGTGATGATTCCAGATGAAATTCGGCACAAAAAAGAACGTCTTACCCGAGATGAACTCAAACACATTAAGCAAGCACCAGAAGCGGCACATACCTACTTACAATCATGTCATATTGAAGATGAAAGCATTCTCCTTGCTGCGGCACAAGCAGCCGAGCGTTATGATGGCAGCGGCCCTGGCAAACTTAAAGGGCATGAAATCGCCTGGAGCGCGCGTTTAGTTGGTTTACTGTCTATGTTTGAAGCCTTAACCCATTTCCGCCCTTATCGACAACGTTTTTTGCCTAGGGATGCTATTCGGGAGCTGGTCAACCATCATAAAAAGTCTTTTGACCCGAGCATGTTAAAAGCCTTGATTGAATCTATTTCATTGTATCCTGTAGGCACATTTGTCCAAATCAATACGGGTGAAATTGGGCAAGTGATTATGGTACATAATAAGTTTCCGCTTCGTCCAGTGGTTCTCATCAATATGGATAAATATAGCAAGCCCATTGCGGCGCGTGAAATCAATTTAAAACTACAACCTAATTTAATGATTCAAAAATGCATGTATGAAGAGGCGCTTGCCGAACTAAAACAGGGTGAAAGCCATTCATGAGTGAAAAAATCACCAAGAAAGACATTGAACAAGCCCTTGAAACCTATGCCAATTTAGTCGAAGCTTACCCTGATAATGAGCCTTACTTACAGCGTTATGCAGATATGTTACAAACCTTAGGTCGTGAAGCCACTGCCACCATTACCTTACAACACTTGCACGATATTATTGCGCAACGTTCGACACAAGAAGCTATTGTTTTTGCTAAAAAATATCCTCAAATTGGGCGCGTTCAAATTGAAGATGCGGATTTTGAATTTAATGACAAACACGCTGTCGCAGGGCAGGTTATTTTTGATGCTTTGGGTGCCATTTGGCTTCGTTTACATCGTAAAACATTAAAAGAAGGTCAATCGCTATACCGACTTGGCGAAGCGGGTGATAGTTTAAGTTTGGTCTTATCGGGTAAAATTGATGTGTATACATCAGGAAAAAATAATACCCGCATATTACTCGAAAGCGTTGGTCGCCATGATATTGTTGGTGAGCAAATGTTTATGCGCCCAGGTCAGCGTGTGATTGATGCTTATGCGGCCACGGCAGAAGTGAGTGTTGTTGAAATACCGCGTAAAAAGTTACTTAAAATCACTGAAAACAACCCTTATTTAGCAAAAATATTAGCCCAACGCTCTGTTTTTCGTAATCAAGTGCGTGCCATCACCACCAGCTCTGTATTTCAAGCCTTCCCCCTTTCTTTGCGTATGCATTTGGCGCGCGCTATGGAATTACGCACCTTTGAAGCTGGACAAATCATTCATCGTGTCAACAAAGAGGTCAATGGCATAGACATCATTTTAGCAGGGCAAGCGTGTTATTTAACTCAAGTACGCTCTGGAAAAAAAGTGATGCTGCCTCAACTCAGTATCGGCTCATTAACAGGTGATGTGGTGCTACAAGGTGATGGTGCTATGGGGATGGCAGAGTTGGCTGCAAAAACCAATGTGAATATTGGGCACCTGCCTTTTAAAGCGATGCTGAATGTCAGCGCTGCATTTCCGCCATTACAAGAGCGTTTACTCAAACATGCTGATCAACATCGTTTGTTGATGATGAAAAGCTTTGAAAAGCTAAAAAATAGATGAGTGATGACAAAACTCAAGCTTTGCAGCACCGCTTAGCTATGTATGAACAATTATCATCCCTCTACCCTAGAGAGCCTGAACATTTACAAAAAAGAATAGAAGTATTGTTGCAGTTACAAGAAGATGATGCTGCAGCACTATTGCTTGAGACGCTTTATCAACTGCTCCTTAGTCAAGGCGAAAAAAAGCGTGCGGAAGCGAGCAAACGTATTCGTCAACATTTGAGTCAGCAGCAACACCAAGAGCATTTTTACTCTACACCTTTTTTACACCTCGCATCCAGCAGTTTTGTTAAAAAAGCCTTTCGAACACACCGCCGTGTACAACTTAAGGCAGGTGAGTATTTGATTCATTATGGTGAACAAGATGAACAAATGTTTATTGTTTTATCGGGTGAGCTGGCGGTATGGAGCAGGGATAATAAGGGCAAAAAACAACTGCAACATACATTACGTGCAGGTGAAGTCATTGGAGAACTCGCTTTTTTAGATGGCACACCGCGCAATGCTGATGTTTTAGCCTGCCAAGATGCGATGCTGTTAGCGATTCCTCGCAACGATGTGCTCAAGTTATTGATGGAAAACCCCAAAGTTGAACAAGCGCTGCGTCAAGAAGCTGATGTTCGCAAAACACTTGTCGAAATGAAAAAGAATGCCGATTTGGCAAGGCTGCCTGATTATTTACAGCGCATGTTAGCTAAACATGGTCGTTTTGAAGAAATCGATAGTTTAACGCGCCTTTATCAATGCAGTCAAAACATTGAAACGATTGATTTAATTTGTAACGGCTCAATCCGCATGTTGGCTGAAACCACACATGGCGAAAGTGTGGTTGTCGACAATTTAAAAGTTGGGGGGTTATTGGGTTTAGCTGTGATCAACTTACGCATCGAAAAACATCAGTATATTGCTGATATTGTATGCATGCAGCAAGCACGTTTGGTGCGCTTTCCTGCTCAAATGTTCATCAATATCATCGAACATAATCCGCGCCTACACCAAACTTTAATTAAGCAGTCACAACGCGAACAAGATATGGCGATGCAAAGCATGCAAGGCCAGGGCTTAGCTCACTGAAGATTGTACGTAACTATTCAGGTTGCCTCTGATTTTCTCGCTTTTTACGTCAAAAATGCTCACTTACAGCAGTAAACTGTGCACTTTTCCTTGAAATCAAGCAAACTAAAGACAAGCTGAGCAGCTACAGGGATAAAAGCAGGTGTTTTTCAAGTGTTTTGAAAGGTGCAGAGTCGTTGCCGACCAATCAAGATATAAAAAGAGCAAAAAAAAGCGCGGCAAATGCCACGCTTTTCATGTTTGAGCTTGCTTAACCGTTTG
>CAZWPS010000005.1:0-2116 GCA_964635775.1 uncultured Zetaproteobacteria bacterium | reverse complement strand
AAAAAAAGCGCGGCAAATGCCACGCTTTTCATGTTTGAGCTTGCTTAACCGTTTGGTTTAAGCTTTATTGAGGCACAACATTTTCAGCTTGTGGACCTTTTTGACCCTCTACAACTTCCATAGTCACTTTTTGGCCTTCTTCTAAAGAACGGAAGCCTTCAGTATTGATAGCTGTGTGATGTACAAATACGTCATCTCCGCCATTTTGCTCGATAAAACCGAAGCCTTTTTCATCATTAAACCACTTTACGGTTCCTTCAACTTGATTGGACATGTATCTTTCCTCTTTCAATAAAACATCTAATAATTCACTGGCTTTTTCAAAATTAATTCATTTAATAACAAACGAAAACAGAAGAACTAATCACAGAGAACGGCGCAATCATGTTGTAACAAAGCCAAAAGGTCAACATATTAATCGTTTTCATAAATTTAGCGTAAAAACATCCTTTTTATAGTTGGATGAGTGTGATGGCGATCATGCCTGTAAAGCAACAGAAAAAGCGTGAACCTAAGCTGAAAACCCCTACCTTTTCGGACGAAAAACCTTGCACTGTGCTGCATGGGTTTCCAAATATGCGCCTTGGATTAAATCAATACAATAAGGCACAGCCGGAAACACAGCATTGAGGCAGTCATCAATGGCGGAGGGTTTGCCCGGCAGGTTGATGATTAAGGATTGACCACGAATGCCCGCTGTTTGCCGCGACAAAATCGCCGTAGGCACAAACTTTAACGACTCTTGGCGCATCAATTCGCCAAAGCCGGGCAACATTTTGTCGCATACATGTTCTGTTGCTTCCGGTGTAACATCACGCACGGCAGGACCTGTGCCACCGGTGGTTACAATCAAGCAACAGCCTTCTTCATCGGCAAGCTGTTTTAAGGTGTTTTCAATGCCCACTTGATCATCAGGAATCACGCGCTTCACCGCTTGCCAATCCGATGCCAATACCCGCTCAAACCATGCCTGCATCGCAGGTCCACCCAAATCTTCATATTCACCACGACTGGCGCGATCGGAAACCGTTACCAAAGCTATGTTTGCTATCATAATCTTGCATCCTCTTGAAAATCCATGCCTTGCAACAATTGCACTTGAACTTCATCACCCATACTCAAACCCTCAGATTGTTCTGCAATCACCAAAAAACCTTCCGCCATAGCCATGCTCATCAACACCCCACTTCCCTGCGTCCCTGTGGATGTTGCGACATAACCTTGCCCATCGTGACTTAAAGTAACACGCACAAAATGCGCTCTGCCTGCTTTATCTGGCAAGTCATGGGATAATCGTGCGGCAATGGTGCGCCTGCATTTTTTGTCAAAACCCATCATGGCACGCAATGCCGGTGAAACAAATTGCTCAAAGCAGACCATGCTCGATACAGGATTACCCGGCAGACCAAAGACTAAGGTACTTGTTGATGCATCACTGTTTTTTGTACTCCCAAATGCCAGCGGATGCCCCGGACGCATGGCAACACGCCAAAAATGCATGGTGATGCCCAGCGCATCTAAAGTTGGGCGCACAAAATCATGATGCCCTACCGAAACACCACCGCTGGCAAGCAAGACATCATACCCAAGCCCTTCACTCAACTTGGCTTTTAATTCAATAGGGTTATCTCGCGCAATACCAAGCAACGTCGCTTTAATACCCAAAGCTTTGCACTGCGCATACAAAGCATGCGCATTGGCATCGGGTATTTTGTTGTCATCCACGGCTTCATCCAAGCCTTCCAACTCATCACCAGTAGATAAAATTGCCACGCTTGGTTGACCAAACACAGGCACTTGCTTTTGTTTCACCATCGCCAATATCGCCAACACCCCGGGGGTGATGATTGTGCCTTTGCAAAGCACCGTTTTACCATGCGTTAAGTTTTCACCCATGGGTCGAATATTGGCACCTTGTTGGGGTTTTTTCAGAATGAAGACATCATCCGCATCTTGTGAGGTATCTTCCACACGAACCACCGTGTCCACACCTTGAGGTGTAGGCGCACCGGTCATAATCCTTGCCGCCCTGCCTTGCAATATTCTGATGTTTGGCATTTGCCCGGCACGAATATCATCCACAACCTTCAAACGTACAGGGTGCTCAGCATCAATA
>CAZWPS010000004.1:0-27862 GCA_964635775.1 uncultured Zetaproteobacteria bacterium | reverse complement strand
GCTGTTTCTTTTGCCGCAGTCACTTGATTGCGCCCATTGTTTTTAGCCGTATACAACGCCTCATCAGCACGTTTAAACCATTGTTTATAAGTTTCATTTTGCTCACGTTCGGCAACACCAACACTTACGCACACCTCAATGGCTCCATATTTGGTGTCAAATGTGAATAGTTCAATGCTAACACGCACTTTCTCGGCTAAAAGCATTGCTTCAGCCAAGGATACATCCGCCAAGACCATGCAAAATTCTTCACCGCCCAAACGTGCCACCATATCCGTCTCACGCACCGATGTTTTGAGCAAATCAGCGAGATTTTCCAACACAATATCCCCACAATCATGTCCATATCTATCATTAATATGTTTAAAATGGTCAATGTCTAAAATTAAAAGTGAACAAGCCATGTCCAATGGTGTTTCGGTGATATATTCAGTGAGTTTGCGCCGATTGGCTAAACCTGTAAGTGGGTCATTACGCGCTTGCGCTTCAGCTTGTGCTAAGCGTTGAGACAATACATCCATCTGCTGGTTATGTTCGCTCATGGTTTGTTTTAAAGATGCACTGGCATGGCTTAATTTTTTGCCCGCTTGTAAAATGCCGCTACGTGCTTGTCGTAACAATGCTTGTGCTTGGCTAGGATCAGCAGGCAAATCGTGTTGTAAAAGTTGTTGTGCATCTTGAAGTTCTGGTGAATCATCACCGACTTCCGCCAACACCGTGCTCATTGCCTGCATCGAGTCTTGAAGTGCTGTCATCAATAAATTAAGTTCTTGGCGCACTTTTTCATCATCTTGTAAGTGTCGACGTATATGCCGCTCAAAACCAATACATTTCTGCCCTAAATCACCTTCTTCGAGTTGGCTTTGACCCAGCAAGTCACAGCCACGACGCAACATTTGTAATACCAATGGTAAGTCTTGTTGTGCAGCTTGAATGAGAGTTTTTCTCTCCTTGATATGTTTATCAAGTTGCTCATTGACACCATCTTGCTCATCATCCAAGCGTTTTAATAATGTACCATGTTCAGCGTCTAATAAAGTCGCTAACATGGCAATCAACTGTTGATATAATGTAGGTGAAATGCTTGGTATGCCTTGTAATGATTCAAGCAAACGCACCAAACGGCGCATCAGACTTCTTAGCTCTGCAGTCTGATTATTCTCCGATAATACCACAGGACGCAAAACATCTAAGCCCTCTAATATTTCGACAATTAGTGTGTCTTTATCTATCATCAGTTAATGTTTATCATGGTGTTGGCGCAAATCATTCAACCCTTCAAGAAATTCAAAAATAACTTGCTCTTGGGCAACGATGCTCTTATTCAGATTGGTTGCTGCAGCTTGTAAATCCATGGCAATCGTATTGGTTTCCCCTGAAATAAGTTGCACATCAGATACCGCTTGATGCACCGAATGCATACTTTCACTCGACCGTTGTGCGCCCAGCGATATTCCTTGAATCGCTGCCGCTTGCTCATCCATTGCCGCAGAGACATGTTGACTATAAGTGTTCAATTCAAGGATGGTTTGTCCAATGTGTTGAATCGCTTTTTCTGCACCACTGCTTTCTCGTTGCATGCGCATAATACGTTCGGATATGTTTTCAGTCGCATTGGCTGTTTGGGTGGCTAATTCTTTAACTTCTGAAGCCACCACTGAGAATCCTCGCCCAGCTTCACCTGCTCTGGCAGCCTCAATACTGGCATTTAATGCCAATAAATTCGTTTGTTCAGCAATATCACGAATGGTGGCAATAACTGTCCCAACTTCTTGTGACACCTCAGATAATTGTGTCAAGGCTTGATTTGTCGTTTGGGCATCTGTAACGGCTTGGTCAGAAATGACTAAGGTTTTTTCAACTTGCTCATTCACCAAGCTAATATTGGCACTCATTTCTTCAGTGGCTGAAGCAGTTGAAATCACTTGTTCTGTGGTTAAAGCTACCCCTGAATCAGCAATTTCACTTTGCTCGAGCAGTTGTGATGAAGAACCCGATAACGATAACATAGAACGATTTACATTCTCACTGGCTTGTTTTACCTCACCAACAACATCTTTAATGCTTGCCTGAAAAACCTCGATTAAATGCGTCTCTTTTAATGCAATAGCATGATCCTGCGCTTCTTTTTGTTGTGCTTGCGCGCGTTTTAAGGTTTGGGCTTGTACACCAGCCTCAATAGATACACGCATCTCTTCCATATCAATCATCAAATTACCCAGCTCATTTTTATATTGAGACACCGCCACAAAATCTAAATCGCCATCAGTAATCCGATCCGCAACCTTGCCTACTTCTAATAAAGGCAAAATAAGGCGTTTTTTAATAATAAAATAAAACAAAATCATGCCCAGTATAAAAAAGAATAAAGCCAATAAACTATTACTTTTGACACCTTCATGGATTTCCTCATCTACATCTGCCAGTGAATAAGTAATACGAATCGCACCATTCACCGCACCATCGGCCACATCATGGCAACTTAAACAATCAACACCGCGTGTCGCCGAACTGGCTTTAAAAGGTGTAATGACCGTCACCACGCGCTCTTCAATACCCTCAGGTGAAAGTTGAGTGCTTACTTGCACCACCTCTTCGCCAGCAAGTGCCGCGTGATCCAAGGCATCAAGTGGTTGTTCGCTGACTAACCCAGGTCCAAATTGTTGCGAAACAGGCTGACCCCTCAATACCCTAGCCTCACGGATATTCGGATTAAGCAGCATTTTCTCACGCAATACTCCCCGCTCATCCATCAAGCCTGATAACATCAATAAATTGAGCGCATCAAAATAGACTAAACTGGTATCCTCAACACTTTTTTTCACCATACTTAAAGCTAAATCTTTCTCCGAAGACAAGGCTTTATAAGCGGTAATGCCCATGGTGATAAAAGATAAAAGCCCAACAATACATAATATGTCTGTGGTAATTGAAAATTTAATTTCTTTTTTCTGCTGCATCAACACACCTCTCCAAGCACTCTGATTAGAATGACAATCATAAACAGTCAGAGAAAGCAAAAATAGTGCCACTAAATGAAATAGATCAATATATAAAAGTCCTGAATTCAAGTCATAAGGTCAATTTGAATGCAATTACCCAAGCGCAGCTGTATCATCGCTGTAACAATGTTATAAAGCCTGTACTGTGTGCGCTTCGTAAAAGCATTCCATGGAGATTTGACGTGCCTAAAAAAAAGACAACATTGAGTAATGATGCAAAACATACGGCGCACAACAAACGTCCTCGCCGTGATGCTGAAAAAGAACATGAAGTCAAAAAATCATCTTCCCCTTGGCCTTCTGCGCCACCTGAACGCAATAAAAAGCCAGTGCGTGAACATAAGTCTGCGTATGGCAAAGCAAGAGGCAAAAACATGCCCGCAACCAGCGATAAAGTTTGGTTGGGTTTGGTCTCTGCACACCCTGATGGTTTTGGTTTTGTAAATGTACAAGGACGTGATGAAGATGTGTTCTTATCTATAGATGAAATGAGCGATGTCATGCATGGTGATCAGGTTGAAGTCAAAACATACCAACGCCGTGGTCGCGAAGCTGGTATTTTGGTGCGCATTGTAAAAATGGCAGCAAACATCATCACGGCACAGTTTAAAATTGAACATGGGCTTGGCTTTGCGCATCCTCGCTCCAAACGTATGCCACAATCGATTCTTATCCAGAGCCAAGGTGCAGCAGATGCGCATCATGACGACTGGGTTCGTGTCAAAGTCAAGCGTGGTAGTAAGCCTCTTTGTGGTGAAATCATTGAGGTTTTAGGCGATCACTTAACACCTAAAAAGCTGGTTGATTTAATTGTTGCTGAACAAGGTTTATCAGAAAGTTTTCCGCCGCAAGTGCTGCATGAATCTGAAGCGATTCCCGAACGTATTCGCATTAAAGATAAAAAAGAACGCCTAGACTTGACTCACCTTCCTTTTGTAACCATTGATGGTGCCGATGCCCGCGACTTTGATGATGCCATTTGTGTGATGCCGCGTGGTGAAGGTTTTGAAGCTTGGGTGGCGATTGCTGATGTTGCCCACTATGTGCCTGAAGGTTCAGCTTTAGATGAAGAAGCTCAAGCACGGGGTAATTCTTTTTACTTTCCTGATCGGGTGATTCCGATGTTGCCTGAAAAACTATCCAATGGTTTATGTTCGCTTAATCCCGATGTGCCACGCTTAGCAATGGTGGTGCGGATGCGCTTTGATGCAGGGGGAAAACGCCGCTCATCAAGGGTGTATAATGCGTTAATTCATTCTCATGCCCGTTTGATTTACGAACAAGCAGCCCAATGGCTTGAGCAAGGTGATGCAACAAGCATTGAAGATGAGCAAGTCCGTGAAATGTTGGTTTGCGCGATGGGTTTGTATCGTATGTTGGAGCGTAATCGTGCCAAACGAGGGGCTTTAGAAATTGAATTGCCTGAAGTGCGCGCCGTGATTGAAGGTGAAAGCGTCAGCGCGATTGAGTCACGCGAGCGGAATGTGGCACATAAACTCATCGAAGAGATGATGTTAGCTGCCAACACAGCCGTTGCGAAGTTGTTAGAGGATAAAAAAATAAGCCAACTATACCGCATTCACCCTGCACCAGAGCGTGATGCCATTACAAAATTGAATCAATTTTTAGGGACATTTGGTTTGAAAATCAGGCAACATGAATCAGATGCTGTGCGTTCTAAAGATGTACAACAAGCTTTAGCCGCTGCCGAAGGCAAACCTTTTGCACAAATCTTGCACCGGCTTGTCCTGCGCTCCATGCAACAAGCCAAATATACCACGGAAAATGTAGGGCATTTTGGTCTTGCTTATACTTGTTATGGACATTTTACCAGCCCGATTCGTCGGTATGCCGATTTAACGACGCACAGACAGCTCAAAGCCATGCTTGCTGAACAAAAAAGCAAAGTGCGTGATTTAGAAAACATTGGCAGCCATATTTCTAGCCAAGAACGCTTACAACAACGTGCAGAATGGGATACCCAAGCCATGTTAGCGGCATTATACCATCAAAAAGACGTGGGTAAGGTGATGCAAGCTACGGTATCAGGTGTCAGTAAACGCCGTGTTTTCTTTTCTTTTATAGACACTTTAGCTGAAGCATCACTCAATATTGATAGCTTAGGGCAAGTGTTTGAGCTTGATGAAATTCATCATCGTTTACAAGCGAAAAAAGGCAGCCTTAGCATAGGTCTTGGTGATGTCATGGCAATTGAAATCACCTCAGCAGACCCTGTTCGTGGTTTAATTCATGTGGTATTGGCAGCATAAACATGGCAAGCAAAAACGAGCATGATTTGCAATGTTACACACTATCATGTGACATTTGGTCAATGAAATCGTTATAGTTCGCCGCGAATAAGCTGGTATTGGAGAAATCGTATGTTTCATGGTGTGATGACAGCGTTAATAACCCCATTTAAGGATGGGCAAGTGGATGAAGAAGCCTTTAGAGCGCACCTTGAGCGCCAAGTCATAGCCGGTGTAGAGGCTGTTGTGCCCACAGGAACCACAGGGGAAGCGGCAACATTAAGTGTGGCTGAGCACAAACGTGTCATTCAAATTGCTGTTGAACAAATCGCTGGACGTATCCCTGTCATTGCGGGCACAGGCAGCAACAATACCGCTGAATCCATTGAACTCACCCAAGCTGCTAAAAGCTTAGGCGCAGATGCAGCGCTCCTTATTTCACCTTACTACAACAAACCAAGCCAAGAAGGCATTTTTCAACATTATCAAGCTGTAGCAAAAGCGGTTCACTTACCCCAAATTTTATACAATGTTCCCGGGCGTACCAACTCCAATCTTTCGCCTGAAACTGTAGGGCGTTTATCACATATTCCGAATATTATCGGTTTAAAAGATGCGACGGCTGATTTAGCACTCCTTACCCGTACTTTGATGTTATGTGATAACAGGCTGGATTTTTATTCAGGCGATGATGCAACGGTATTGCCTTTTATGGCATTAGGCGGTGTGGGTGTGATTTCTGTTGTTTCAAACATTGCACCTCAAACCATGAAAGGTTTATGTGATGCCATGCGCCAAGGTGATATGGCTGCTGCAAAAGCATATCATTTTGCCTTGCAAGACTTAACGGATGCCATGTTTGTTGAAAGCAACCCTATTCCTGTCAAAGCGGCTTGTGCAGCCTTGGGCTGGACATCTGATGAGCTTAGACTGCCACTGACCACCATGCCAGAAGCGCAAAGGCAAACATTAAAGGCTGTTATGAACCAATTTCAATCGCCTTTAGAACAGCTAACGCTTATTTAAAAAGCCCCGCCTTATCCATGCGGCGCAACAATACATGACAAGCACCGCCTGTGCTGTATGGCGCAGGCACAACTGCTAAAATATGTGCCGCAAATTGACCATGTTTAAACCAGTCATACACTGCCGATTTCAAGATAGGCTTATCTTTAGAGTGTAAGCCTTTGCCATGAACAACCCTGATATGGCGTTGATGTTGTTGTAAAGCTTTCCCTACAAAGTCTGCTAAGGCGATGTGAGCTTGGGCTTGGGATAAACCATGCAAGTCTAGCTCTACATGAATATTGGCTTGTGCCAACGCCTTACACTTTTTCGCCGACACACCACTGCGACATAATTGCCAAACATGGTCTTCTTTTTCCTTCATCTTGCTTGTGGAATGGGCTTGAGGCTCAAAAACATCTTCTTTTGGTGATACAATCCAATCTAAAACATGTTTTTTTGCCTTTTTAGGCTCAATCCGCTTCTTTTTTGCTTGAATAGGCTGAACTTGCCCCATTTCTTGGGCAAATAAATCATCTTCATCCATACTCAAAACAATTACTCTTTACGCTCAGGACGCGACAACAACATTTGCACAGCGTGTTCAGGCGATATTTGTGCCGTTAACACCTCATATACCATTCGCGTAATCGGCATTTCAATTGCATATTGTTCAGCAAGTTGCACCGCTGCGGCTGTTGTTTTCTCGCCTTCTACAACTTGCCCAACATGTAATCGTGCAGCTTCCACACTCAATCCTGATGCCAGAGCTTTGCCCATTTGACGGTTGCGCGATAAATGACCTGTACATGTTAGTAGTAAGTCGCCCAATCCCGATAAACCCGACATGGTTTCAGGCTGCCCCCCACACGCCACCGTTAAACGTGATATTTCAGCAATACCCCGTGTCACCACGGCAGCCATAGCATTATGCCCAAGATTTAAGCCATCCGTAATGCCAGCGGCAATCGCAATAATATTTTTCAAAGCGCCCCCAAGTGCCACGCCCACCAAGTCGTTGCTGATATAGACTCTAAAGTTTCCATCATCAAAATATGCACCGACCTCCTGCGCAATATCAAGTGTAGAAGCAGCAATGGTGATGGCTGTAGGTTTGCCCATCGCCACTTCTGCAGCAAACGATGGTCCTGAAAGAATGGTCGTTCGTTGTTGACCCACAAAACGAATCAGCAACTCATCCACCCGCTCTAAACGCTGCGGATTGATGCCCTTACATGCCGCAATAATGGGTTGTGAATGATGTTTTAATTGCTCTAAAACACCTTCTGCCGCCGCACAAGGCAGGGCTAATACCGTTGCTTGCGAAGCCTGCAAGATAGCTTCAAGTGCATCATCATCTTGTCCTACAACATGCAAGCTTTGAGGAAACATCATACCAGGCAAATACTTAGCATTTTGACGTTGCTGTTGCAGCACAGCCGCTACATCTTGATGACGTGCGATTAAGTCAACATGCCGCCCATGTTTTGCCAGCACCATCGCTAGAGCTGTGCCCCAAGAGCCTGCCCCCCATACACTTACCCGCTGTTGTTGCACATTTAAATTCATCCTATTCTCCCTTGATAAAAACCACGCATCCGCCACCCAGCAAAGGCTAATACGATAAAAATAAAGCTCAATATTGGCATATTCCCCCATTGTTGATAAGGTGTAAGGTGGGTTAATGTTTGATATGTACCACGCAACACACCTTCTTGCCACCAAGGTATCTGCGATTGAATTTTTCCATCAGGTGTGATGATGGCTGTCACCCCTGTATTGGCAGCACGCAAGACATAACGCCCTGTTTCTAAAGCACGCATTTGTGCCGCTTGTAAGTGTTGCCAAGCCGCTGGACTTTGATCATACCAAGCATCATTGCTCACCACAATCAACACTTCTGCTCCGTGTGTAATCCGCGCTGCGGCCTCATCAGAAAAAATGGATTCATAACAAATCAACACACCCAACTTATGCTCTGCCGCATGCAAAATACCATCATCAGTAGCAGGTACAAAGTTGCCAATATCAGGAACTATTTTACCCAACCACGGCAGCCATGCAGGCACATATTCACCAAAAGGCACAAGATGATGTTTGCCGACAAATTGACGGTCTGGCATATGCTTTTGTGCTAAAAATAAGCCATTTTGTGACTTTCTAAGCCCATTTTCATCTTTTTTGAGCAGTTTGATGCCGCCAAATGCTACATCTGCTTGCCAAGTTGCCATTTCTGAAGCTAAAAAATTGTCCCAAGCGGGTGCTTGTGATAAATAAATTGGCACCGCAGCCTCAGGCCAAATGATAAGATGAACATCACGCTCTTGCTGAGAAAGCTTGAGCAAACGCGACATCGTTTCCTGCACATAAGCAGCATCCCACTTTTCATTTTGCGCAATGTTGGGCTGCACCAAAGCCACTGTTTTCATGGGGGTTTTTTCCAGCTCAAGCGTAGGTGTTAAGGCGAACAACAGCATCGCTACAACCAAGCCCCATATGCCTTGCTGGCGTGTTTCTCGCTTAAGCAACAGCACCACAGCACTCACCACCACCAACAACAACCATACCGCAAAATAACTACCCAATACACTTACCCAAGGCGCGGCAGGGGTGGTCACGATGAGGTTGCCAAGGGCAGTCCAAGGAAAACCAGTGAATATAAAACTGCGCAACCATTCTTCAAGCACACCAACGCTAGGAAACAACCAAAGAATATCATGCTGTTGTTGTTTTAATTTGAGGGTTAACCATACCCAAGCTGCCATGAAAAAACCCATCACCACAGCCAATAATGCCACAGTCAACAACGCCAGAACATAAGGTATATGTCCATAAATGTGCAGCGTATCTGCAAGCCACCAACCGCCAAAACCAAACCAGCCAAGAGCAAAGGCAAAACCAAGTTGAAGCACATATGCAGGGTATGTCAGGCATAAATAAAGCCAAATTGCTAACGCGAATACTGCCAACCATACAGCATCAAAAGGAGAGAAAGCAAAGGTCAGCAGAAAACCACAGCAAGTCGCCAGCGCTGAAAGCCACCATACATTCATCTTCAACATCAAGCGCGAATGATAGAAAAGAGTTCCTTGGTTAGTCCCCATAGTGCTTGATAAACTTGTTTTAAACGTTTACGAATAAAATTGCACTTTACACAGCCACAACCAGCAATTTGTTTGCGTATTTCATAACGCGGATAAATGGTTTCTCGCCAAAATTCAAGCCTATGTTTGAAGCTAGGCTGCATGCGTGCAAACAAACGTTCAGCAAGAAATGGAATCACCTCATGTTGCATATGCCGCTTGAACAAGCGCCGCTCAAAAAAGCCCATTTTAGGCGCAATTGCTTGTAGAACAGTATGAGGAACATCGCCTTGCAAATGTGCTTTGGCATAGCTAAGCGCATAATAACATGGGCGTTCAAGCTTGTATTCCTTGATGCCAGCCAAGACTTCATCCCATGCCTCATCAGCACTAATTTTCTTGCTTAACAACGCAATATCTACCAACCAAATCAAGCGCTCAAACGAATGTTTTAAAGCATGAAAACAAAGGTAGGGTAAATTGACACGCGGATGAATAAGTAATGCTTTTTCGCCTGCAATCTCGCCTTCTACGGCATATTTAAAAAAGTCAGGGGCGCGAAGAGGGGTGAGGTGTTGCCAAGCTAAAATACGCTGCATACCTAAGGGTTCAACATGTAAATCAAGTGGTAAACCATCGCGAAGAAACATTTCTGGATATTTCGCTGAGGCAGAAAAACCAAGCTCATTCCCTAATACTTGTTTTAACATCAACGCATTACTATGATCATAAAGTAAGTCAATATCGCTGGAACTCCGCACAAATGAAGGTTGATATAAGTGTTCCGCAACGGCTTTGCCACGCATGCAAATCACAGGAATCTTGGCTGCATACAATGCTTTTAATACCTGTGCTAAGACAAACCTTTGCTGCATATATTCTGCTTTATGATAGCGTACCTCACTTAATAGCGCAGTTTTCATGATGGTTTGTTGTGTTGCATCGCTTTGCACAAAAAAGCGTTGCCAAATGAGTGTTGCAACGCCTTCTCGACCTGCATGCCCCCACATTTGACTTAGCTCTGCCCAATCAAGTTGTGTATCATCAGGACAGGTGATTAAAAAAGATGCGCGTTCGCGCGATTTCATTTTCTTTAGGCTCTTTACGGATAGCTTCATGTGCGCTATTATAACGCACAAGATGGGAAAAGGGAATATGCCTTTGGGCAAAACAAGTAAGGAGCTTACACATGAACAAACATACACAGACCGAGCATCAAACCCCATCAAGTTCAGCCTCTGAATTAAAAGCCAGAAGACGCTTACTCAAAACACTGGCTTACGCCCCCCCTCTTATTTTAGGTGCCATGATTGTTAACCCTATGAATCAAGCTTTAGCCGCCACACCTCCAGCTGACCCACCAGGCACCAATTGCGGTGGTGGTGTTTTGGTATCTTGTGCGCCAGAAGGTTGCTGCCCTTGCATTACTAACCCCGCCAGCCAAAATTGTGGTAATCGCATTGGTAAAGATTGTAAAAACAGCGGTTTCACTTGCGGTCCTTGTACATCTGCAATTTGTAAAAACAATGTGGAATGTCAAAGAGATGTCTGCAAAGGCTTGCTCAAAGCAGGGCAACCTGCATGTGCGCCTTGTAGTAGCTCAGCATGTTTGTCTGATGTGCGTTGTGCAGGTAGGGCTTGTAGAGAACAATGGAAACAACTCGCTACCCAATGTACACCTTGTGACTCTGCTGTGTGTGCAGCTGACTGGGGCTGTCAAGAAGATTGGTGTAAGGAACAAGCTCAAGCGGTGGGCACTTTTTGTACACCTTGTAGTTGTGCGCCTTGCAACTGTGGTCCAAATAATAATGGCGCAAACACATGCGGCCCTGATGGTGGCTGTGGTCCAACAGGTGATGTGAACGGAAATTGTAATTAAAATTAATCATTGCGAGTAACGTCTATGTCAGAACAACCTTCCAGCACCATCGCAGCCGATAGCAAAGCACCAAAGTGGCTGTTTTTGCCCAATCATGATGCCTTAACCCTCTCCTTTAACCCCAACGAAGCTGTGGCTAAGGTGCAATCATTCACGACAGGTGATGTGGCTTTTTTAAAGGGGCAATTTGCCAAAAGTTTATTGGCTTTGTATGAGAATCAAACCTCCAAAGCTGATCAACAAGTGCTCACAACCATTTCACGGGTTCACCCTTGGTTAAAAAACCTAGAACAAGCCCAAGCAACACCACCAAGTTTAAAACATTTTCTGCTGGGTAGTGGTCTGGGTATGTTTTTCATCGAGATGACTGCCAAGTGTAATGAGAAATGTGTGCATTGTTATGCCGACTCACACCCTGAGCGCACTGAAATCTTAACCATAGCTGAAATCAAAAAGGCATTGGATAATGCCGCAGAATTGGGCGATCCTTTAGTACAATTTACTGGCGGTGATCCTTTTATTCATCCTGATTTGTTAGAAGCGGTTAAGCATGCCAGCACGCTTAACTTTCGTGGTTTAGAAATTTACACCAATGGTTTGCTGCTGAGCCAAGAGCGTTTGGAACAACTATTGCCATATCGTCCGCGTTTTGCCTTTTCGGTCTATTCCCATGATGCGGCAACCCATGATTCCATTACTTTAGTCCCTGGTAGCTTTGAACGCACCATGCGCGGCATCAAAAGAGCCGTGGACTCGGGTTTGATTGTGCGGGCAAATGCGGTGATTATGAAACAAAACAAAGGGCATGAACGTGATTTGCAGCGTTACCTGCATGAAGAAATTGGTATTCCTTGGCATATGATTGGTTTTGATACCATCAATGAAATGGGGCGTGGTGAGTTTATGGATTATGTCTTGGATATTGATCATCAACCACCACCCACCCATAAACCTGCTGATTTTAATGCAATTCAAAGCAATGATCAGAGCTGCGAACAATCAAGCAGCTCTCAAAGCAAAGATGAGCATAGTGATAAGCCAGCCGCACCCACCAGCCGGACAGGGAAACTTTGCGTAAGTTATAGTGGGGATGTATTCCCTTGCATTTTTGCGCGTCAAAATTGGCTGGGGCATATTGGTGAGCATACATTATCTGAAATGATGGACAAATTAGATCATAGACCACCCATCAAAGCATCAACAGCACGCTGGAAATCTTGCACTGAAAGCTTAACCTGCACAGATTGCCAAGTCATTAACTATCAGTTGGGCAATCGCATTGCCTAAAAAAGCCAAGGGGAGCACAACTTGAGTCAGCCAGAAGAAGAATTGAAACTGCCAACCTGTCCTAAGAAACATGATGACCTCATTAGCGAAGACCTTGAAGGCATGGATGAAACCATATGGGTGGAAGCGGTGAGTGGCTCAAGTTTCTCTTTAAATACCATCGCCTCAGCGATTCTTGAACTATGCGATGGTGAACATACGGATCATCAGATTGCAACCATCATTAGCCAAACATGCGAGGCGAATTTCGATGAAGTCCTCAACGACACACAAGGCATGATTATTGTTTTTTACCGAAGCGGACTGCTACAACTGAGCTATTAATGGCATGGAGCATTCAATTTTGCATCACGCATATTGTGGTACGTATCACCTCAGATGATTTAGAATTTCAACCTGATATTCAACACCTCACACAGCTTTATCAACCCAACCATCAAGCGCATGCCGACATCAATTTCAGCATCGCGCAGCAACACAATCATCATGTGCTTTTGTGCAACAATACGAATGTATGGCAAAGCAGCGATAGCCGAGATATTGCGCCTGCATTTGAGTTGTGCCTTTATCAACAAGTGTTACAGCACTTGCCACCTGAGTTGATTTCGCTGCATGCCTCCAGCATTGCTTACCAAAACAAAGCCTATATTTTCGCTGGGGTTTCAGGGGCTGGAAAAAGCAGCTTATGTACAGCCGCTTTACTCAATGGCGCAAGTTATATGACAGATGAATTTTCGTTGTTGCATCAAGATGGGCAGGTTCATCCTTTTCCTCGCCCACTACAATGGGATTCAATCAACCACCCTGCATTTGAAATTGAAGATATGCTTGCAAGTGGCTTATTTCGCAAAGAAAAATTTAGCTTCCCAACACCTGCTGGTGATATGCTAACCTCCCATCTTTGGTTGCCCAGCCATGTGCAACATCAACCTTTACCCATTGGCGGACTCATCTTACCCCAATACCATGCCCGTTCTCCAGCTTCGGCACTCACCAGCATACGCAGAGGTGAAGCCTTAATGCATTTACCAGCACATCTGCACACTAGGCAAACTCACCCTGAAATGTTGAAAGCATTAAACCAATGTTTACCACACAACACTAACTTTTTCCGCCTCGATTTTTCCAATGTATTTAGCGCGTGGAAAAGCTTTACCACACACTTAGAATCAATGCCAAACGAGCTGCCTGCTTAAATCAACTTTTCAGGCCAACTGCATGCATGATGAATCGGACAAATATGACACTTAGGATGACGCGCCATACAAGTGTAACGACCATGCAAAATCAACCAGTGATGTGCATAAAACATGTAGGATTGAGGAATCACGCGAAGCAGTTTCTTCTCAACATCAAGTGGTGTTTTTCCTTTTGCCAAGCCCGTACGGTTGCTCACCCGAAAGATATGGGTATCAACGGCCATCGTCGGCTCACCATATATGACATTAAGCACCACATTAGCCGTTTTCCGCCCCACGCCAGGCAATGATTCTAAGGCTTGGCGTGTATTGGGCACTTGCCCATCAAATTGATGGACTAAGATGGATGCTGTTTGCATGGCATGTTTGGCTTTACTGTTATAAAGACCCAAGCTTGCAATATATGATTTCAGTTTTTCTTCACCTAAAGTTAAAAAAGCTTGGGGTGTATTGGCAATAGGGTACAATTTCGCTGTCGCTTTATTCACGCCGACATCCGTTGATTGTGCTGAAAGCAGCACTGCAATCAACAACTCAAAAGGGGTATTATAATTGAGTTCTGTTTTAGGTTCAGGTTCAATGGCTTGTAAGGATTGAAACAGGATTTCTATGTCTTGCTTGTGCATTGGTATCAGGTTGAGGTTTGTTTACAGTTTAATCATTAACCTCAGATAATGTTAAAGTGATCTGCCTATCAACAGTATCTCCTGCAGGATTGATAAATTTTTCCACCAAATAAATCGTTGAACCATCAATTTTCTCAATGCGTCCACTACGCTTACCAATATAATTACCACGGCGTACAGTATAGGCTTTGCCTGTAACATCTTGAATGCTGGCTACCCAATCTTGCCCATTTTTTTTATAGGTTGCTACCATAGATAATGTCGATAAATCAAAGCGTTCAAGGATTTCTCGCGGTCGTGTGTTGATGGGTTTTGCTTGGTAAGCCCGAATCAATTTAGCCTCTTCAATTCGATTTTTTTCAAACGATGAAAGAAAAGGATCGCGCAAATTAATCAAATCGATATCTGGCGCACGCATTAAACGTGACATTGCATCGGGCATCACTTCTTCTTCATTATCACTGTTCGTTTGGGCAGTTGTGTTTGCCATCACAAGGGGGGGGGTCAATAAAAAAGAGCTCAACATCAACAAGGGTAAAAATAACTGTTTCATAACAACCTCAAAGGCAAAAGAATGCCACTTAGCGCACCAAATTCATGTGATGATTAAAGAAGTGTAGAACAAGATGTTGAAATATCAAGGTTTATGTAAGGAGTGCGCATTAAAATATCCCGCATTTTGCATTTATGATCACATACTTTAGTGGCATGTTGAGCCTGCCTGTAGATATTTGCGATGCAAGATCCCTCAACTTCTTCGGGATGACAAGCATGTTGCTTGGATTAAAAACGTTTGAATGTCATAAGAGCCACTTACTTATGATGAAGTTTGATGTGTTGTAAGCAAAATGCGCTGCCAATAATGAGCAAAGTGCCTACCACGCCAATCATCATGGTGTGTAGTGCAAAACCAAGCGCTGCTTGGGTGAACCATAGTTTACTTGCCGTTGCCCAGGCGACAAAAAGTAGACCTATGCCCGTTGCGAACAAGGCTTGTTTGGATGTTAATTGGGGAAATAACAAGGCTGATAAGAACAGCCCCAACATGCCACCACCAAAAATAGCAGAGATTTTCCACCACACATCCAAGGCTGTTTTGGCATCCATCATCATCAAGCTGGCAAGGGTGGCAACGATGCCGATGGCGGCGGTGGCATAACGTATGGTGTTGAGTTGTTGCTGATCATTGGCTTGGGGTTTGTAGAGGCGTTTATAAAAATCAATGGTAAATACAGTTGCCGAGCTGTTGAGCGAAGAATCCAGGGTGCTCATGCCTGCGGCAAGTACGCCCGCAATCACGATGCCTACCAAACCAACGGGTAATTCATGGACAATAAAGTAAGGGAAAATCTGATCATCTTTTTGAGGCAAGTTTTCGGCTGGAACATTCAAGTAATAGACAAATAAGGCGGTTCCAATCATGAAAAACAATGCAGAAACAGGGATGTACAATAAACCACCTAACCATAATGACTTTTTAGCTTCAGCTTCAGATGGGGCTGATAAAAAACGTTGCACATAGTTTTGATCCACTGAAAAGTTTTTTAAATTCTCCACAATACCAAAAATAAAGATGACCCAAAAACCTTGAATCACGAGGTCAAAGTCCATTGAGCCTAAAGAAAATTTATGCGCTTGGTTAGCGGAGGTTTGCAGTTGTTCCCAGCCACCAGGCATATTACTGATTAAAAGAAATAAGCAGAGCATTCCGCCTAAAAGCAATACTATAGATTGCACGACATCTGTCCAAATGACAGCGGCAAAACCGCCAAGCAAGGTGTAAATGATGGTTAAAAAACCAAGCCCTATAATCAACCATTGGATATTGATGTCCAAGAGTGCGGCAAGTGCTAAGGCGGTTAAATACAAGACTACGGCAAAACGTCCGACTTGTAATAACATGTAAGCAGTCCCCATATATAGCCTTGCCCACAGTGAAAAACGTTGTTCCAAATATTCATAAGCAGTGGTTTTCACATGTTGACGGTATAAAGGGATGAACCACTTTGTCGCAACCCAAATGGCAATGGGTAAGGTTAAAGAAAAGACAAAAGGTCGCCAGTCAGAAGCATAACTTTTGCCAGGATTGGCTAAAAAGCTAATACTACTTAAATACGTTGCCATTAAAGATAAACCAATCGCCCAGCCTGGAATGAGCTTGCCAGCAAGGGTAAAGCCCTGCATATCACTGCTTCTTTTGACAAACCATGCGCCAAAAGCAGTGGTGAGGATGATATAAATGATGATAATGGCAAAATCAATGGATGAAATGCTGCTTTGCATAGTCTAAGCCCCTTAAAATAAATACGATGAAGGCTGCAAGCTTAGTGGGAAACCTTAGATATGACTACTTGAAGTTAGACCCTGCACCCATCTTGTGCTGGGGTGAAGAAAATAGAGCCTTTCTATCTTGGGCGCGGGCTTTATGCTTCGCCCATGTCTTCTTTAAATAATTCGAGTGCTACTACGATGTCGTTGGATGAATTGCGTCAAGCGATTGATGCGGTTGATGATGAGGTGTTAAAGCTGATTCATCAACGTGCCCAGCTGGCATCCATGGTTGGAGAACACAAAAAGAACCAAGTGGGGCAAACACCTTTTTACGTGCCTAGTCGTGAGGCATCTATTATTCGCCGCTTGTTGACGCAGCATGAGATGGTGTCTGCTGCGGAACATCACACCCGCATCCCTGATGAAGCAATTCACGGCATTTATCGCGAAATCATTGGCGCATGTTTAGCCCTTGAACACCCCATGACCATTGCTTTTCTTGGCCCTGAAGGAACATTTACACATACAGCAGCAACACGGCAATTTGGTTCATCGGCGCATTATATGGCATGTGCGAATTTGGCATTGGTTTTTGATGCGGTGGAGTCGGGTAGGGCGACTTATGGTTTGGTACCTGTTGAAAATGCATTTGCTGGCGCGGTGACGCATACCCTCGATTTATTCGCTGACTTTGATCGTGAAACCTATATTTGTGCTGAAGTGCAGCTTTCAATTCATCATCATTTGTTTAGCCATGCGGAAAAATTAGATGATATTAAGTTGGTGATTTCACATCCGCAGCCTTTAGCACAATGCCGCAGTTGGTTACAAGAATATGTACCCGATGCCACCTTGATGGAAGCTTCTTCTACAGTCCATGCTGCACAAATGATTGAAGAAGCACGCTTAAATCCACAATCAGGACTGGACTGGCAACATGCAGCAGCAGTGGGTCCATATTCGATTGTGGATTATACAAAACTCCCTTTATTACAAAGAAACATTGAAGATCACCATGACAACAAAACACGCTTTTTTGTCATTGGACAACATGACTCCCCAGCATCAGGCGAAGACAAAACATCGCTGGTGATAGCTTTGCAAGATGAACCAGGTGCTTTGCATCATTTGATTCAGCCTTTTGCTAAGCGTGATATTGGTTTAACCCGCATTGAATCGCGTCCATCGCGTAAAAAAGCATGGGAATATGTCTTTTTTGTGGATATTTTAGGACATCGAGACGATAAGCCTGTGGCAGAAGCGATTGCTGAGATTAAAGGGCGCTCTGGGGTGACGATGAAAGTGTTGGGTTCATGCCCTGTTTCAAGGACGTTATAAGATGTCTCAAGATGGTGTAGGTGTGGATTGGATGGCACAAACGGTAAGCCAAGCGGCAAAATTACATCCGTATGTTCCGGGGAAACCCATTGAGCAGATGTTACGCGAGCAAGGCTTAGATGAGCTACAGATTGAACAGAAAATCACACAAACAGTTAAGCTAGCATCCAATGAAAACCCGTATGGTGTGCCACCTCAAGCGATTGATGCCATGATTGAAGCGGCAAATACGGCACACCGCTATCCCGATGGTGACTGTTTCGCTTTAAAACAAGCTTTGGCAAGTGAGCATGGGATTCAAACAGAGCAATTACTGATTGGTAATGGCAGTAATGAAGTGTTGGAGTTGATGATTCGTTGTTTTGCGGGCGTTGGTGATGAGGTGGTGTACAGCCAGCGTGGTTTTATTGTGTATGCCTTGGCGACGACCGCTGCAGGGGCAAAGGGTGTGGCTGTTTCTGAACATGATGGTTTAACCCATGATTTGGCGGCGATGGCATTGGCAGTGAATGAACATACCAAAGTGATTTGTCTTGCTAATCCGAATAACCCCACAGGAACATTGCTTAAAACGAAAGACTTACAAGCCTTTTTGAATGATATACCTAGCCATATTGTTGTTATTTTGGATGAAGCTTATTTTGAATATGTGCAAGATGAAGTGAGCGATAGTATACATGCTTTGCAGCATCATGGCTTAGTGATTTCTCGAACCTTTTCAAAGGCTTATGGACTTGCGGGGTGTCGCGTGGGTTATGCTGTAGCAGATGCAGGTTTGGTGTCGGCAGTGAATCGCTTTCGTGAACCTTTTAATGTAAACAGCTTGGCGCAAGCGGCGGCTTTGGGGGCACTTAAAGATAAGGATTGGGTGTTGGATAAGGTTGGAGCTTGTAAAAAAGAGCGTGAGCGTTTGCAAACAGCCTTACAAGAGCGCGGTTGTTACCTTGCGAAGAGTTATGCGAACTTTGTATTGTTAAAACATGATAAAGCATTGGATATAAATGCTTTATTGGAAGAAAGAGGGGTGATATGTCGACCACTTGCAGGTTATGGCATGGTGGATGTGCTGCGGGTGTCTGTGGGTAGTTTTTCTGAGAACACGACCTTTATCAATGCGCTTGATGATGTACTGCTCAATGTATGATTCGCTATGCGACATCGAAAATAAGTGCTGGTGTGGTGTGTTGCCAAGATGATTGATAAACTGGTGATTGTTGGTGTGGGGCTCATTGGTGGTTCATTGGCACTTGGGCTGAAAAAACATGATAAAGTCGGTCATGTTGTTGGTGTTGGTCGCCAAGAAGAGAATTTAAAGCTGGCGCAAAGCTTGGGTGTTATTGATAGCTGGACAACATCGATTCAAGATGCGGTGGTTGATGCTGACATGGTGGTTCTGGCAGTGCCTATGGGTGCGTATGAAGCGGTATTGGCTGCGTTAGCACCGGTATTGAAAGATGGCGTTATTGTGACTGATGCTGGCAGTACCAAACAACATGCTTTGGCAGCGGCAACACAATTATTGCCAGAATCATGTTGTTTTGTTGCCGCTCATCCCATCGCAGGCACTGAACAATCAGGTGCTGGCGCGGCATTTGATAGCCTTTATGAAGGGCATCTATGTATTCTTACCCCAGAAGCCAATACGGATAAGAAAGCGTTGTTGGTGGTGAGGCAAATGTGGCAAGATGTGGGCTGTGATGTGCTTGAAATGGGCGCACAAGAACATGATAATTTGTTGGCAACGGTGAGTCATTTACCACATTTGGCAGCTTTTGCGTTGGTGAATGCGGTGAATAAGCAAAAATGTGATGCTTATGATCCCTTTGCTTTTGCCGCAGGTGGGTTTAGAGATTTTACACGTATTGCTTCATCATCGCCGACCATGTGGCGCGATATTGCTTTGGCAAATCGTGATGCTTTGGTTCAACAAATTGATGGCTTACAACATGAGTTGTCGCAGATGCGGCAAGACTTGTTGGCAGAAAAAGGAGCAAGCTTGCTCAATACATTTACAGCGGCAAAACAAGCACGTGATACATGGTTAAAGAATCAACAAAATGGAGGAAAATCGTGAATATTGGTGGCACATTGATTGCAGGACCAGCGCCCGGACCACTGAAGGGAAAAATAACCGTCCCTGGTGATAAATCGATGTCTCATCGCGCCATTATGTTGGGTGCATTGGCAGATGGTGTGACTAAAGTTGAAGGTTTTTTGCCTGGTGATGATAATTTTGCAACAGCAGCAATGTTTGAAGCTATGGGTGCAAAAATAACATGGTTAAATGCTGAAAAAACAGCGTTAAGTATTGAAGGTGTGGGTTTGTATGGCTTAAAAGAGCCAGCGCATGTGCTTGATGCAGGCAACTCTGGAACAGCAGCACGTTTAATTACAGGTATTCTAGCAGGACAAGATTTTCATAGTGTGATGGTGGGTGATGCGTCGTTGCATTCAAGACCTATGCAGCGCGTGGCAGACCCTGTGCGTTTGATGGGGGCAAAGGTCGATGGACGAGAAGGCGGAAATAAAATGCCACTGTCGATTCGTGGAGGTGCACTCAAAGGCATTGATTTTGTTTCCCCTGTTGCTTCTGCTCAAGTTAAATCGTGTGTATTGTTGGCAGGTTTGTTTGCCGATGGCGAAACCACAGTAACAGAACCTAAGCCCACCCGTGACCACACTGAACGGATGCTGCCGCTATTTGGACAAGATGTTCAGCGTATTGATGCGTTTCAAGTGCGTTTAAAACCATGTGGAAAACTCACTGCACCACAAACAACGGTTTTGATTCCAGCAGACCCATCGTCGGCAACTTTTTTTGCTGTGGCCGCGTCATTGGTTGAAGGCTCAGATGTGTTGTTAAATAGCATTGGTATTAACCCTAGACGTGATGGTTGGCGCAGAGTGATGGCGGATATGCAAGCAGATTTAAGGCTGGAGACTGAACATCAAGTGGGTGCAGAGCCTGTGGCAGATATTCGAGTGAAATCAACAATGTTACAAGGTATGCATGTCAACGTGAATGATATTCCTGATGCTATTGATGAGTTCCCCGTTTTATTTGTGGCTGCGGCGTTGTCTAAGGGTGTATTTGTTTTGGATGAGGCGGAAGAGTTGCGGGTGAAAGAATCGGATCGTATTGCCACGATGGTCACTGCATTACAAGCATGCGGCGCCAACATTGAAGAACAAAAAGATGGTGTCATTATTCATGGTCAAACAAGCTTGGCAGGCGGGGTGACTGTAGATGCTTGTGGCGATCACAGAATTGCCATGGCGATGGCGGTGGCAGCGCAAAAAGCAGATGCGGAAATCAGGATTGAAAATGCCGCAGCTATTGCGACATCATTTCCTTGTTTTGTTGATTTGGCGCAAAGTATTGGCATGAATGTACGCTGGGAAGATGACATATGAGTTGGAATATTGTTGCGGGTTTGCAGGTGGCGATTGATGGACCTTCAGGTTCAGGTAAAGGTACGATTGCCAAGTTGATGGGGCAAGAATTGGCTTTACCCGTACTCGATACGGGGCTTTTGTATCGTTATTTGGGCTGGAGAGCGAGCGAAGAAGGTGTGGCTTTGGATGATGGAAAAGCAGTGCTGAACATGATTCCTATGGCAATTGACGCGATGTGTTGGAAGGCGGAAGGTATCCTTTTTCAGCAAAATGATTGCACTTCATTGCTGCGTAGTGAGGATGTGGGTTCTTATGCTTCGCAAGTGGCGGTTTTGCCTGATGTTCGGGCGGGCTTGTTGCATGTGCAGCGTGAGATTGCCAAGCAAGGTTGCGTGATGGATGGGCGCGACATTGGGACAGTGGTTTTGCCTGATGCGCAAGGTAAGTTCTTTTTAACAGCATCCCAGCGTGAGCGTGCGCGCAGGCGCTGGTCGCAGTTGAAAGAAAAAGGTGAGGTGGCAGATTTAGAGCGCATCGCCGATGAGTTAAAAGCGCGTGATGCAAGGGATATGCAACGTGATTGTGCGCCGCTTGAGCAAGCGGTGGATGCGATTCGCATTGATTCAACAACAATGCGCATGGATGATGTCGTAGAACGCATATTAAATGTTTTAGCAAGAAGAAGTTTAATAACAAAAAAAGCATGAGTGAGAAGATGATGAACACTGAAGCCAAACTTGATGACAACATCGAACAAGATGTTAAGGAAACTGTAACGGATGCAGCCGTAGCGAACGAAGAAGAATCGTTTGCCGATTTATTTAAAGCATCGCTAAAAGAGCAGCCTAAGCTGGCTCGTGGTGAAATGGTGGATGGCGTTGTGGTTGCCATTGATGCTGAATATGTGACGGTCGACCTTAAAGGTAATAGTGAAGGTGTGATTGCGATTGCAGAGTTTGCAACCATGGATATGGCTGTTCCAAAAATTGGTGATGCCATTGACGCCTTGATGACGGGCAAAGGTCGTATGGGTGTTGAGTTATCCATTTTGCAAGCCAAACGCCGTCAGTTAATGAATGTCGTTTTGGCAGCTAAAGAAGCTGGAGAAACAGTATCTGCAACCATTACAAAAGAAGTTAAAGGTGGTTTTCGCGTTGATTTGGGCGGCATTGAAGGTTTTGTGCCACGTTCAGAAGCAGATACGGGTTTTGTAGAGGCATCGACTTTATTAGGCAATACTTATGATATGGCGATTATTGAGGTGCAACAGCGCCCTGAAAATATCGTGTTATCACGCAAACAACCGATTGCTTTGCTTGAAGGGGTATTGCGCACTGAATTTTTCGCTCAACATGAAGTGGGCAGTAAAGTGTCAGGCATTGTTAAACGTTTGACCAACTTTGGTGCATTTATTGGACTTTCCGGTATTGACGCTTTGTTGCATGTTTCAGACATTTCTTGGAAACGGGTGAATGACCCTGCGGAAATTCTAGCGTTAGGGCAAAGCATTACAGCTGAAATCATCAAATTAGATGCTGAAGCAGGTAAAGTTTCTGTGTCGATGAAAAATTTAATTGAAGACCCTTGGGTGAGTGTGCCGCAAACCTATGAAAATGGCATGCAAGTGACGGGTACAGTATGCAAATTGATTAAAGTTGGTGCTATTGTTGAGCTAGAGCCAGGTGTTGAGGGTATGATTCACCGCTCGGAAATGAGCTGGACACGTAAAGACATTGACCCTGCAAAAGTTGTGTCTGAAGGTGATGTCGTTGATGTTGCAGTTTTGGATTTTGACCAAGAAGAGCGCCGTTTGCGTTTGAGTTTAAAAGCCGTGCGTGAAAATCCTTGGCAAACTTGGATGACGACACACCCTGCAGGTTCAACCCTTAAAGGTAAGATTAAAAACATCAGTGAGTTTGGCTTTTTTGTTGGTTTAACGGACGAATTGGATGGTTTGGTGCATATTGGCAACCTTTCTTGGGATGTGGAAGGCGATGAAGCCATCAAAGCGTATTGTAAAGGTCAAGAAGTTGAAGTTGCTGTGGTTGGTGTGGATGTAGAGCGTCAACGTATTGCGCTTGGCATCAAACAACTCACAGCAGATCCTTTTGAAACATTCTTGCAAGGTTCGAAGCGTGGCACGGCGGTGAATGGTAAGGTCATAGAAGTCTTGCCAAATGCTTATTTGGTTGAAGTGGCAGCAGGCATTACTGCACGTTTGGCGATGCGCGAAATGCCGCGTGAAGAAGCCAAGCTTGAAGTTGGCGCAACCGTTGAAGCGAAAATTACGGCGATTGATCGTAAACGTCAGCGTGTTGAGTTATCGGTGCGTCAGTTGTTGCGTGATGAAGAGCGGGATTCGATTCGTCATTATGCGGAGCAAGTGAAGCAAGAAGATGCGCCATCATCGTTGGCGCTTCAATTGCAGAAGATGTTGAATCAGAAGTAGTAAGCTAACGATTGAACGCATCTCTGATTTGTGCGCTTTTTTCTTGAAGTTGAGTCAATCAGAGGCGAAGTGAACAGATGCAAGGATAAGAGCTGATGCTTTTTAATTGTTTTGAGAAGTGTTGAACCGTTACTTATTTTGCTAACTTGCGTTTTGTGAGATGAGTGTCTACTTTAGCAGGGTTGAGTATGAAAGAGGAGGGTAGTTTATGACAAAATCTGAATTAATTGATGCGGTAGCGGCAGTCAATAGTGATATTACACGCCGTGAAGCTGAGGTTGTGGTTAGCACTGTGTTTTCAGCGATTTCGGAAGAGCTTGCGGGCGGCGGGCGTGTAGAGTTGCGCGGTTTTGGTAGCTTTAGTATTAAACAACGCGAAGCGCGTATGGGTCGTAATCCAAAAACAGGGGAATCTGTTCCTGTACCTGCAAAAGTTGTGCCTCACTTTAAGCCAGGCAAAGAATTACGCGAACGTGTGGATAGTTAATTTAAGGCTGCAATGATTTTTTTACGATTTAGTTTGTCATGAACTGGCTTAATGTTGTTGTCAGTGTTGGTTTAGCAGCGATTGCGACTGCTTTTTCCCTTGCCAACACTACACCTGTGAGTATTTCCTTTTTGGGTTTAGTGAGTGCGCAACATGCTTTGTTTGTCCCTATATTTATGGCATTCTTTTTTGGCTTTGTGGGGGGGCTGTTGGCGTTAAGCTTTTCACGACGCAAACATAAAAAAGAAATTTCATTTTTAAGAAAAGAAAACAAACTACTGCAACAAGAAGTGGAAAATTTAAGAAATATACCGTTGCAAGATGATTTATGAGCAGTTTTATTGTCATTATTCTTGCTGTTGCGGGGTTGGTTAGCGCAGCACTTCTATGGCGTAACCAAACAGGTCATTTGGATGAAAGCCAAGCCAAAGAAGCCGAAGATATTCGCGTTAGCCCTTTGTTGCGGGGCATTAATTACTTATTATCAGATCAGCCTGATCAAGCCTTACAAGAGATGGTACAAGTTGCCAAAATTCGTTCAGAATCAGCCGATGTATATATGGCTTTGGGTGAGATGTTTCGTGCGCAAGGTGAATATGGGCGGGCGGTACGCATTCATCAAAACTTGTTGGCAAGACCTGATGTGCCGCTGGAGTTGCATTTTCAAGCTTACGTCTCATTAGGTCGTGATTTTCAAGCAGGCGGACTTTTAGATAGGGCATTGCGCCATTATGAGAAAGCTTTAGCCATGCAATCGGATCATTTGGAGTCATTACGTTCTTGTTTGCGGATTCGTGAGCAAAGCCATGAATGGACAGAAGCTGAATGGTTGGTCAGTCGCCTTGAGCAGATTGAAGATGTCTCTTACCATAAACATCGGGCATATTTGTATGCTGAAATGGCAAAAAGTGCTTATGAACAGGGTGATTTGGCTTCATGTGAAAGCCATGTTGAAGCGGCTTTGAAATTGTCACTATCGTGTGGGCATGCCCATTTATTATTGATGCAATGTTGGTTGCAACAGAAAAAATATAATGATGTTTTAAAGCAAGCAGGGTTGTTTCTGGCACAAGTTGGAGTGGAACACCATGTATTATTGCCAGCCATTTTGATGGCAGATGATGTGTTTTATACTGATTTTGCAGCACCTTTTTTGCATACATATTGGCAGCAACATCACGATATTGAGCTGGGTATGAGTTGGCTTGAGCGTTTGGCTGAACAACAAGATGTTCAAGCGGCAAGATTATTAAAAGATAAGTTAAACTTGCAAGGTTTAAGTTTACGCCATGAACTACGTTTATTGGCATTAGCAAGTGATGAACAAAACATCACAATACAAGCAAAATCATGGCGCTTGAGCAAAAAGAATTATGCTTGTAAGCAGTGTGGTGTGCAAGTGCATGATATGCGTTGGCAGTGCCCCAAGTGTAATCGATGGGGAAGTATGCAACCCTTGCAAACATCATTAATTTTTGGCGGAGATGAATGAAATGACCGAATTAAACATGGTCAAGCGGCTGATGTTGGCTTTAGATGTAGAAAATGCACAACAAGCTTTGCAGATGCGCGATACATTGGCTGATAGTGTGGGTTGGTTGAAGGTAGGCTTGCGTTTGTTTGTGGCAGAAGGTCCTGCTCTGATTGCCAAACTCAAAACATCGCATCGTATTTTTCTTGATTTAAAGTTCCATGATATTCCTAATACGGTTGCCCAAGCCATTGAAAGTGCAGGGGAATTGGGTGTAGATATGGTGAATGTTCATGCTGGTGGTGGTTTGCCCATGCTGCAAGCTGCGGCGCAAGCGGCGAGCAGGTTCCCTGATATGAAGTTGATTGCGGTGACTGTGCTGACCAGCGATACCATGCCTAAAACACAAGCTTTGACTGTGGCTTTAGAGCGGGCAAGGTGGGCAAAAGAAGCTGGTTTAGCTGGTGTGGTGTGTAGTGTTTGGGAAGCTGACAGTATTAAACAGGCTTGTGGTCAAGATTTTATCACTGTCACGCCTGGTATTCGTTGGGGAAATCAAGATACTCAAGATCAACAACGCATTGCCGACCCTCAAAAAGCCATTGAATGTGGTGCAGATTATTTGGTAGTGGGTCGTCCTATTTTGCAGGCTGAAAATCCAGTGGCTGCCGCAAATGAAGCAGTATTGTTCATGCATCAAGCAGCGTTGGGGAGAGCTTAAACATGAAGGTTGCAGTGTTGTTGCTTGCTGCTGGAAGTGGCAAACGATTTGGCGGTTCTATACCTAAACAATACCTTGAAGTTTCGGCTAAACCACTGATTTGGCACACTTTAACCAGCCTTTCTCGCGAACCTAGAATCGAAGTTGTATTGCCTGTCATTGCGCAGGATGATGTATGGTTTGAGACTGCTGTTGCGGGGTTTTCAAGTGCTTTTGAATTGTTGAAACCTGTGGTCGGCGGCGCTGAGCGTTCAATATCCATGCAGCGCGGTCTTGCGGCCTTACCTGCTGATATTGATATGGTTGCAGTGCATGATGCAGCGCGGGTTTTACCTTCATATGCGGTGCTTAAAGATGTGTTGGATGTGGCAGAAAAACATGGGGCGGCAGTGCCTGTATTACCCGTGGTAGATACGATTAAACGCATCAATGCGGATGGAAAAGTCTTGGAAACACCACAGCGCGACTGTTTGGTCGCAGTGCAAACACCGCAAGTGGCAAGGCGTGATTGGTTTGAATCAGCGTTAGCACAAGAAAAAGAGCGCTTACATCAACATACCGACGATGCCTCAGTGTTAGAGGCCGCTGGTTATGCTGTATTTGTGAGCCAAGGTGATGTTCAAAATCGAAAAATAACCACACCCAATGATTTAGATTGGCTGAAGAAAGAGCTGTTATGAATATACGTATTGGTCAGGGATTTGATGTCCATGCTTTTGCCGAAAATAGAAAGTTAATTTTGGGCGGCGTGGAAATACCTTACCACCTTGGTTTGGCAGGACATTCGGATGCGGATGTGTTGATTCATGCGATTTGCGATGCTTTGTTGGGCGCTGCTTGTTTGGGTGATATTGGGCATCACTTCCCTGATACAGATCCTGCTTTGGCAGGTGTGGATAGCACTTTATTGCTGGCAAAGGTGAAGCAGAATATTCAAGACTTGGGTTACACGCTTGGTAATATTGATGCAACCGTCATTGCACAACAACCTAAATTAGCCAGCTTTATTGAAGCAATGCGTGTGCGTTTGGCGGAAGTGTTGGGCATCGCTGTGGATGACATCAATCTTAAAGCGACCACCACAGAAAAGCTTGGTTTTACAGGGCGTGGCGAAGGCATTGCGGCGCAAGCGGTTGTGTTATTATACAAAACATCATCTGTATCACGGTAATGAATATGAAAACAGCTTATATTCATGCAATGTTCATCTGCTTGCGACATGCTTCTGCTTGGCACAAGAAACAAGGAGATTTATTTTGAAAAAAGCGAGCGTTCAATCTTTCATCTGGGCATTATTATTATGCTTGCCAAGTGTATTACAAGCAATGCCAGCGAGCTTTGCCGACTTGGCAGCAGCACAAAAAACATCGGTGGTGAATATCAGCACCACGCAATATGC
>CAZWPS010000003.1:0-30189 GCA_964635775.1 uncultured Zetaproteobacteria bacterium | reverse complement strand
ACCATTGCAGTTGTCATTAGTTTTTTAAATTGCATGTTATTCTCCTTGTTGCCGTATGGGCAGGGTCGTTTGTCTAGCCATGATGAAGTGTTGCTCATCAACTGTCGGTGACCTCAATCACCTTTAATCTTCGATTGCGCTCCAATAACCAAAGTTAGGAATCAAAATCGTATCATCGTCAAAAATGCCTTTATCAATATCACGATGGCAAGCATTACAATTGATAATTGATTTCACTTTTGGATTAAATTTGACATGTTTATCTTGTAGCTTCTTATGCTTACGCTTGATGTATGGTACGTCACTAATACGCAGCTCTACTTTTTGCACATCTGCCAAAGAGCGGGTGATTTTGCGCGAGCGTTTGTAAAGCGAGGTGTCCGCAGCATTGGCGACTAAAAAGTCACGAATGGTGATTCTATCTTCTTCTTCTAAATCAGCGACTTCACCAAAGTGATCTTCAAGCTCATCGCTTAACATCATCTTTTCCCAAGATTCGGCGGGTAATAAGCCTGGCTGATAACCATAATGGCATTCAGCACAACTTTCGTTGTATAAATTATTGTTAAAAGCTTTGACACCTTTAAAGCGAAAATCAGAAAAGAAATCACCAGCATAAGCGGGGCTTGCCAGCAGCATCGCCATGGTTATCAACATCACCTTTTTCATAAACACTCTCTTTTTGTACCTTTATTTTAGTGCAACGCTTCAGCGCAATTCATGCTTCAATTATAAGTCTTTAAAATACATCAGAAAATCACCTTTTTCCTGTGCTGTGCATTCACGACCATATGTCCACTTACAATTACGACGAAACCACTTCTTGATTTTTTTAGCACTGGAATAACGCGGAATATCCTTTTCTTCAACTTGCACAAAAGGGACAGAAGGCGCCATGGGTGCAATCAACTTGCCTGTTTTTTTATGTTTGCCCACAGTGGTTAAGTCTGCACTATGGCATGTAGCACAAGCGCGTCCTGTGACATGAACTCCTTTTTTGTTTGTAAAAGGAATTTCTTGGGTCCACATTTTTTTGCCTGCTTCAGCACTAAAGTTGCTGCCCCCTGCAGCTTTATATTTATCCATCATTTCAGGGATAGCATTGGCTTGCACCAGTGCTGGGCTAAGCAATAAAGCCATGCTAAGTATTATTGTTTTTTTCATGATGTGTCTCCTTTGATTACAGATGATGATCTTGAATGATGGTGCTTCCTTACCACGTCAAACCAATCGCAATAGTCATGGCTGCGCCGCCAAAGATGCCTGGTGTTGAATGGTTTTCAGATGGGTAGCCGATTTGAGGGTCATTGTATTCATCTACCGCGCCTTTCACAGCTAAATAATAACCAATCGTGCCCGCTAAACCGAGCAGGATATGCAGATTATCAGGGTCGAGCAAACCATCTTCAATATGAAAATCATCCCAATGCGCATAAAAACCCGTTGCCACAGCGGCTGCACCAAGCTGCCAAGAGGCTTTTGCGGCTTTAAAGTGAACCGTGTTTAACAAATCAGGATCAAAATCTTCGGGCGCACTAATCGCAGCAATGCCCCCCATCGCTAAAGAAGCCAAACCCAGATACATGTGAATGTTGTTTTCTGTGATAAAGGGTTGGGTAAATGATGCATCAGGGATGTTTGGCACAGCAATTCTAGCCACGCTGGTCTGACTATTATCCACTAAGGGTTCACTCATGGAAAGCAACTCAATATTCAAGTTTAAGTCGTATAACACTTGATGTTGTGGCATGTCTTGCGCCCATGCTTGGGTGGTCCAAGAAAGCAACACAACTACAGCGAGATGGCGTACAGTTATCAACATAAACAATCCTTTTTCTATCATTAATCAAGCGTTAAACAGAAATGTTCGCATCCTTTTTAAGAAAACGAATGATGCATCCTTTAAGTCCAATATGCAAAGCTTAATGTTTCGAGGCTCCTTCAATGTGACGGACATCACTAGGGGTGTGAATACTTAAAAACCACTGTCCTTTATTTGACATGCGCAGCCGACCACGCACTAAAATAGTGTCCCCAACCTTAACTTTTTGGCTACGCCTAAAACCATCCCTATACTTTCTGGGAATGCTCACTGCCAGCTGTCCTATAAAAAACTTCCAGCCTTTTTTATCCACTTTCCTCACCCTGCCTTCAACCAACCTAAACTGCCCCAACATCTTGGTTTTTAGCTGCTTTGTGGTTAAGACTTTCCAGCGTTTGTGTGTCCACATGCCTTTGTTTGTTTGCCGCGCTTTTTGCTCAACGATAAGGAGTTTTTTTGCTGCACTGATGTTGGGGACAAAGGTATAAACATGAGCCAAACCCAAGCGCAAGATTTCAGCATTGACCCACAGCCCATCACGCAAATACACATGAGCTAAACTGCGTTGGTATTTATCTTGCTTTTCGAGGTCAAACGATAGGCGAACTTGTTGCCCTGCAATCAATCGTGTTAAAAGCGCTTTAGCCTCCTTACCAAAAGGTTGAGCAGGGCTTGAGCGGTGTTGTGTTTCAGGCGTATTCATGCCTAAAAGCCTTACTTTTTCACCTTTTCGGGTCACAAATGTATCACCATCAATCACCCGCTTGACCGTAACCCACTTATCCTGACTCACCCATGATAAAGTGCCCGCATAGGCATATTGCCCCCATAAAAAGCAGCTAAAGAGTAGTAAAACAGCTATTCTCATGATTTTAAGCTGCCAACAAGCTGTGAAAAGGCGTGCATATCGTGTCGTTTTAAATAGGCAATCAAACCTTGATTCACTTTATTGCACAATAAAGGGTCATAAAAAAGACCCGTTCCTAAACCCAAAGCGCTTGCTCCAGTAATCGCAAACTCAAGTGCATCTTGTGGCGTGGTTAAGCCGCCTTGCCCAAGAATGGGGATGCCATGTTTGTCTGCAACGGCACGGGTTTGATGGATTTTCCACAACGCAACAGGTTTGATGCAAGGCCCTGAAAGTCCGCCTGAAATATTACCAATCACTGGCTTGCGCTGTTCAGTATCCACTGCCATGCCCACTAAAGTATTGATGACAGATAAAGCATCACTTCCTGCTTCAATACATAATCGCGCTGTTTCTGCAATATCCGCATTGTTGGGCGAAAGCTTGGTAATCAAGGGTTTAGACGTCTTTGAACGCATGGCTGCCACGACTTTTGCTGCCATGAAGGGGTCGTTGCCAAAATGAACACCACCTTCTTTGACATTGGGGCATGAAATGTTGATTTCAATCGCGGTGACTGGTGAATCATCAAACATGGCAGCCACTTCAGCATATTCTTCAAGGCTTGAGCCATTCGCATTCGCCCAAAATTGCGTTTCATGATGGGGTAAGTGAGGCAGCACTTCATCAATGACATAACGCGTCCCTGGATTTTGTAAACCAATGGCATTTAACATGCCAGATGGTGTTTCATATAACCGATGTGGGGCATTACCTAAGCGTGGTTCAAGGGTTGTGCCTTTGAGAATAACCGCGCCCACATCATGGTTAGAAAAACCTTCAATACGCGTATATTCCTCACCAAAACCAACACATCCTGAAAGCAAAACAAGGGGTGTCTGTAGTTTTAACCCTGCAAAATCAATGCTTAAATCAATGCTCATAGGTTGCTGCTTTCAGGTGCTTCGTAATGTTGAAGTTCAGGCAATAAGTCCACCGCATTTAAACTTAAACCACGTTTATCCTTGCTGGCATCTGATAAAAGCTGCAAATAAGCAGGTGCGACCAAGACAGGCGCTGGTACATGTCTGGCATGCAAACCAGGGTAGGCTTTTTTGAATAATGCAGTGCGTGTTCTGCCGGGATTTAAGGTATTAAAACGGTATGCTTTATCTGGATTTTCTGCTTGCCACATGGCTGCAACATAAGGCATAGCCCGCTTTGCCAAACCATAACCATGCCAGTGCGGCTGATCATCTTCCATCATATCACAACCTGTAAAAATAATAGAGGCCGCCGCAGCGCGTTTGAGTAGGGGCATCATCATTTTGGTCAGCATATTGGGTGCAGTTAAATGAATGTCCAACATATCACGAAAGGCTTGCAGCTCAACATGAACTAAGGGTGTGCAACGTGATAAATCACCTGCACAATGCACCAAACCATCCAAATGAGGGATTTGATCTTTTAATGCCAAGAATAACTTGCCATAATCATCAAATTTCATCAAATCAAAAGGAATCGCCAAACAACGCCCTCCCAATGTTTCAATACGCGCCTGAGTGACTTGTAATTGTTCTTCATTGCGCCCTAAAATCACCACATTTGCGCCTTCTTCACCCAATGCCGCCGCCACAGCTTGCCCAATGCCATCGGATGCACCCGTCACCATGATAATTTTATCGTTTAAATGATATGTCATTTTGTCCTCTCAAGGTAAATGGGGGCGTACCGCTGCTGGAACCAGCGCTTGTACATCACCACCCATCGTTGATATTTCACGAATAAACCCTGATGAAACAAAGGTATATTCTTCTCTTGCCATCACAAATACCGATTCAATATCCGCATCTAACCTGCGATTCATCGCCGCAAGTTGGAATTCATATTCAAAGTCAGAAGCTGCACGTAAACCACGTAAAATGGCTAAAGCATGATGTTTTTTAACAATATTGACCAATAATCCATCAAAACTAATCGCTTTTATGCGTTTTTCGCCTGAAAAGGTCTCTTGAACCATAGATAAACGTGTGTCTACATCAAACATCGGGTTTTTTTGGGGATTATCAGCCACTGCGACAATAATTTCATCAAACAGCTTTAAGCCCCGCTGCACCACATCGACATGACCAAGGGTGATGGGATCAAATGTTCCAGGGTAAACAGCACAACGAAAACTCATGTTGACTGCCGTCCATCAGCAAAAAAGTACAATGTGCTTTCGCCATATTGACGTTGTTTGTACGGTGGTTCTGCCCAAGTGATGTGGGCAGCCGATGCTTCTTCAATGATGAGGCTTTGGTAAGTGATGCTGGCGTTGCTTAACCATGGAATAATTTGTGCTGCAAAACCTTGTTGGTACGGTGGGTCAGCATAAATAATATCAAAATGCGATGGTAATGTGCTTAAAGCGTGAGGCAATATGCCTGTGCTGATGTTCCAATGCTCAACAGACCAAGCTTCTTCTAAAACGCGCATCGCTTGGCAAGCTTGGCGATTCTGCTCAAGGCTGTAAGCAGAGGTTACGCCACGCGACAACGCTTCTAAAGCCATCACACCACTTCCTGCAAACAAATCTAAAAATGAAAGCCCTTGGACATCTCCCAAGCTATTAAACACAGCTTCGCGAACCCGCGATGATGTGGGTCTAAGCCCTTCAATATCAGGTACTTTCATCACTCTTCCGCGCATGTTTCCTGCTGTAATACGCATCTGCTTTGCTTAATCGTTTACCACTTACGCTCAAATGAAGCGAGGTTTTTCTCCAATAACACTGCTGCGTCATCATTGCCTGGAGAAATAGCATGACAGGTAAAACCAATATCAACCGTAATATGCTGTTCTGTTTCAGCCCATACGGGTGCTAAAGACCATTCTTTATTTAACTTTTCTGCCCATTTCTTCGCATTGTCTTCGCCCACATTGGGTAATAACACGGCAAAACGTCCTTGCCCCATATCCGCAACAATATCAAAAGAGCGTGTCTTGCTGCGAATCATCATACCCGCTTCACGCGCTGCACTTTCAGCAAACCATTGTGCATGACCACGCACCAAAGATACATAATTACCAATGCCCACAACAACTAAACTCAACGCAGCCTTAGCAGCACGACAACGCTCAACTTCTTGAGCATAACGTTGACCAAAATAATGTTTTGTTTCTAAATCAGTCACAGGGTTGCGGAAAAAGTATTGCGCTAACCGTTCACTGCGCATCAATGCCGTATTGACCCGTGCAATTAATTGTGGCGGTGTGACTGGTTTGGTAATGTAGTCATCCACCCCCAAAGTCAGCCCTTTGATTTGGTCGTCTAACTCATCTAATACGCTGAGAAATACAAATGGCGTTAAGTTAAAGGCTTTATCACTACGAATTTCTTTGTATAAACCCCAGCCATCAAGGTTAGGCATCATAATATCGGTTAAAATCAAGTCCACATGCCTTGTTTTTAAAATATTTAAGGCATCAGCACCATCTTCTGCTTCGAGTACACGAAAACCACCTTGCTGCAAAAAGTGACTGGTTATATCACGGCTACTATTGGAATCTTCAACCACAAGCACTGTTTTCATACATCACCTTCTTTATTTTTACTCGTTTTCACCTGAACAGGACCAACACGCACACGTTTCCAGCTTTTAGGTTGCAAATAATAATGGGCAACACGGCGCACATCGGCAAGCGTGACTGATTCAATGCTTTGCGTCCAGTTTTCTAAATAATTCAATGGTCTGTGGTAGAGTCCCATCATGGCTAACAGCCCTGCACGCTCACGGTTAGAGTCCATGCGTTGGGCAAAACCACCACTTAAATTCTGCTGGCTTTTGCGCAACATATCAGCACTGATTTTACCTTGCGCCATTTCCGCCAACACCGCTGCCAAGACATCTTCCGCCTCATCAACTTGGTCAGCACGCGTCAATAGCTGAATCTTATATGTTCCCGATGTTTCTAAAGGTTGAAACCATGAATATACGCCATACGTTAAACCACGCTGCTCACGAATTTCTTCCATTAAGCGTGAACCAAAACCTCCCCCACCTAACATATGATTCAAAACCAGTGCCGCCATATAATCTGGGGCATGACGTGATGGGCCAAGGCGCACCCATTGCAGCAATGTTTGATGTTTTCGCATCGGAATCACAACAGCTTGGGTGAGCGCTGGTTTGGCAGGTTGGATGTCTGCGAAAGCTTGTCTTGGTTGACCTTGCCATGCCGAAAAATACTGCTCCAGCAAAGGGATTAAGTCGGTCATGGTGATGTCACCACTGACGGCTAAAGTGCTGCCTATGGGTTTGATTTGCTGCTGATAGAGCTGTTTGACATCGGATAATTGAATCTGTTGCAGCGATAATGTGTTGCCCCCAGCAACATGTCCATAAGGGTGGTTAGGAAACAATAATTGACTGACCGCTTCTGCAGCGAGTGTGCCCGCTTCTTCTTGGGCTTTAATCGATGATGAAACAGCATTGTCTTTGAGCAGTAAAAAACGTTGCTTACGCCACCCTGGATGCAACAAAGCTTCCGCCATTGCGGCAATGCCTTCGTCGCTGGCTTCTTTTAAGACGGTCAATGATATGGATAAGGCATCTTGACCTGCTCCCGCTGATAAACGAATGGCTGCATCATCAAGCTTGGCTGCCCAAGCCGTATGTGTGTGCTGTTGGGTGTGGTCGAGCAACAAAGCCGATAATAAAGCTGCCGTCCCACCCTTGTTCTCAGCATCAAACCGACTGCCTGCGGGTAAGGTTAGTTTCATTGCCAGCATAGGCACATGATGCGCTTCGATGAGTAATACATTCATCCCGTTGCTTAAGTGATGTTGTTGCACCACAGGCGTAGCATGCGCTTGTCCATAACTGATTATACACGCCAAAATTATCCATGGGTAATGTTTCATGGCAAGTCTCCTGTGCTTGTCTTGGGCAGCAATATGCCAGTGGTTGCACGCGATGGTATTAACCATTTTTGAATCACATCACGCACTTCTGTCGCACTGACTTGGCGAATTAAATCAAGCCATGTATCACGATGTTCGGCTCCAATCCCCACGGTTTCTAACATACCAATATGTTTGGCGCGTAAGTACAAGGAATCTTGAGCAAACACAGCATTAGCAATCAAGCGCCGCTTGGCAGCTTTTAACACACGAGGCGCGGGTTTGTGTTGCCCCATATTTGCTAAAATACGCCAAAATTCAGCTTCAAATGTTGCGACTTCTTGTCCTTTACCCAAAGAACCATAAGCATACCATAAATCCAAGCCCATGGTGAAAGGGTCATAACCAGCACTCGCTGAAGTTGCCGAACGTGTCTCATTGACCAAAACTTGCTGCAATACCGCTGACTTTCCTCCAGCTAAAATTTCAGTCGCCAAGGTCAAGGCCGCAACTTCTTTATCATTTTCTTGAGGTATCCAAGCTGGCACAGGTAATGTGAACGCAACCAAAGGAAGCTTGGCTGGAAGGTGAACTTCAACGCGTTTACCACCTAAAGGTTCAGGTTCTGTAGGGTTAAAGCGTGGGGGGACTTTTGTTTTTTTCAGCCGACCAAAACTCCGCTTAACAAGTTTGGTGACGTGCTTGAAATCAACATCACCAACCACGACCACAGTAACATTGCCAGGCACATAATGTTGTTTATAAAAGGCTTTCACATCATCAATGGTTAAGGCTTCTAAATCCTGCATCCAACCAATCACCGGCAAGCGGTAAGGGTGAAGGCGCAACGATGCCGCTGATAGTTCTTCAAACATACGTGCATTAGGGTCATCCTCGGTTCGCATGCGCCGCTCTTCCATAATGACTTTAATTTCACGTTTAAAATCTTCTTCATTTAACTGCAAATGTGCAAAACGCTCGCCTTCCATACTTAACACTTGCGGCACAGCCTGAGCAGGGATGGTCTCAAAATATGCCGTATAATCATGGGATGTGAACGCATTATCACTGCCACCCATGGCAGAAATTATTTTTGAATACTCCCCAGCTTTTAACGCTTTGGAACCTTTGAACATCATGTGTTCAAACACATGCGCTAACCCTGTTTTGCCATGAATTTCATCGCGTCCACCAATTTTAAGCCAGATTTGAACCATGGCCACAGGTGCAGAATGGTCTTCTTCCACCAAAATTTGCACACCATTGGGCAAGCTTGCGCGTTGCAAAGCCGCCTGTGCTGTCGGTAGGTTGAGTAAACATAAGCTTAATACAATCACCATGTGTTTCATCAATAAAGAGCCGCCTTTTCACACTACTTTGAGACAAGGAAAACGTCTCTCAAGCGAAAGCTATCGTATTCAGTAGGCTATATCAAAACCATCGTTCAATTCCCCCATTAAAAACCCATCCTGTCATCCCGAACGAAGTTGAGGGACCTTGAGTGGCAAGATGTGTAGGCAAGCTCAACATGACAATCAGGCTATTGATCATGAATCAAGAAAAACCCAATATTCATCAGTTATCCCCCTGAACTCAAGTCATCAGTGCAATATCACGTCAGACATTGCGCCCATGTTTTTTTGAGGCGCTTGACCGAGACAGGCAGTGATGTTTTTAAGCTTTGGGCAAACAGAGCAACGCGCAACTCTTCAATATGCCAACGAAATGTCAGGAAATTTTGGATAGGCTCACCCTGTTGCTGCCGTTGTTTGATTTCATGTTGATAGGCTTGCCAAAATTGGTTAATTTCTTGGCTGTATAGCTTATCTTGTTGAAGATTCTGCCCTGCTTTACTTAAACGCATGGCTGCAGCTTGCAAAAAACGTGATAGATGTTGCAGCCACAAGTGCGGCGTATGCCGAACAAACCCAGCACCCAGCAACTGCCCTATTTGTTGCTGAATATCTTCGGCTACGGGTTTGAGAGCGGCAGCACGAACACCCTCAAGCTGATGTTGTAAGGCAGTATAATCTTGCAAGATTTGAAGCACATCATCGGCAATACGTTGACCTTGTGTGATGACTTGGGCTCGCCCAGCATCAAGTAAAGCATTAAAATCATGGGTATTTCGCGGCAAATCATGTTGCATAAACACACAATCAAAGGTTTGAATCAACACATCATCAAGCAAGTCCTTACTTTGTCCAAAACAAGCATATAATAATACCATTTCAGCCTGTTTGCTGATGCTTTTGCGTAATAAGATGACTTGTTGATGCAAGGTGAGCATCAATAAGCGGCGAACACCCGCAAACATCGCTTGCTGCCCACTTTGTTCACTTTCAAAAAGCGCAATCGACACACTACGTTGCTCATCCACCAAAGCAGGATACAAACAAATCGACATGCCATGTTTTTTTTGGGTGATTACAGGGGCTAAATCACCAAAGTCCCAACGGGTAATACCTTGTTGAGGCGTCACCTGTTGATGGCTCATATTTTGTAAATCCGTGCGGGCTAGATGTGCATATTGATGTTGTAATGCTGACAAATGACTGTCGGTGGCGATGATTTTTCCTTGCTCATCCACAATGCTGAATTTCATGTGCAGGTGTTGCGGTAGCTGCTTTATATTCCAATCTTGACTGCTCACTTTCGTGCCTGTCATGCGTTGCAGTTGCTGGCTAAGAGCGCTCAATAATGAGCCTTGGGCAAAGGGCATATGTTCGGCACAAGCTCTGGCATATTGCGGGGCTGGAACAAAGTTTTTACGCAACACTTTAGGCAAACCTTTGATAAGAGACGTTATTTTTTCTTCCAGCAACCCCGGAACCAACCACTCAAAATCTTGAGCTTGTAGCTGCCCTAAAGCCATTAAAGGTATGCTCACGGTGATACCATCATGCTGTTGGCTGGGGTCAAAGTGGTAACTTAATTTAAGGTTCAAACCATTGATTTTACGTTGATTGGGAAACTTTTGAGCATCAAAATCACTGTTTTCATCTTCTAAAAGCACTTTTTTACTTAAAAATAGGATGTTAGGCTGTTCTTTTTCAATTTTTTTGCGCCATTGCTCAAATAATTTTCCATTATAAACCCCTTGAGGGATAATGCGGTCAAAAAAATCAAACCGTGTTTGTTCATCCCCCATCAAATCACGACGGCGACTTTTGGCTTCTAAAGTTTCGATTTCAGCACACAAGGCTTGATTATGCTTCAACCATTTACCAAAGCTATGAAACGCTTGATACACCAAAGCATGGCGAATAAAAATGGTGCGCGAAACATCAGGCTCTATAGGTCCAAAGTGGATATTGCGTTTGTTAATGATGGGCAAGCCATACAACGTTATATTTTCAAGAGCACACACTTGAGCACGTTTTTTCGACCAATGTGGTTCAGAATACCGATGTTTTATCAAGTGTGGGGCAAGCTGCTCCAGCCATGTCGGATCTATGGGCGCAAGACAGCGGGCAAAAAGGCGAGAGGTTTCAAGCAATGATGCCGCCATCAACCATGACGGTGGTTTCTTGCTTAAAGGTGAGCCAGGAAAAAGGGAAACATGCAAACCTCGCGCACCAAGAAAAGCTTTTTCTTTCTTTTTTGTGTCCTCAACACGTTTGACCACATGGCTTAATAAACCTGCCAAAATAGATTTGTGAACCGCATCATCTTGGGCTTTATCTTGATTGGGTACCATCTTTAGTTCGCGCACAATGCCCAGCAACTGACCATGTAAATCATGCCATTCACGCATCCTTAAATAAGAGAGGAAATGGGAGGTGCACACTTTACGCAACTTGGATTTGGATAGCTGACGTGCTTGTTCATGATACCAATGCCAAAGCTTGACCCAAGATAAGAAATCCGATGTTTTATCGGTGAAAAGAAGATGTTTTTCATCGGCTTTTTGTGTGTTGTCCGCTGGTCTTATTTTGGGGTCTTGCACCGATAAAGCAGCAACAATAATCAGCACTTCATGCAAAGCCCGCTCTTGTTGAGCTTGCACCAACATCCTACCCAAACGCGGATCAACAGGCAAACGAACCAGCTGCTTGCCAATCGCGGTTAATTTACCTTCTTTATCAATGCTTTGAAGCTCTTCTAACAAGCGATAACCATCTTGAATACTACGTTTTTCAGGGGCTTGCATAAAATCAAAGGCTTGAATATCACCCAAACCTAAGCTGTTCATGTGCAGTATCACATTGGCAAGGTTGGTGCGCAAAATTTCAGGGTCGGTATGTTCGGGGCGGCGATTAAAATTGTCTTCGCTATACAAACGAAAACAAATCCCTGCTGCCACCCGTCCGCAACGCCCCGCCCGCTGATTGGCAGAAGCTTGAGAAATCGCTTCAATGGGCAATTGTTGCACCTTGCTTTTGGCACTGTAACGACTCACTCTAGCCACACCTGTATCAATCACAAAACGAATGCCAGGCACCGTTAACGATGTCTCGGCAACATTGGTGGCAAGCACAATGCGGCGACCCGTATGCCGTTTGAATATTTTGTCTTGTTCAGCAGGCGAAAGGCGAGAAAACAAGGGTAATATTTCAGTATGTGGTAGCCCTTGTTGTTGCAAGCTGTGTGCGGTGTCGCGAATTTCACGCTCACCCGGCAAAAAGATTAAAATATCACCCATCGCATCATATGTTTCAGCTTCATGCACCGCATGGACAATCGCTTGTTGTAGTGTTTTATCATCTTCTAGCCCATCATCATTAAAGGGGAGATACTCAATATCCACAGCAAAATTTCGCCCCGACACTTCAATCACAGGTGCTTGATTAAAAAATGTGGAGAAACGTTGCGTATTAATGGTTGCCGAAGTAATAATAAGCTTTAAGTCAGGGCGTTTGGGTAGGATATTTTTGAGATAACCCAATAAAAAGTCGATATTTAGGCTACGTTCGTGTGCTTCATCAATGATGATGGTGTCATATTTTAATAATTGAGGGTCATGCTGAATTTCAGCAAGCAAAATACCATCGGTCATCAATTTGATATAGGTATTGCTTTGGCTATGGTCAGAAAAGCGTATTTTATAACCCACAGCTTGACCCAAAGGCGTTTTGAGCTCTTCCGCAATACGCGTCGCCACACTGCGCGCAGCAATACGCCGTGGTTGGCTATGCCCAATCATGCCCGCAATCCCCCTACCCAATTCAAGGCATATTTTAGGGATTTGGGTGGTTTTTCCTGAGCCTGTTTCACCCGCAATAATAGTCACTTGATGTTGCTCAATGGTTTTGGCAATGCAATCACGCTTGTGGCTGATGGGCAAATCTGGGGGGTAAGTGATGCAAGGTCGCTGTTGCTGGCGTTGTTGCCGCTGTTGCTGAGCTTGTTTGATGGCTTGCTCTAATTGCGTGTAAGCCGATGCAATGTTTTTCCCTTGTTTGTGCTGACGGCGCAATTTGCGCACACGATGACGCAAGCTAGATTGTTGGAACAGCATACAAGCTGTGATATTGTGACCCAATGTCGACCAAGCATACGTTGTATCCATGCGTTAAGCAGCGCTTCTGAACACGTTAAAAAAGCTCACATCTATCCTAACCACCCTTACAATACGTTTATTGCAATGCCGCTTTGACTTGTGCAGATACTTTACCCATATCGGCAAAACCTTGCGCTTGAGGACGAACAATCGCCATCACTTGCCCCATTTCTTTCATGGATGTTGCACCTGATTGAGCAACGGCATCAGCAACCAATTGACTGATTTGTTGATCCGACATTTGTTGTGGTAAATAGACTTCAAGCACCGTGATTTCAGCTTGCTCTTTCTCAGCTAAATCAGCACGTTCTGCTGCCATATACTGGGTCACTGAGTCTTTGCGTTGTTTAATCAACTTACCAATCACCCCCAGCACAATATCGTCATCGATATTGGGTGTATTGAGTTCAATTTCTTTGTTTTTGATGGCTGCGCGTAACATCCGAATCACCCCCAAAGCAAGGCTATCTTTAGCGCGCATCGCAGTTTTCATATCATCAATAATTTGTTGAGTAAGCATCATTTTTCGCCTTGAAGGTCATTGGAATATAGAGCAGTTTAAAAGCTATGGCATGGGTTGCAAGTGATATTATCTCGCATGCTTATCACCAGCATAATATCGTGGTATCATTCGTATTCAATGCTTGCTCATCACAGCGCTTTAAAGAATTAAATCCACAGGAGTTCGCCATGCAACAAAACCTCACTCGCCCAGCCATATTGTTTATCATGATGTTGTTATGGGGGCAAACAGCAGTGCTTGCTGCGGACATCAAGGTGTATAAATCAGCGACATGTGGTTGTTGTACAGCTTGGATAACGCATTTAGAAGATGCTGGTTTTACAGTCCTGGCTGAAAATCGAGACGATATGCCTGCCATGAAACAACATTATGGTATTCCTCCAACATTGACATCATGTCATACTGCAATCATAGAGGATTATATCATTGAAGGGCATGTGCCAGCAACGGATATACAACGCTTACTCCAAGACAGACCCAACATCATGGGTTTAACCGCACCAGGTATGCCCATGCAATCACCAGGCATGCAGGCTAAAGGAAAACCGCCTAAAAACTATGATGTACTTACCTTTGATAAGCAACATCAGACCACTATTTTTAGCCATTATGAATGAATAATATCACTGTTCGCATCGCCATTCAGGGCATGGGTTGCGCTTCATGTGTCGCCAAAATTGAACATCAATTGCGCCATGTTGATGGCATTGAACACGCCCATGTACACTTAGCAGATCGTACAGCAAGCATTGAAAAACACCCGCACCTTGCAGATGAAAAGATTATTCAAGCTGTGGCGCAAGCAGGTGCATATCAAGCTATCATCATGCGTGATGAGCAAGATGAAGCGGATAAAGTACAACGTGAACAACACCATTTAAGCTTAAAAATACGTCAAAGTTATATTGCAGGGTTGGCAGGTTTAAGCCTGATGTTCAGCAGCATGATGCACCTGTTACCTGAACTTACCCTCTATGTATTTTGGTGGCCAGTTGCCTTATTCACCTTATTCATCATGGCTTATGCGGGCGGACATTTTTATCAGCGTGCTTGGCAAAGCTTAAAACATCACCATGCCACCATGGATACTTTAGTCGCTTTGGGTACAGGCGTCGCATGGTTGTATTCATTGTGGGTTGTGCTGATGCCTGAATGGTTTCCTTTAGCCAGTCGTTTTGTTTATTTTGAAGCTGCATTAATTGTCATTGCGTTGGTCAATGTTGGGCATGTTTTAGAAGCAAAAGCAAGGGGGAGAACCAACCAAACCATACGCCACCTGTTCCATTTGCAGGTGCAAACAGCACGTATTATAGAAGATGGCAAAGAGCGGGATATGCCGATTCAAAGTATCATGGTTGGTGATGTGCTTAGGGTTCGTCCAGGGGAGAAAATCGCGGTCGATGGTGTGGTGATTGAAGGGCATGGGTTGTTGAATGAATCCATGTTAACCGGTGAAGCCATGCCCGTGACAAAAACCATTGCTGATGAAGTCGTGGCAGGAACCATCAATGAAAACGGCTCATTTTTGTATCAAGCGCAACGTATTGGTCAAGATACTATCTTAGCGCATATGATTGAAACCGTACGCCGAGCACAAAGCTCTAAACCCAATATTGCGCGTTTGGTTGATCAAGTCGCGGCGGTATTTGTGCCTATCGTTTTGTTCATATCATTGTGCACGGCTGCTTATTGGTGGTTTCTTTCAGGCGAGCAAGCCGTATTGGCAGTGGTCACGGCAATGAGTGTGTTATTGATTGCTTGCCCTTGTGCTTTGGGTTTAGCAACACCGATTTCTATGGTTGTGGGCATTGGTAAAGCCGCTGAACATGGGATACTTATTCGCCATGGGCAAGCTTTAGAGTGTGCTGCACATATCACCACGGTTGTGCTGGATAAAACAGGTACAATTACACAAGGTAAACCCGTGCTGAGTGATATCATTGTAGCAGATGATATTGATGAGCATGATGTTGTGCTCTGGGCCGCTTCGCTGGAGCAAGGTTCAGCCCATCCCTTGGCTCAAGCCTTCTTACAAGCAGCAGCAATACGCAAGCTGCCCTTACAAACGGTAACGGAATTTGATGCCATACACGGTGGTGGCGTACAAGCAAAAATCAACGACGATTACTTATGGTTAGGTCATGCCGCTTTTTTAGGCAGTCAGGGGCTTGTTGTGGATGCGCAATGGCAAAAACAAGCTGATAATTTTGCAAAACAAGGCAAAACACCTGTATTTTTAGCCAAAAATGAGCATATTTTAGCATTAATGGCAATCACTGACCCCATCCAAGAACATGCACAATACGCCATTGAACAATTTCATCGCCAAGGTTTACGTGTGCTGATGTTAACTGGTGACAACCTCAAAACAGCACAAGCTGTAGCAGCGGAGGTTGGTATTCAAGAGGTCATTGCTGAGGTCAAACCTGATGAAAAAGATGCTAAAATCGCACAACTTCAAGCTCAGGGGGCGGTGGTTGCTATGGTGGGTGATGGCATCAATGATGCAGCAGCTTTAGCGCGTGCGGATGTTGGTTTTGCGGTCGCTCATGGTTCGGATATTGCGATTGAAAGTGCTGATGTGGTGCTGATGCGCTCCAACTTGCTGGCTATTACCTCCACCATCGCTATTTCAAAAGCAACCTTACGTAATATTCGACAAAATTTATGGGGTGCATTTATATATAACAGCTTAGCCATTCCTGTTGCCGCTGGTGTTCTGTTTCCTGCTTTTGGCATATTATTAAATCCAATGTTTGCTGGGGCAGCCATGGCCATGTCTTCATTCACCGTAGTCAGCAATGCCAATCGCTTACGCTTTTTCACACTGCCAAAAAACACAAGTGGTAGCTGCGATTGATGGGGATTCATCGCGGACAGCCTTCGTTTTGGCACACTTTACCTTCGTTGTGATGCGAATGTTGCCGCCATGAGATGTTGCAATAGGGTGACGTCGTGATGGTGGTGCACCTTGATTGGTTGCGATATGAAGTTGATTACCTATCACCATAAAGTATAAAATATTAAAAATAGGCATTAAAAACAGGTGCTTAGAAGAAGGGTTGGGTCATCATTGATATGAAACGACTGCGACTGAAAAGGAATGTTTTTCATACCATTGCCCTCATCACTTATCATGTTCTTGTGCCACGCCATAAAAAGGTTACTATCCGCGACCTTTTTTGCTGGAGGCATTGATGATTAAGTTATATTCAAGCGGTATTTCGCCTGATTCACACCGTACACGTATTGTATTAGCGGAAAAAGAGCTGCCTGTTGAGACCTTTGAGTTGGATGAAGATAACCTGCCTGCAGACTTCAAAAAAATCAATCCTTACGAAAAGCTGCCCACAGTCATTGACCGTGATGTGGTGTTTTTTGAGCCTTCTGTGGTCAATGAATATTTGGATGAACGTTATCCTCACCCTCCCTTAAAACCTGGTTCTCCTGCCGAGCGCGCACAAATGCGTTTGGCAGTGATGCGTATTGAAGAGGAAGTTTACCCTTTGCACAACAACTTGGTTCGTTTGAAAAAGAAATCAGAGCCAAGTAAAAAAATGAAGTCTTACTTAGCATCTTTGGATGGTTATTTAGCCTCACAAGTGTTCTTTATTGGCGAACAATATACCTTAGCAGATATTGCTTTAGCCCCTGTTTTGTGGCGTTTGGAGTCCAATGGCATCTCAACATTTGAGTGGCCACACTTAGAAGCATACATGGATAGACTCTTTGAGCGTCCTGCTTTTGAACGCTCACTATCTGAACATGAGAAAATGCTGCGCGATAGCTTGTAAGCTTTAAAGGATACCGCCTTTTAAGACCTGCACTTCATGATTCAAGAATGCAGGTCTTTTTGTTTGCTGCTTGGAGAAAATGATGCCCAATGAACACCAGATTGATGCCCTCAAGCCCGACTTATCACACCTTAAAGGGGTGCGTATCATTGCTGCCATGTCTGGCGGTGTTGACTCTTCAGTGGTCGCTGCTTTATTAAAAGAAGCTGAGGCAGATGTCATTGGTGTATTTTTACATGTCTGGGACTACCGTAGTGATGAAGTTTCAGGGCACGGCTCATGCTGCTCACTTGATGATGCTTATGATGCAAGACGTGTTTGTGATCAGGTCGGCATCCCATTTTATAATATGGATATGCGAGAAAATTTCCGCAAAAATGTCATTGACCCTTTCATTGCCGACTATGAAACAGGGCGCACACCCAACCCATGCGAGCGTTGTAATCGTTTTGTGAAGTTTGGTGCTTTGCTTGATGCCGCTGATGAATTAGAAGCTGCCTATGTGGCAACAGGGCATTATGTACAACGCCGTGATGATGAAGATGGCTTACATATTTATCGTGGAAATGATCAGATTAAAGACCAAAGTTATTTTTTAGCCACCACAAGCAAACAACAAGCCGAGCGTATTTTATTTCCTGTAGGTCATTTGCAAAAAGACGGCACACGCATTTTAGCCCAACATTATGACCTGCTCACTGCCCATAAACATGAAAGCCAAGATATTTGCTTCATTCCAGCAGGTAACCGCATTGATTTTTTGAAGAAAGAAGGTGCCAGCTCAGGCTTTCGTGAAGGGGATATTTTAGACCGTGAAGGCAACATTTTAGGTAGGCACCAAGGCATTGCCCACTACACTTTAGGGCAACGTAAAGGTTTAGGGCTGCCTAATGGGCCATGGCATGTTGTCGAAATGGATGGCATCACAGCGCGTGTCATCGTGGCTCCACCAGAAGATGCCTTGATTCGGCAAGTGTGTATTGAAGATACCACATGGCTTCGTCAACCGCGTGATGGCGAGCAAGTGTTAGCCAAAGTGCGCTATCAAATGCCGCCTTCTGCGTGTCGTTTAAGCATCACTGAGCAAGCAGCCTCTATCACTTTCGACCAGCCACAAAAGCCAACTGCCCCAGGGCAAGTTGCCGCTTTTTATGTGGGTGACGAGTTGTTAGGCGGTGGCATTGTTGCCTCCATTGATGATGATACCACCGCTTAAGGCAGTGCGCATCAATGCCTTAAGCAATCACAGGTAAAATCAGCTCTGGTGGTCTGCCCACAGCGGCTTTATCACCATTCACCACAATAGGGCGTTCGATGAGTTTTGGATATGCAACCATCACCTCAATCATCTCAGCACGGCTTAAATCTTTGCCCTGAATATGTGTCTTAAACTCCGCTTCAGCAGTGCGCATAAATGCCAATGGCTCTGTGCCTAGTTTACTTAAAATCACATCAAGTTCGGCTGCGCTAGGTGGTGTTTTTAAATATTCAATGACTTCAAAATCAAGCCCTTTTTCTTCTAAAATACCTAACGTTAAGCGTGATTTAGTACAGTTGGGGTTATGATAAATTTGAATGCTCACCTTAATGCCCACATCCGCCTGCACCGTGTACATGTCCATGTTCCAGCTCTTCGGCCGTTGCATCACGAATCGCCATAATTTCCACATCAAAGTTTAGTGTTTCGCCAGCTAAGGGGTGGTTCGCATCAATGATGATATGCTCTTCATCTAAACCAACGACCGTGACCAGTTCAATGCCATGTTCAGCTTCAGCTTCAAAGCGCATGCCAATTTCAATCTCACCCTCAAACTGAAAAAGATCGCGTTTTACAGTTTGTTTAAAATCAGGGTTAATCTCACCATAACCTTCTGCAGGCGCAACAGAAACCACAATCTTATCACCCACAGCTTTACCTTCTAATTCCTTTTCTAAACCAGGCACCAAAGCTTCTGTACCATGAATATAAGGTAAGGGCTCTTCCCTTAACGATGAATCAATTTCTTCACCTGCTTGATTGGTTAAAATATAATGAATATCAACCGCTTTATGCGCTGTAATGGTATTGGACATGAGAGTCTCCTTAAAAATAAAGTTGTTGCTGTTTGTAGACGAGGGGAAAGCTCGGAAAACCGAATTGTTTCGCCAATCATACGCTGTGCTACGCTTGTTGATGTTTTACCAATAAATATTGTTCATATTCTTGCATATCCATTTTACCTAAAATATAAAGTTCATGGTCAGCTAAGGTGTCTGCATCGGGCTGCTCATTGCTTTGAGTATAATGCAATGTGGCTTGCGTGCGGCGTTGTTCAATTTCAATATCTGATACACCGTTAGCGCGCAACATTGCAGCATCACGCCACGCTTTTGCAGTCTTATACTTCACTATGCACACCCCTACTACAGCCAAGCCCAATACAGCCACAAAGTGATTCGATGTCAAATAATAGCTTGCCCACCTGCAACACTGATGGGGCTATCCTTTGCAGGCTAAGCGATGCTCCCTTGGCATTAAGACTCTGTACCACCCACGGTTAACGCATCAATACGAATCGTAGGCAAACCCACACCAACAGGCACCGATTGCCCTGCTTTGCCACACGTGCCTACACCAGGGTCTAAAGCCAAATCATCACCAATCATGGATACTTTCTTCAATACCTCATGCCCAGACCCTATCAAAGTAACACCTTTTACAGGATGTTGGATTTCCCCATGTTGTACCAAATAAGCTTCTGATGTCGTAAATACAAACTTGCCTGATGTAATATCCACCTGCCCACCACCAAAATTAACAGCATAAATACCATCATCAAGTGATGCCAATATCGCATCAGGCTTATCTTGCCCAGCCAACATAAAAGTGTTGGTCATGCGTGGCAATACGGGATCAGCATACGATTCGCGTCGTCCGTTGCCTGTAGGGCTAACCCCCATCAGCCGTGCATTTTGTTTGTCCTGTAAATAACCCACCAAAACACCATCTTCAATCAAGGTTGTGCGTTGCGTGGCTGTACCCTCATCATCAATATTCAGTGAGCCACGACGCTCAGCCAGCGACCCATCATCAACAACAGTCACCCCTTTAGCTGCCACTTGTTGCCCCATTTTTCCCGCAAAAACGGACGTGCCTTTACGATTAAAGTCCCCTTCTAAGCCATGACCAATAGCTTCATGCAATAAAATACCTGGCCAGCCAGGACCAAGCACCACAGGCATCGTGCCAGCCGGTGCTGCTTCTGCTTCAAGATTCAACAGTGCCAAACGTACAGCTTCTCGCGTGAGGTGTTCTGCTTCACCACTCTCCAACAAACGCGTCAAATCAAAACGCCCGCCGCCGCCAGCACTGCCTGTTTCACGTTTACCTTGATGTTCAACCACAACAGAAATGTTCAAGCGTACCAATGGGCGTTCATCCGTAAAACTTGATCCATCCATGCCAATCATGCGTACTTGTTTAAATGATGCCCCAATGCTGGCAGACACTTCTTGCACCCGAGAATCAAGGCTACGCGCCAGGGTATCCAGCTTTTCCAAAAGCTGTTTGCGTGCCAGCATATTCACTTGCTGCATGGGATTACAGCTTGTATAAAGCTGATGTTTTAAGCCTTGTGGGCAAATTGATTGCGGTGCTAAGTGTTGACCACTACTGGCAATGGCTCGTGCTGCTTTGGCAGTATCCATCAGTGCAGTTGTCGTAAAGTTATCTGTATAAGCATGCCCAGAAGCCTCGCCCATCAATACCCGCGCACCAATGCCTTGTGATGTGCTGGCAGAGACATGTTTCACCCGCCCCTCTTCAAGCGCCAACGATTCAGAGCTGCTGTGTTGAATATATAAATCCGCATCATCAGCATGGGCAGGCACCATTTGATGTAACATACGACTTAAAACTTTTTCAGAAATGGGTGAAGACAATGAGTTCATGGCTATATGCTGTTAATTCATGCGCTATTGGTCAAGCTTCAATCACAATGAACAGCATTACTCTGGCTGGCGCAACCAAGGAAAGCGCAATGCCAACGATAATTGATTACGAATGCACTGCAAACCCTTTTGCGTTTGTTCACAAATAGCCACAGGAGCGCGAAGGTTTGCCGTCACCCAAGCTGCATCAGCAAAAGGGTTTAACACCAGCAACCACATCACTTGGCTGGCATCTCGAATATCCAAGCAAATACATTGCTCTGCACTTAAAGTCGGCGGTTGACCAAGCCGTTCTTCATCCCAAGGGGTTAAAATAAAAGATGCTTCAGGACAATCTAACGACTGCATACACACCATATTACCCATACCTTCATAAATAAAACCAAAGTGCGAAGCATCTGGAAAACCTGCTACACCACGTGGGAAATAAAATTCACGCACATCTGCCGAGGTTGTTGCAGAAGGTGTGGTCCTCAACTTATTTGCTGTCATCATGCTTCTCTCCCTGTTGTAGCCATGCCAATACATCGCCAGCAACAGCGGCTTGGTTTTCTTCTTGAATGTGTGCATACACCTCAAGCCTATGTATCGCCACATCAGCAGGTGCGTCAATACCAAACCGAACCACTTTTCCATGCTCAATGTCATGAACAATCAAGCGGATATTGTCATCAATCCGAATCACTTCACCAATTTTTCGCCTTAATACCATCATAAGCTGTGTTCCCTCACGCTTGTTTTAGTCTGGGTTAGAGGCTGTTACCTCAAAAAGTTCACCAGCGATAAATTTTTCATATTCGCAATTTGACTGTACGACGCTTGTAACGCCACATTCGCTTGCTGCATAGCGACAACCAAAGCAGGAATATCGGCTGTTTCGTGCTCATTTAAACGTGTTTCAATCGCAAAACTCATATCTTCATAGGATTGACGATAGCTGGACAAGGCATTGATTTGCCCACCAACACGGCTGGTTAAATCAATCAAGCTATTGTTTGCTTCTGATATATCACCAATGGCTCCACCAATCGCCCAACCTTCATCATTTTCTAAGGCATTTTGAAAAGTTTTCAGCGCCAAAAACATCTGCGTAAATGCAGGGTCATCACCGCGCACATTACTGGTCACTTGCTGCGTATTACTAATGGCCACAATTCTATCTTGATTCGAGCCTTGGTATTGATAAAAACCTTGTGCATCTTGCACAAATGCTGGCTTATCAATCGCTGTGCCTGAAAACAACGCATCCCCTTCCCACGTTTGATTAGCCGAGTTCACCACTTGATCCAATAAGTGCTTCACTTCATTTGCCGCCGCTTGATGTTCTGCTGTTGCCATGTGGGCTGAGCTTTGTTGTACAGCTAATGTTTGCGCCCGCCCCAACACATTAATCATATCGGTTAAAATCGATTGTGTCGCACCTAAACGCGAATCAACAACCGTCAAAGCTTCAAAGCTTCCTTTCAGTTGTGTTTGAGTATGCCGCAAATCCAACGATATTTTATAATCAATGCCTGCCTGAGCTGGTTTTTGAAAACGTTTACCCGAAGCAATGCCCGCGTTGGCATCAGCTTGCACTTTAAGCTGTTTGTTTACACCTGAAAGTAAGTTGTCATAAAGTTGGCTGCTGGTCACTCTCATCGCATCATCCCCATTAAGGCATCCATCATCTGATTGCTGGTCGTAATGACTTTTGCTGATGCTTCATATGCCCGCTGAAATTTTAACATCGCAATCAATTCTTCATCCATATTCACCCCTGAAATCGCTTCACGCTGTTGGGTTAATGAAGATGCTTCAGACTCACGGTATAGTTTTTGTTGCTGTGCCACTTCAACATCAAGCCCATATTCCTGAGATAATACAGAAATTCGCTCATGTAAACTCAAAGGTGCAGAGGCATCAAACGAAAATGTTTGATCTTGTAAAGCCATTAACGCAATGGCTGCCGAATTTTCGCCGCCTTGAATCAGCGAGGTTGTTGCATCAATGCGCCCTGTATGAATAGTATCCACATTATTCTGAACCTCTTGGGACAACACTAAATTGCCTGCTGTTGAGCCATGAAAAAACGATTGCACTTCATAAGCTGCCAGAAAATTCGATGTATCATCAGCAAAACCAATCAAGTTTGTGCCCGCATCTAAATTTAAACGACCTGCCGCATCTACAGTCGCTGTCACCCCTGTTACACCCAACACAGGGTCATTAATCGCCGTGACCACATCATTCATGCTTGCACCCAGTGCCACGTTCACCGTAAACTGACTCGTCGGCAGCTGCGGATCGCCAGCTGCATCATACACATGAATACTAAAGCTGCCTGCTTGCACTTGCCCTGCAAACGCAACCCCTTGAGACACATCATTCAAAGCTAAAGCGGGATTATTACCGCCTTGTCCTGATTGTACGATAGAACCTAAAGCGCCACCGCCAGCACTGCTGTGCACTTGATTTGTTGCAAAAGATAGGTTTGCCGCAAAGCTATCTAAGCTGTCCGTATAACCTTGTAAACGCTGATCGCGTAACGCCAGCAAACCACCCAATGTGCCGCCTTCCTCAAGCCCTTGTACAGGATTGTTCGTACCCGCTGTAACAATAGATTGAAAACCATTGCTGCCTGTTGTGCTGCTTCGAGCCAAGTGACGCACCATGCCATCTTGGGTTAATAAGTCCCCACCTTTGGTTTGTAATAATAAATGCCCATCATTGGTCACCACTTCTTGTAGCGGGATAATTTTAGCCAGCTTACGCACTTCTTCATCTCGCTGATCACGCAAATCGTTAGCTGTCCCCACAATCGCTTGCTGCCCTGCTTCATGAACTTTAATTTGTTGCGTTAATGCCGATATTTTATCCAGTTGTAGGTTTACAACTGTAATTTGTTGATCAATATCACCATTTAAACTTTGTTGTGCATTGCCAAGTTGCTCTTGCATGCGATTAAGTTGCGTGGTTAAGGCTTCGCTTTTACTACGCACATTATATTTTTGCGCTACATCTTGAGGATTATTGGCAAGTTGTTGCCATGACAAGAAAAACTCATCAACAGAGGACGCAAGACCTGTGCTTTCTAAACTACCAAATGTGCTCTCCACTGTTTGTAAACCTGAAGATAGTGTGCTCCAAAACTCAAATTGTGATGCATTTTCACGCTGTGCTGTTTTAATCAAAGGGTCGACTACCCGCTGAATATTGTTCAAGTTAACACCGCGACCTAAATCAAGATTACCCACCGTTTCAGGTGCAGCCGTCACAATGCTGGCAATTTGCCGCGAATAACCAGGTGTATTAACATTGGCGATATTATGCGAGGTAATATCCATCGCTTTTTGTTGCGCTCGCAAGCTCGTCGATGCGACATGGAGTGCTTGGAAACTCATCTTATGCCCTGCTGCTGTGTTGCTGCATAATTGACCTTAGAATACGTCGTTTGCGCTTCAACCACACCGACTTGCTGCAAAATACTGGTCGTCACATTCCACGCTGCACGCAAACGAATATGATTTTCAACATGTTGCTGCTCCAACTGCTGCATACGCCTTGCCAATTCAACCCGTTGGCTTTGTAAATCGTCAACATCATGCCCAGCATACCGATCAATTAAATCTGCTAACTTCTCACCCACTTCACCGCGTACAATCAAGCGTTGGCAACGGCTTTCAAGCTCGGTTAATTCACTTTGACAACGCGCACGGCGCTCAACTAAAATAGCCAGTTGAAACCCATCAAAAATTTTCATCGCCGCCCGCTCTTCAACAATAATATCCTCTTGTGCGTGCACACAGCTATCCATATCTGCTAAAATATGAGCCAGTTCTTCACAGATATTAGGCGTTGCTGCTTTCATTTGTGTCAATGCCATTTTGTTACCCCCAAGCCCTTTCAGATAATGCATTACGCACAATATGAATCGATACGGCTTTGCTATTCATGTGATAAGATCCGCCTTCTAAGGCATCTCGAATGCCCTCAATCTTATCCAAACGCACATCGGGCATATCAGACATCAACACTTTGGCCCGTTCACGCAACGCAGCTGCATCTGACACTTGAACCCGATCACCTTGGCTGCTTTTACTACCTTTGCTGCCCGTTCGGCTTTTTCCTGCCGACTTATGAATACCTGATGGCGCACTTGAGCCACTAATACGAACCATTACGCCCTCCTATATGCGAAGATAAATCACCATCAACCTGTTTCGTTGCAGTTAATCTATCGGCAACACCTTGTACTTCTTGAACTGAGACCGACTCCGCACCAGCCTCTTGTAACTGACGATACATGTTCACCGCCAAACCCAGCGGTGCTTGCTGACTACCCGATTTGGCAATGGCTTGATCCATCATCCCTTGATACATATTATCAGCATAACCTTTAGGTAAAAGCTTGGATTCAGGTATAGTTTTACGCATCGCTGTCATCATTTGTTGTAAAAATACCGCTTCAAACTGACAACATGCCCCCCACAACTTCTGATCCTTAATTTCCACACCTTGCTCAACCCTCACGTGCTTATCCAAAGAAGAAGCAAACTCGGTCTGCTTCGCAAGTGGTTTCATGGCTGGTTGTTTCTTTAAAACCTGCCCAATCACTGTTTCGACTAAATCACGCATCAGAGTCTCCCATCACATCACCTTTAACTCAGCATGTAAGGCACCTGCTGCTTTAATCGCCTGTAATACCGCAATCAAATCACTAGGGCTTGCCCCAACTGAATTTAAAGCGGACACCAAGGATGCCAACGTCACTTGCCGTGGTAAAACCACCAACTTCGCCTCATCTTCTTGCACTTGAATATCTGTGGCATCCGTAATCGCCGTTTGACCACCAGAAAATGCAAAAGGCTGGCTCACATCTTTGTTTTCCACCACATTAATACTGATATTGCCATGAGAAACAGCCACTGTTTCAATCGTAACACCTTGCCCCATCACCACTGTACCTGTGCGTTCATCGATCACCACAACCGCTGGACGATCCGTTTTAAGCTCCAGTTGCTCTAGTGTTGCAATCAACTCAACGGCATCACCATGTGGGTTCCACACTTCAACCGTGCCCGCATCGATCGCTTTTGCCATGCCTTTACCCAGTGTTTTGTTAATCACCTTCTGCATATTACGCACGGTCGTGAAATCGGGTAAACGCAACATAATTGTCACCTTCTCTTGCGCCAAATCCAAGCCGCGTGGGGCTGCTTTTTCTACCCGCGCTCCATTGGGTATTTTACCCACAGTTGGATGATTTTTAACAACATTTCCACCATCGCCAGCAACCGCAAAACCACCAACCGAAAGCCCGCCTTGTGCCACAGCATAGACTTGTCCATCACCGCCTAAAATCGGCGTAATTAATAATGTTCCACCACGCAAACTCTTAGAGTCGCCCATGCTTGAAATGGTAATATCAAGCTTTTGACCAGGGCGCGCAAACGATGGTAAATCTGCTGTCACCATCACTGCCGCAATATTTTTAGGCTTCATTTTTTTAATATCAGGACGAACATTCACACCAAAACGCTCCAGCATCGCTGTAATGCTACTAATCGTAAAAGGTGATGAATTGGAGCTGTCCCCTGTCCCGTTCAAACCCACCACAATGCCATAACCAATCAAGGCATTACCGCGCACACCTTCAATATCAGCCAAATCCTTAATTCGTTCAGCATGCACCGTAGTTGCCAATACACAACACATAGAAAATACAATAAAATAACGCATCAGAAAGGCCAAATGGCATCAAGCGTTTGCCCGAACCAGCCTTCATCACTCATCGCAGCTAACGAACCACCACCACCATAACTCACTTTCGCTTGTGCCACTTGTGATGAGACAATGGTATTGTTTGCCGAAATATCCGAAGGACGAACAATGCCTGAAAACGTTAATTCTTGTGGCTGCTGATTAATCGTCACTTCACGCCGACCAATCACCATCATATTACCATTGGGGTACACTGCAGTCACCACTGCGGTCACGCTGGCAATCAACGAATCTGAGTTGGTAGTTTCACCAGAGCCTGCAAAGCTTTTGTCATTACTGGTGTCCATGGCTAGTCCAGGGTTAAAGTGAGGTATTAATTCTTTCTCTAAACCAAACATGCCTGACAAACTCGATGCGTGTTTTGATTTTCGACTTCTTTTTGTGCCCAAAGAACGTGTTGCACTGGCTGTTTCTTGCACAAAAATCATGACTAAATCACCCACCTGACGTGCTTTAGGGTCGGTAAACATCGTTGCCCCACTATTGTTCCACAATGAACCCATAGCAGGTGATGGTTGTGCCGCATATTGCAAAGCCAAATCCACTTTTGGTTTATTCAAATCTTGTGTGACTTCCTTTTTTGTTGTCCCACAAGAGAGCAACAATAAAGGCAGCACAATCATGACCACACTCTGACGATAACGCATCATGCACCTCCAATAAAAACAGCAACCGTATGTGCATCTTGCACAATACTTTGCAATGTTTTTTTACTGCGAATATTTTGTACCAACAGCCGGTCACCCCGACTTCCCGACTTTAAAGCAACACCTGCAACCCGTACTTTCAAACCATTCAGCGATACCAAGATGGTCACATAATCACCACGTTGTATAAGCGGAGGGCGAACCACTTGTGTTGATAATATCACATCACCTCTACGCATAGCACGTCGTGTTTTTAAGCCCACCACATCATCTTTATTGCGCCAAAACTGCCCTCTAAGCCCCGCTACATTTTTCTCAGCCAAAACAAGCATACTACTATCTAGCATAGCTTGTGCCGAAACATCATGTTGCAGTGTAATGACTTGCGTAGTCCACTTAAGAATCACAGGCACATACCAACGACGCAACGACTTACCTTGACCTTGTTCGGCAATCAGCGACACCCGCTTGGATAAAAAACGTAATCGAGGCAAAGACCAGCGAGCTTTGCCCACAATAGCTGGCCATTTTCTGATATGATCCAAAGTGGCCACTGCACCCAAATGTGTAGGTTGTGCGGCAAAAAATGCCGCCAAAGATACTTGTAATGCAGATTCTTCCACCACCCCTTTACCTACAACCACTTGCTCAACTGACCAAGCAGTCATAGGCAATATCAAGAGAGAAAGAAAAATAAGTAACTTAGACATTAACGTTTTAAACCATTCGCCGTTTGTAACATCTCATCAGCAGCTTGTACTGATTTAGAGTTCATTTCATAAGCACGCTGCCCTGCAATTAAGTTCACCATTTCTTCAACCATATTCACATTCGACATCTCCAACATGCCTTGCCCCAAACCACCAAAACCATTTTCCCCAGGGTTGCCCGTTAAAGGTTGCCCTGATGCGTTGGTCGCTTGAAATATCGAGTTACCAAGGTGCGATAAACCTGCTGGGTTACTAAAATCAACCATTTGAATTTGACCCACTACCGAAGAAAGTGAACCTGGTTGCTCTACAGACACCGTACCATCTTGCCCGATATTGACATTTAAAGTATCCGAAGGAAGTGTGATTGTAGGCTGTACAAGATTACCACTAGAGGTCACCAGCTGCCCTTGCGCATCACGACTAAACGAACCAGAGCGTGTATAACCAAGCTCGCCATTGGGCATTAAAATCTGGAAAAATCCACGCCCTTGAATCGCAAGGTCCAAAGGGTTACTTGTTTGTTGAAATGAACCTTCAGAAAACACATATTCAATACTGGCTGTTTGCACACCTAGCCCCACTTGAATACCCGAAGGTAGTTGTGTCCCTGCCGCACTGGCTTCTGCACCAGGGGCTTTAATTTGTTGATACATTAAATCCTGAAAGTTTGCTCTACCGCGTTTAAAACCTGCGGTATTCACATTTGCTAAATTATTTGCAATCACATCCACATTAAGTGTTTGTGCTGCCATGCCTGTTGCCGCTGTCCATAAGGAACGCATCATAATATCACCTCTTATTAACCTTGAACTTTACCCACGCTGCCACTGAGCTGGCCCGCGAGTTCATTATATTGTTCGACTATTTTCATCGTCGATTCGTATGCTCTTAAAGTCGCAACCATTTCTGTCATCGCTAATACCGAATTAACATTAGAGCTTTCCAATGCCCCGTGTTGTACAATACTAACACCCACTGCATCTTCGGTGTTTTCTGGGGGAGTGAGCAATAAAGTGCCAGCTGCTTGCTTGACATTACGCTCATCAATTAAAGTGACTAAAGCCAGCTGTGCAACCTGCTCATTGTTGACATAAATCATGCCTTCGCTGGTGCCTGAAACTTCGCCATTGGGTAAAGTGATCGGTGTGCCACTGTCATCAAGTACAGCAAGACCACCTTGTGTAATTAAGTTGCCTTCAGCATCACGGCTAAAGTTGCCAGCGCGGGTCAAAGCAACCGAACCATCTTCTTGCTCGACTTGAAAGTAACCATCATGAACCACCGCAAAATCGAGTGCATTCCCTGTTTGGCGAATACTGCCAGCTTTGGTGTCCACATATTGTGAACCCATATCTAAATAAGAAGCAGGTGCTTTTTGGCTTTGCCCAACCTGAACTAAATTATCAGATAACACCGTTTGAAAAGAAGAGCGCGAGGCTTTGTAACCTGTGGTATTCACGTTAGCCAAATTATGTGTGATATTATCCAAACGCGTTTGCGCCATGGTACTTGCCACACCCGATATAAAAAAGCCTCGTTGCATCATACCCTCCTGACTTACCCAAAGACCTGCAAGTAAGATGGAGCATATTCAATGCCAAAGCTGATAAAGTGTTAACGTATTGTTTTTACATTGATTTTAAGGTACATAAAATGACCTAAGGGAAAATATTTCCCCTCAAAAAGGAATCACTTGCCCATCAAATGCAACAAATGCCCCTAATTCATAATGATTCATGTCTTGAATCACTGCTGTCATGCC
>CAZWPS010000002.1:25663-54751 GCA_964635775.1 uncultured Zetaproteobacteria bacterium | reverse complement strand
AAAACCATAATCCACTGCCACGCTAAACGAGCAAATTGCCATGCCGCCTTGGGTGAATCGTTGTTCTGAATCACGGCTTAAACGCCCTGTAAAAGTATAAATATTCATCATAACTCCTTGTTAAGTTCTGTATTCTGCATTAATCGTAATATAATCATGCGTGAGGTCGCCTGTCCACACTGTTGCTTTCCCTTTGCCTAAACCCACATCCACAAATAGCGTGAATTCAGCTTGCGCAAACACTGCCATACCCATGGCATCACTATAGTTAGCATGTAGGTCTCCATCTTTTAAAATCCATACATCATCAGCTTTGATGCTCACTTTTTCGGGGATAATCTTCACGCCACTATTCCCAATCGCCATAAGAATACGACCCCAATTGGCATCTGAGCCAGCAAAAGCAGTCTTGACCAAAGGTGAGACAGCAATGCATCGTCCAAGTTGGCGCGCCTGTGCCTCACTTTCAGCACCTGTAACACATATGCTGACAAATTTACTCACTCCTTCCCCATCACGCACAATTTGTTGTGCCAAATCAATGGCAACTTGCTCTAAAGCAGCCTCAAAAGATGATGTGTCGGCAAGCGCTTGCCCGCCCAAAGCCAAACCCGAAGATAAGAGGTAAACTGTATCATTGGTGGATGTATCACCATCCACACTGATGCTATTAAACGAGCGCTGATTCACTTGAGATAATAACCGTTGTAAGGTGTCCGCAGCAATCGGAGCATCCGTTGCTATAAAGCCAAGCATGGTTGCCATATTGGGATGAATCATGCCGCTACCCTTAGCTACCCCAGTAATGGTATAGGTTTTTCCTTCTTGCTCAAATTGAGCTGAAGACCATTTGGCAAAGGTATCTGTGGTGCGAATTGCATCTGCTGCTTGCAGCCAATGATCTTCTGCCAATGCGTCAACGGCTTCAAACATGCTCTTGGCAATACGTTGAATGGGAAACGGCTCCCCAATGACCCCTGTTGAAGCCGATAAGACTTGATGCGCTTCGATATTTAATGCTTTTGCTGCCAAATCAATGAATTGTTGTGCCCAAACACGTCCTACTTTACCCACGCCAGCATTCGCATTACCCGAATTCGCCACAATCGCGCGAATATGGCAAGCATGCTCGCGTAATGTTTGCTCACCTAAATCCACACATGCCGCTCTAAAGCTATTTTGCGTAAAAACGGCTGCGGCTTGTGCTGGCACATCAGCGAGGATAAAGGTTAAATCCTGCCTTTTCCCCTTTAAATCAGCCGATTTAACACCACATGATGCTGAACCGACCCGAAATCCTGGCACAGGCAAAGGCTTTTGAAGTGTTTGAGGTAATACAGACATGATTAACGCTTTTTGCCATGGCATTGTTTATATTTTTTGCCCGAACCACACGGGCAAGCGTCATTACGCCCAACTTTGGGCTTATCGCGCTTAAATGTTTCTTGTTTTTCCGCAACTTCATTGTCTGAACGATTATATTTGATGTTCGCTGGTTTAGGTTCGGGTTGAGGCGGCTCTTTAACTTCCACCCGATACAAAGTGGTCACTGTTTCTTCACGAACCTTGTCCAACATCGTACTAAACAAAGCAAACGATTCATGTTTGTATTCTTGAATCGGTTGCTTTTGCGCGTAACCACGCAAACCAACACTCTGTCGCAAATGATCCATCGCCAGCAAATGTTCTTTCCAATGATGGTCAAGCACATGTAATAACAACCATTTTTCAAAAGTGCGCAACTGACCATCACCAGCTTGTTCTTCTTTAGCTGCCATATGCTCGGTCATGGCTTGAACGATTTTAGGGGTCATTTGCTGATTGGTTTCTACATCATCAGCATCCACCCAAGCTTGCACATCTGCTTCAATACCCAATCTGTCTGCCAGTTTGGTTTGCAACGCATCCACCTTCCAAGTCTCTGGAATATCAGATAAGAATTCATCCGTTAAACCATCAGCATAATCCAATGCCATATCTTCCATCACATCTTGAACATCTTCAGCTTCCAACACTTCACGACGTTGAGCATAGGTCACTTCACGTTGTTGATTCATCACATCATCATATTCAAGCAGTTGTTTGCGCGTATCAAAATTGCGTCCTTCCACTTTTTTCTGCGAGTTGGCAATCGCTTTACTTACCCAAGGATGCTCAATCACCTCGCCCTTCTCAAAGCCCATTTTGGTGAGCATATTTTGCATCTTATCACCACCAAAAATACGCATCAAATCATCTTCAAGCGATAAGTAAAAACGTGTTGAGCCAGGGTCGCCCTGTCTTCCCGAACGACCACGCAACTGATTATCAATGCGGCGTGATTCATGGCGTTCTGTACCAATAATGTGTAAGCCACCAGCCTTGACCACAGCCTCATGCTCATCTTTACAAGCCTCACGAATCGCTGTTGCACGTTTATCGCGTTCGTTATCGCTGAGTTTCTTCGGCAATGCCGCAATTAACATATCAGGGTTGCCGCCCAAGACGATATCCGTGCCACGCCCAGCCATATTTGTCGCAATGGTAATCGCACTTTTGCGCCCAGCCTGACCCACAATTTCAGCTTCACGCTCATGGTGTTTGGCATTTAACACTTCATGTTTAATGCCTTTTTTCTTCAACATTTCAGAGAAAAACTCCGACTTTTCAATCGAGGTTGTCCCTACCAATACTGGCGACCCCGTGCCATGCGTGCCCACAATATCTTCCACAATAGCATCATATTTATCCTCAGCATCACGGTAAATTAAGTCGCTCAAATCTTGACGAACCATATCGCGATTGGTGGGCACAATCACCACTTCAAGCTTATAGATTTTGTTGAATTCTTCAGCTTCAGTATCGGCTGTTCCTGTCATGCCTGATAACACATCATACATACGGAAAAAGTTTTGGAAGGTAATCGAAGAAAGCGTTTGGTTTTCTGCTTGAATCGTCACCCCTTCTTTGGCTTCTAAGGCTTGATGTTGTCCATCAGCATAACGACGACCAGCCATCATTCTGCCTGTAAACTCATCAATAATCACCACTTCGTCTTGGCGCACAATATAATCTTTTTCGCGTGAAAATAGAGTGTGAGCGCGTAAGCTTTGTGTTACCGCGTGTAATAAGTTAATGCTTTCAGGGTCGTATAAGCTACTCTCTTGTAAATGCCCTTCTTCGCGCAATAACGCTTCAACATGTTCGACGCCTGATTCCGTGAAAGATACTGCCTTATCCTTTTCATCCAAATCATAATCTGCAGCTTCCAACTTGAGAATTAAACGATCACCTAACGTATAAAGCTCGCCTGCTTGTTCCGTTGGTCCTGAAATAATCAGCGGCGTACGCGCCTCATCAATTAAAATCGAATCAACTTCATCAACAATGGCAAAATGATGACCGCGCTGCACCAATTCTCCAGGAGAAAATGCCATATTATCGCGCAAGTAGTCAAAACCAAACTCATTATTCGTGCCATAAGTAATGTCTGCGGCATAAGCTGCTTGTCTATCTTCATGGGTCATGCCGCTGACAATCACCCCCGTGCTCAAACCAAGAAAAGCATACAATACGCCCATTTGTTCAGCATCGCGGCTGGCTAAATAGTCATTCACGGTCACCACATGTGCGCCTTTACCACTTAAAGCATTCAAATACACTGCTAAAGTCGCCGTTAATGTTTTTCCTTCACCCGTCTTCATTTCGGCAATTTTACCTTGGTGTAAAATAACACCGCCTAAAAGTTGAGCATCAAAATGGCGCATGCCCATCACACGTGAAGATGCCTCACGCACCACAGCAAAGGCTTCAGGCAACACATCATTTAATGCCATTCCTGCGGCAATTTTCTCTCGAAACTCTACTGTTTTAGCTTGTAATGACGCATCATCAAGTTGGTTTATAGACGCGCTAAAAGTATTGATTTTTCCCACAATAGGGTACAAGTTTTTAAGTAAACGTTCGTTGCGGTTACCAAAAATTTTGGTGAGTATTTTTAACATGGGTTCCCCTGCTGCTTCATCACAGCTAAGAAAGTGTTGATAACACCTGCTTCATAGTAAGGCTTCATATGAAAACAGATATGCTCAATACTTCTCTTATATTCAAATTTTGACGCAAGATAACCTGCTTATCACATAAAATCATGTTTTTTTACAACGCTTACATGTTGCCTTCATCAACCAAGGCTTTAAGATGCTGCAATGCTAAAAAGTGAGCCCATTTTACAAGCCTATCAATATTGTCAAAATATTGCCCATCAACACTATGAAAACTTTCCTACAGCCTCTTTGCTTTTGCGCAAAGACTTGCGTGCTGCCATTGCCGTAATTTATGCCTTTGCCCGCGAAGCCGATGATTTTGCAGACGAAGGTGATATGTTGCCTCAAGTTCGTATTGCTAAGCTTGATGATTGGGAACATCAGCTTGACCAATGCCTGCTTGGTCAAGCAAAACACCCCATTTTCATCGCTTTAGCCGATGTTATGCAAGATTTTAAGCTGCCCGACCAATTATTTCGTGATTTATTAATTGCTTTTCGTATGGATGTGAACTTCACAGGCTTTAAAAACCTCGATGAACTCAAGTTTTACGGCAAACATTCTGCCAACCCTATTGGTCGCCTCATGTTAGCCTTACATGGCATCAACCAAGCTCATGCTTTAAGTTGTTCTGATGCCATTTGTACTGCCTTACAACTCACCAATTTTTGGCAAGATTTCAGCATTGATTTGCCCAACAAACGTTGTTATTTAGCTACCATATGGCTAGAGGAAGCAAACGTATCACGCGACCACCTTTTAGCTGGAAAAATCACCTCCGCACAACTGCGACCAGCCATCAACAAAGCCATTCAACAAACCCAACAGTTGTTTGATATAGGACATGGCTTACTGCCTTATTTACCCTTACGCTTACGCCTACAAATTGCAGCAACCTTAGCGGGTGGTATGTCTATTTTACATGCCACCAGCAAGCTTGATGACCCCTTGCAACAACGCCCTACATTAAATAAGTTCACTTGGTTCAAAGTAAGTATTCAAATTACTTTAATGAGCCTGTTTCCCCACTATTATGCACGCACACGAGGACAATCATGACCCCTGAAAAATATTGCGAAGACAAAACACGAGGCTCTGGCTCATCCTTTTTTTATGCTTTTTTGTTTTTATCGCCTGAAAAACGCCGGGCAATGATGGCTTTATATGCCTTTTGCCGCGAAGTTGATGATATCGCAGATGAAATTAAAGATAAAGATATCGCAAGAACCAAATTAAACTTTTGGCGTGAAGAGGTTGAGCGTGTTTATGCCAATCAAGCACGTCACCCCGTAGGCAAAGAATTAATGTGGGCAAAAGATGCCTTTCCCATACGCCAAGAGCTTCTTTTTGAAATGATTCAAGGCATGCTAATGGATGTATCAGGTCAAGTCATGGTGACTGAAGATGATTTAAAGCTGTATTGTTACCGTGTCGCTGGGGTGGTGGGTTTATTATCCATTGCTGTATTTGGTTTTCGCCATGAACAGTCCAAAATCTTTGCCTTGCGCATGGGTGATGCCTTACAGCTCACCAATATCCTGCGTGATGTCTATGAAGACACCAAAATTGACCGCATTTATATCCCCCAACAACTACGCGCTCAATTTAAAGTCACCGACCAAGACATTCGTCATGGTTTCACCCATCATCAACAAGCCAATGCCAACCTGAAAGCCCTGTTATCACACCTTAAACAACAAGCGCAGCAAGCCTATACAGATGCTTTAGCCGCTCTTCCTGATGAAGATAGACAAAGTTTATGCCCTTCATTGATGATGGGTGCGATTTATTTTGCGCATTTAGAAAAGTTAGAAAAGATTAATTTCGATGTATGGCAACATTCCGCCCGTTTAAGCCCTTTGCGTAAGATTTGGGTGGCTTGGCGGACTTGGCGTTATGAAAAAAAAGCAGCACGCCAGAAACTTCCGCTCAAGCTGGATTTTTAAAGTGGTACAACGTGTTGCAGTGATTGGTGGTGGTGTCGCTGGTTTAACCGCCTCCCTTCGTCTTGCTGAACAAGGTTTTGCCGTTGATACCTATGAAGCAGCACCTGCTTTGGGTGGGCGCACCAAGTCCTTTTACGATAAAAAGCAACACGTATGGGTCGATAATGGTCCGCATATGATGGTCGGCGCATATCATGCCACGCAACAACTCTTAGCTGATATTGGTGCAAGCGATTATGTATCATGGCAAGATTGTTTAACCCTGCCTTTATGGGATGAAACACGCGGTCACTTTGCCTTGCAAGCCACATCCAAATTACCCATAGCTTTAGCCCTTCTCTTGGCTGTAGCTAAGCTGCCACAACATGATTTATCCAGTGTCAAAGCCATGTTATATATCGCTTTAAGCATGAAAAACATCAAAGATGAGCAGCAAACAGTCGCCCAATGGCTCAAACAATGCCACGCACCTGATATTTTGATTCAAGATATGCTGGAAGTCTTGTGTTTAGGTGTGATGAACGAAAAAATAAGCACTGCCAATGCAAAAACATTCGCCCGTGTACTCAACACCTCATTTTCATCCCATCAAAATGCTAAAATGGGCTGGTTTAACCGACCGCTCAACCAAGCTTTAATCGAACCGCTGACCAACCAAGCCAAAGACAAAGGTGTGCATTTTCATCTGCGCCACAGCATACGTTGTCTTCATGATTTAACACATGATGCCATCGTCTTGGCTCTACCCGCTTTTGCGCGTAATCGTTTGCTTGGCATACAACACCATACAGCAAGCCAAAGCATCACCAATATCCACTTATGGCTTGAACAACAACTTGTTTTACCTTCTATGATGGTGGGTATGCTGGGTAGTTATAGTCAATGGTTATTTGATGTCTCCAAAATGACACAAGAAAGTGGTTTGCAACACCTTTGTATTACAATAAGTGCTGATGAATCAGGGCTCAATGCCGATGCTTGTTTACAACGTGTATTAAATGAATTGGCAACGATGTTCGCGCAAAACATTACCCCCCAACATAGCCGCGTTATTCGTGAAAAAAGAGCGACGGTATTGGTTAGACCGCATCAAGACGTTGAGCTGCCAGCACATGTTTTTGATGCTGGAGAAAGTCCTCAACCAGGTCAACTTCCTGCTACCATTGAGCTTGCTGTTTTACAAGGCGAAAAAGCAGCTCAATCAGTGCATAAATACCTAAAATAACGCTTGACACCCTTAGTTATTCACCTTTTTTGCCCATTTTATATTTTTTTACCTCATCACCGTCTTTGTCTCGCTTAACAGCGCAACAAACATTACTTAAGTTACTGTTTTATATGAATAAATAAAGACTGCCTATTTTTTAAGCACTTGCCCTTAAAGGCGTAAGTATTGAATAAAATACACGCTATGCGTAATGTTATCCACAAAGTTATCCACAGCTTGTGTGGAGAACTTCATATAAGCTTCATAAAGCCCAACGTATACTTTAACTTAGCGTCATCCATAACCCAAAAGAGAGTACATATGCAGCCAACGACAGAGCAGAAACAACCCCAAATTTGTCAGCGCAAAACCTTTGCTGTCATCAAAGCATCAGGCGAAAATGTTTTGACCTATTTACAAGGTCAAATCAGCCAAGACACCAATAAAATCAGTGCCACACAAGCCATTTATTCTGCTATTTTAACCCCCCAAGGTAAAATCATCACCGACTTTCATTTACTACAAGGTAATAATGATGAAGTCATCATGCTTTGTCCGCACAGCACAGCACAACTGTTCGTTGAGCGGTTGCGACGTTTTGCCTTGGGCTACCAACTTCGCATTGGTATCGTTTCGGCATGGCAAGTTTGGAGCATACAAGGGCAAGATGTTGATGCTTATTTAAAAACACAGCAGCTACCCATACCTGCCCAAGATACTTTAAGCACACAACACCATGAACACCGCTATTGCATGCGTTTTTCTGAATCAGCGCATGATGGTGTATGGCTCATTGGTGAGACCTTACCCCTACAACATAATATTGATGAACACATCATCATACAACAACGCATACTCCAAGGTATCCCTATGTTTGGCATTGATTGGGATGCTCAGGTATTTCCTTTAAATGCGAATTTAATCGAACGCCAAGGTGTTAGCTTTGATAAAGGCTGTTATGTAGGGCAAGAGGTGACTAGCCGCATGCATTGGCGTGGTGGCATTAAAAAGAAATTATACCGCGTGTTATGCCAACATGATGCCCCAACCTTACCTTGCCCTATTTTAACCACGGCTAAAATAGGCATATTATCCAGCTTAACACAACATCCACAGGGTAGTTATCAAGGTATTGCCTTATTACCCATTGCCGTAGCCGAATCAAAGCAGCCGCTGCAATTAGAGGATGGTACACCCCTCAACATACGCGGTGTTTGCAGCTAGAGGCGCTGATTAACCACGATTTGATGCGGATTTAGCTTATCAACATCCTTTCTTTTTCATCGATGGATTGTAACGATTCAGCACTTTTCAAAACAGCTGAAAACGCTATTTTTTACCCCCATAGCTGTTCAGATTGCCTCTGACTTGTTCGTTTTCAAGGAAAAAGGGCAAATCAGAGGCAATATGAGTCGTTACGATGGATTCATTTTGCCGAGCAAGTGTAAGAAGTCATTACGCGGCAATTCAACAGCACCAAGGCTTGCTAAGTGGGGGGTAAACATTTGGCAGTCAATGAGTGTAATGCCAGTAGCGATGGCCCAATCACATAAATGAGACATTGCCATTTTTGAAGCATCACGTTGTCGGCTAAACATGGACTCAGCGAAGAAGATATCTCCTAAATGTATGCCATATAAGCCGCCAATGCATGCGTTACCATCATAAATTTCAAAACAGTGGGCATAACCTAAAATGAACAAACGTTGATAAGCTTGCACCATTTCAGGTAGAATCCAAGTGTCTCCCCAAGTGCCATCTTGGTTTTGTCGCGGTTGGGCACAGCCTTGAATAACAGCTTCAAAATTTTGATTCATAACACATTGATAACGGGCTTGTTTTAACCTTCGTATAAGTCGTTTTGAGCGGTGAAACTTCTTAGGAAACAATACCATGCGCGAATGAGGAGACCACCATAAAATGGGTTCACCTTCGGCATACCAAGGGAAAATGCCTTGGCTGTAGGCTTGTAATAAGGTTTCAGGATTTAAATCACCACCCATTGCCAATAAACCCTCTTCGCTGGCCTGATTGGGGTGGGGAAATTGATAGTGGGAAGTATGAGAATAGGCTGGCATGATGGGCAATGATAGGTAAATGTTTGACAGTACACCATCTGTTTTCAAGTATAAGCCCTATGACTGACGATATTTGTATGCCAAGAAAGCTTCAAGACGATGTCACACCCACATTACAACAGCTCTATGACTTGCCTGAAAAAGAGGTGATTGCGCGTATCCATACCTTACGCCAACAGCTGGGGGATAAGTTGTTAATTTTAGGACATCACTATCAGCGTGAGGAAGTGATTGTATTCGCTGACATTACAGGTGATTCTTTAAAACTTGCTCAAGCTGCAGCAAGCACCACAGCACCATTTGTGATTTTTTGCGGTGTGCATTTCATGGCAGAAATGGCTGATGTTTTAACCGCTGATACACAGGTGGTGATTCTACCCGACCCTGCTGCGGGTTGTTCCATGGCGGATATGGCAAACGATGAACAAGTGCAACGATGTTGGCAGGAATTATCCAAGGTTATCCCTGCTGATGAAATGGTAACACCTGTAACCTACATCAACTCTACAGCCGCACTCAAAGCCTTTTGTGGCGAACATGAAGGCGTGGTGTGTACGTCGGGTAATGCGCAGCGGGTCATGCAATGGGCATGGGACAAACGTGAGAAAATATTATTCTTTCCCGATCAGCATTTGGGTGAAAATACAGCCTTAAGCATGGGTATTAAGGATGATGAAATGATTATTTGGAATCCTTTTTTGCCTATGGGCGGGCATGATGAGGATGCGATTAAACAAGCCAAACTTATTTTATGGAAAGGCTTTTGTTCAGTACATCAGTTATTTAAAGCTGAACACGCAGACACCATGCGGCGAAATCATCCTGACATTCAGATTTTAGCGCATCCTGAATGTTCACGCGAAGTGTGTTACACATCTGATTTTGTTGGCTCTACAGAACGTATTATTGAATATGTGCAAGCAGCAAAGACGGGAAGTCAGTTTGCCATTGCTACCGAATTAAACTTGGTCAATCGTTTGCGTATTCAACACCCTGATAAACCGATTTGGTTTTTATCGCCTACGGTGAGCATGTGCTCAACCATGTTCCGCACCGATCCGCAGCATTTATGTTTGGCAATGCAAGCGATTGTGAATGGTGAAGGTTATTTTCAGGTGAAAGTGAGTCAAGCACAACAAGCCATGGCGATGGCGGCTTTGAATACGATGTTAGAATTGGGGTAGTCATGATGAATATAGTTCGATTTTTACTGATGTTTTGGTTATTATTGCTCGGAGCAAATCAAGCTCTGGCAACAGATGTGCAAGACATCACACAACGCATTCAAGATTTTCAACAAAGTGAGCAGGCAAGGTTTGTCCCCGATGGTTTAAAACGTTTATCAGCGTATCAAGGGGCGATGATGTTGGCGTTGGACTCGGGTGAGTCTGGATTTACTGACCCCTATAACCAAGAAAAAGTCAAAATCTCTTTACAACTACAACAAGCGATTGATAAAGCCAATGATGTGCTTGTAGAAGTGCAGAGCAATGCGAAGATATTTGTTACTCTTTTTGCTGATGTTTTATATATTGAAGCCCAAGCTCATAAAGCCTATGCCTATCATCATGCGCCACAAACGGTCGCTCATGTTGATGTGGCCACCACATACGAAGTGGCAAATCAACACTTAAAACAAACCATTATCAGTGCTGAATTAGGCAACTTAAATCAAGCACGACGTTCATCAAAGTTAGCTGAGTCTGCTTTTACACAAAGTATAGATGCCGCCATGTCTGGTTTGGTGGAGCAAACCAGTCGCGCTATTTCTTATGCCTCCAGTACAGGGGCAAAACGATATACACCCCATTTATGGTCAATTACGCGTGCTGAATTTGGTCTATTAAAACGTTACCATGAAAATCAGTTGTTAGATGCGGATGAAAAAACATTGATTCAACGCCCTTCACAACCTGGTTATGCCTTTGAAATGGCAGTGTATATGCAGAAATTAGCGATTCAAGTGAAAGAATGGCGACGTGATATGGGTAGCCATGAGAAAATGGCACAACAAGCACGTCAGCACAGGCTTGCCTTGGCAAAAGCTTTGGCTCTGCCTTTGAATTATGCACAAGTTGGGGTAGATATTGATGCTAAAGTGCTGTTACAGCAGGTGAAAAACTTGCGCCAAACATTATTGGCAGAGCGCCAAACTTACCTGTTACAAACCACTGAAAATCATGATAAAAATGAGGTGTTATTGCGTGATGCTTTGTATCAACAACGTTTAGCGGACCAACAAGCGTTCCAAGTTAAAGTAAAAACATTAAAAACATCATTTCATGTCAAACTTGAGCAAGAAACCTTTGACAAGAAACGAAAAGAAAAGGTGAGCGCGTTATTTGCGAATAACGAAGTGGAAATATTGTCGAATTTGGATGGTTCATTGTTGATTCGGGCAAAGAAAATTCAATTTTCTTCAGGTAGCAGCAAACTTGGTGGTCAATACTTTGATTTTTTAGGGCGTTTAAAAGAAGCATTACTGATGTACCCTGATCGTCAAATTCGCATAGAAGGGCATACCGATAACCTTGGTGGGGCAAAAGAAAATCGCAGATTGTCCTTAAAACGTGCCGAATCTGTGCAATCATTTTTAATTGCTTCAGATATGGATGTGCAGCGGTTGCGTGCATTGGGTTATGGTGATGTGAAACCCATTGTGAGCAATGATTACAAAAAAGGAAGGGCGATGAATCGTCGTATTGATATTATTATTGAGGCAGCCCATGATGGATGAATTAAAACAACTTCAAGAGCAGTTTGAGCAACTTTGTCATCAATCCATGCTCAATTCAGCAAGTAAACGTAGATTATTAAGTGAAACATTCAACTTATTGCGCGATGATATTGACGAAGCGGACATGAAAATGGTGGGTAAAACCTTGGCAGAAATCCGTTTGGGTTTGGCTGTGTTCAAACCCTACCAAGCATGGCGAAAAGTCAGTGTTTTCGGCTCTGCGCGCACCAAAGAAGATCATCCTCAATACATTCAAACCAAAGCATGCGGTAAAGCTTTAAAAGATGCTGGGTTTATGGTCATTACAGGTGGTGGACCAGGCATGATGCAAGCTGCCAATGAAGGGGCGGGGCGAGATGCTTCTTTTGGTGTGGGCATTAATTTACCTATGGAACAAGAGCTTAACCCTTTTGTGCATGATTCTCCGCGCAGCTTTGAATGCCAATACTTTTTCACACGAAAGTTGTTTTTCCTCAAAGAAAGTGATGCCGTCATTTTAACGCCCGGTGGTTTTGGCACCTTTGATGAAGGTTTTGAGCTGTTAACCTTGCTGCAAACTGGGCGTAATTCGCCTATTCCTGTGGTGATGCTTGAAGCACCAGGTGATGATTTTTGGGGACCTTTTCTCAAGTCATGGATGCGACGTCTGCTCAATGATGGTTTGATTAGTGCTGAAGACCCTAGTTTATTGTTTCATACTGATAATGTTGAAGTTGCAGTACAACATATCCATGATTATTATATCAACTACCATAGCTTTCGTTATGTTGGTAATCAAATTGTGCTGCGCTTAAACAATGCCTTATCCGAACATGCACTTGCGCGCCTAAATGCTGAGTTTACCGATGTCTTGCATAAAGGTGATATTGAGCAAGTTTTTAACTGGCCAGAACATGAAGATGCGTGTTTTGCCCATTATCCTCGGCTACGCATGCGTCTTGACCATCATCGTATGAGTGTATTGCCGCAAATGATTCGGCGAATGAATGCCTTGTATCAACAGGACTTGCTTGCATCATGAATCGCTAAAGTTGCCTTTTGATTGCTATCTTCTTGTGGCAACGTACATTGCTGCAGCTTCAACTATAAAATAGAAACTAATCAGCGTTTTTTCAACGTGATTAGAATCCAACTGGAACATCATCATGAGCTTTGAACAACTTGGACTTGCCCAACCTATCTTGCGTGCTATCGCTGATCAGGGCTACGATAAACCCACGCCCGTACAAGCGCAGGCAATTCCTCATGTCCTTGCAGGGCGTGACCTTATGGCAGGTGCGCAAACGGGTACCGGTAAAACAGCAGGTTTCACCTTACCCATACTCCACCTTTTGCATCAAGAACATGCAGAACGCGGCGAAGCAAGTAAAAATCGTCAAAATCGCCGACATATTCGGGTATTGATGCTAACACCAACACGCGAACTCGCAGCACAAATTGATGAAAGTGTGCGGCTATATGGCAAACATTTATCACTTCGCTCAACTGTGGTGTTTGGCGGTGTAGGCATCAATCCACAAATCGATAAATTAAAACGCGGCGTGGATATTTTGGTGGCAACACCAGGTCGTTTGCTTGATTTGGTAAACCAAGGCAAGTGCAACCTGTCTAAAGTCGAAATTTTGGTGTTAGATGAAGCTGATCGCATGTTAGACATGGGTTTTATTCATGATATTCGTAAAGTGATGGCATTATTACCAAAAAAACGCCAGAATCTTCTGTTTTCAGCCACCTTTTCTAATGATATTAAGAAATTAGCATCGGGAATCTTAACCTCGCCGAAGTTGATTGAAGTTTCCCGTAATGAAACATCACATCAGGTGACACAAGTGATACATCCTGTGGGTAAATCACGTAAACGTGAGTTACTTTCGCATTTAATTCGTTCTCAAGAATGGCAACAAGTCTTGGTTTTCACCCGCACTAAACATGGCGCAAACCGTTTAACCACGCAATTGCTTAGTGATGGTGTGCAAGCTGCTGCGATTCATGGTAATAAAAGTCAAACAGCGCGCACCAAGGCTTTAAAGGCTTTTAAAGAAGGTTCGATTCGCGTATTGGTGGCAACGGATATTGCAGCGCGTGGCATTGATATTGATCAACTGCCGCATGTGGTGAACTATGAATTACCCAATGTTCCCGAAGATTATGTGCACCGCATTGGACGCACGGGCAGGGCTGGCAACAAGGGTGAAGCGATGTCGTTGGTTTGCGCTGAAGAAGTGAAACTATTGCGCGGCATTGAAAAACTTATTGCTCAAAAAGTGCCTCAAGTGAGTGTTGAAGGATTTGAAGCGGATATTTCTAAATATGTTGAGCCTGAGAAAAAAGAAGATGGACGAAACACTGGACAACGCCGTCCACAGCGGCGCAATCAAGCGCGTCCTGCAAAACATGCACCACGAAGAAAAACATCAAGAAGCAAAGTTTAATCTGCCTGAATTCAAGTAGTATATTGCCATCCCGAACGAAGTTGAGAGATTTTACGGGGTGAAATGTTTCGGCAGCTTCAACATGACAGTGAGGTTTATGATGATGAATAAGGTGCTGCTTCACATCATCATAACACCCATGCTTGTCATCCCGAACGCAGTTGAGGGCTCTTCCGTAGCACTTAAAGGGTAAGGCTTGATTTGCGGATTCAACCATCACCACAAGCCTCACTGTCATGTTAATCCTGCCTAAACTGGTAGTTTGTTAAAGATGACCAGCAATCATGCCGCTATCGCTGGTCATCTTTCATGCAAAGTTAAATCTTATTTCATATCTTCTTCTGGGTTCGCACTGATGTGATGAATCGCCAAATCAGCACCCATCAATTCATCCTCTTCACTCAAACGAATGCCAATAACAGCCTTAATTACACCATACACAAGGAAACCACCAGCCACCGCAATCGCCACGCCTGTGAGTGTGCCGACAAGTTGTGCCATCAACGTCACACCACCTGCTCCACCAAGCGCAGTTGAACCAAAGATACCCGCAGCAATGCCGCCCCAAGCTCCACACACACCATGCAATGGAATCACACCCAACACATCATCAATTTTGAGTTTATTTTGCATATAAATGAAGCCAAGCACAAAAATAGCACCCGCAGCAAGCCCAATACTTAAAGCACCTAAAGGATGAACAATGTCTGAACCCGCACAAATCGCCACCAAACCTGCCAATGCACCATTATGCACAAAACCAGGGTCGTTTTTACCCACTACAGTTGCTGCAATCAAGCCACCAACCATAGCCAGCAATGAATTCATCGCCACCAGCCCCGATGCGCCATCTGCAGCACCAGCACTCATCACATTAAAGCCAAACCAACCCACACAAAGAATCCAAGAACCCAATGCCAAGAATGGAATACTTGAAGGAAGAATCGCATTCACTTTACCATCTGCACCATAACGACCACGGCGCGCACCAAGCATCAACACCGCACCCAAAGCCAAGAAACCACCCATGCCGTGCACCACAACAGAGCCAGCAAAATCATGGAATCCAGCGCCAAATGTCGCTTCAAGCCAAGCTTGGTAACCCAAGTTGCCATTCCAAATCATGCCCTCATAAAAAGGATAAATCAGCCCCACCAATAACACCGTGGCTAACACATTTGGCCAAAAGCGAATGCGCTCGGCAACCGCGCCTGAAATAATCGCTGGAATCGCTGCGGCAAAGGTCAATAAAAAGAAGAAATGCACCATTTTATAACCATTACTACCACCTTCCATCACTTCAAGCTCGCCAACTGGCTCATAAAAGGTAATGCCATAAGCCACCGCAAAACCAATGAAGAAATAAGCAAGGGTTGAAAAACCAAAGTCTGTAATCACACGAACCAAAGCATTCACTTGGTTCTTTTTGCGCACTGTGCCCACTTCAAGAAAAGCAAAACCAGCATGCATTGCAAGCACCATCGCGGCACCCATTGTTAGAAAAAATACGTCCATTTTAGATCACTTCCTTGTTGAATTGATATTCAACATATTTTATATATTCAAGCCTTAACATTAAGCTAAAGCATCACCATCTTCTTCACCTGTACGAATGCGAACAACACGCTCAACATGGGTCACAAATATTTTTCCATCACCAATCTTGCCCGTGCCCGCAGCATCTTTGATGGCTTCGATAACAGCATCAACTTGCTCATCATCAACAACGGTAGTAATGCTGATTTTTGGAATAAAATCGACATTATATTCCGCACCACGATAAAGCTCAGTATGCCCCTTTTGCCGACCATGACCACGAATATCAGTAATACTCATTCCTGCAATACCAATCGCCAACAATGCGTCTTTAACATCATCAAGCTTAAATGGTTTCACAATAGCTGTAATTTGTTTCATTTTACCCTCCTATGCTGCATACATCTTGCAGCAATTTAATTCATGCATGAACGTCGCTAGCATAAACATGAATGGAATTTAATGCAAAAAAAGGACAAGTGATTGCTCACTTGCCCTTTTCTTATCTTTGGTTTCATCTATTCATGCAAATAGAATGGTAACAATTAAATTTTAAGTTGTTGTCCGCGACGAAACCTCAGATTTTATCAATCATGGATTATTTGTGTCCGAACTCTGGATATGCTTCTAAACCACATTCACCAACATCCAAGCCTTCGTATTCTTCTTCTGCTGAAACACGAACACCCATAATGGCTTTAATCGCAAACCAAACTGCAAAGCTGGTGATGAATACCCATGCGAAAATAACACCAATACCCATTAATTGTGCGCTAAGCGTTGCGTCGCCGTTGGTAATACATACCGCCAACAAGCCCCAGATACCAACAACACCATGCACTGAAATCGCGCCTACGGGGTCATCAATTTTGAATATTCTATCCATATAAACAATGGAAGCCACCACAATTACACCACCAATCGCACCAATCAATGTTGCCATTTCAGGTGAGGGCGTTAGCGGCTCAGCTGTAATCGAAACAAGACCCGCCAAAGCACCATTAAGCGCCATGGTCAAATCAGCTTTGCCAAACCATAAGCGGGCAAATAACAATGCCGCAACACAACCACCAGCGGCAGCCATATTGGTGTTCACAAAGACCATTGCAGTCGCATTGGCTTCTGCCACATCTGAAACTTTAAGCTCAGAACCACCATTAAAACCGAACCAACCCATCCAAAGAATGAATGTGCCCAAGGTTGCCAATGGTAAGTTTGCGCCTGGAATAGCGTTTACTGAGCCATCTTTATTGTATTTCCCTTTACGCGCTCCAAGCAGAATAACACCTGCCAAAGCCGCTGCTGCACCAGCCATATGAACCACGCCAGAACCAGCGAAATCACTAAAGCCTGCTGCATCCAAGAAACCACCGCCCCATTTCCACATGCCTTGTAATGGATAAATAAATCCAGTGAAAACAATCGCAAAAGCAAAAAATGCCCACAATTTCATCCGCTCTGCAACCGCACCAGACACGATAGACATCGCCGTCGCTACGAAGACCACTTGGAAGAAAAAGTCAGATAATTTTGAGTAGTAAGGTGCACCATCGCCACCAGCCAACACATCTTTCACATCATTGTCACCACCAAGACCAAAGCTTAACGCATCGGGCAAGAAACCACTTGCCGAACCACCATACATGATGTTGTAACCCACAATCATATACATGATACAAGCAATCGAATACAGCACGATATTTTTAGTCAAAATCTCAGCTGTATTTTTAGAACGAACAAGCCCTGCTTCCAACATTGAGAAGCCTGCTGCCATCCACATGACGAATGCACCCATCACCAAAAAGTAGAAGGTGTCGAGTGCGTATTTTGTTTGGAGAATATCTCCTGCTAACTGATCCATTGTTTAAGCTCCCTTAATTCAAGGCGTCGGCATTTTCTTCGCCAGTACGGATACGAATAACACGTTCCACATCTGAGACAAAGATTTTACCATCGCCAATTTTGCCGCTGCTTGCAGCGCCTTTAATTGCTTCAATCACACTATCCACTTGATCAGCCATAACCACGATTGAAACCTCGGTTTTGGGAATGAAATCAACATTATATTCTGCACCACGGTAAAGCTCGGTATGTCCTTTTTGGCGACCATGTCCGCGAATTTCGCAAACACTCATGCCAGAAACACCAGCTTCTAAAAGTGCGTCTTTAACGTCATCAAGTTTAAATGGTTTGATGACTGCGGTAACTCTTTTCATCGCTATCTCCTGTTATTTTATTGTGTTTAAAATCATCAAGAAAGGGAGCATTAAGCCCCCTACCTCAATTAGAATGATGCGTTTACACCAACTGCAAATTCAGCATCAGCATCGCCTGCTTTGCCAATCGTGAACGATGGAGAAAGTGTGTAAGAATCCATATCATAATCTTTGCTTGCGCCAAGTGTGAATTGAGTCGTGCTCGAACCAGTGTCTGGAGAATTAATACCAATCGCGACAGAAGCATCAAACATATCTGCTACTGTATTGCCAGCACCAACTTCAAAGTAGTTGTTATCATCACCAACATACACTGTTGCCGAAGCAATACCCATTGATGCACCAGCATAAAACTCATTTGCATCCGCAGTTGAATCATTAACGAATTTATACATGATATAACCAACAGAATAACCGATATCACCAGCTTCACCTGAATAATCGACTGTAATATCGTATTCTGTTTCATCCGCGCCTACGCCTGTAGCAAACCAAACATTCGCTGAAACACCACTTTCATGTTCAACACCAACATCACCTTGTACAGAAACTTGCCCAGTACCTTGAGCCGCGCCACGCCAGATGTATTGACTTTGAGCACCAATATCAGCAAATACTGCAACATCATCCCCTGCATGTGCAGCAGTGCTTACGCCCATCAAGCCCATGCCCATCATCAATGCCATTGCATAATTTTTTAATTTATTCATTTTAATTCACATTCTCCATGCTATTTTTATTAATATGTTAACCAAGGTCAACATATGCCCTAATAGCATGGTATGTGCCAAACAGTATTTTGTTGTAAATAAAGGGTTCTTGTCTTGAGAGAAGGTTAATAATGCCTAAAAAGAAGGCAGTGAATGCCTAAAAAGAAGGCGTGTTAGTGTTGTTCAGCATAAAAAAGGCTTCCCATGTTTTTAAACATGGGAAGCCTTGGTTCACCCCAGTTGGGTGAGGTTATCATCGCATAACAGGGCTATAACAAACCCCCTGAAACACAGACGTTATGATTGTGGATGCATCATCACCAATGATTAGTTTTTAGACTTATCCACGATTTTATTAATCCAAGGCATCATTGCGCGAAGTTTTTCGCCTGTTTTCTCAATAGGATGGTTTGCATTATTCCGACGTGCCGCTGTCATCGAAGCATAGTTGCTTTGACCTTCAAGAATAAATTGTTTGGCATATTCACCAGATTGAATGTTTGCCAAAGCTTCTTTCATTGCTCGGCGTGATTCTTCATTAATCACTTTAGGACCTGTAACATATTCACCATATTCTGCATTATTCGAAATCGAATAGTTCATGTTGGCAATGCCGCCCTCATACATCAAGTCCACAATCAATTTCAATTCATGTAAACATTCAAAATAGGCCATTTCCGGCGCATAACCTGCTTCAGTTAATGTTTCAAAACCAGCTTTAACCAACTCAACTGCGCCACCACAAAGCACTGCTTGCTCGCCAAACAAATCGGTTTCCGTTTCATCTTTAAAGTTTGTTTCGATAATGCCAGTGCGCCCGCCACCAATTGCAGAGGCATACGACAAACAAATAGCTTTCGCATCACCTGTTGCATCTTGATGAATCGCAATCAAATCAGGAATACCACCACCACGCTGAAATTCAGTGCGCACAGTATGTCCTGGTGCTTTAGGCGCAATCATCAATACATTTAAGTCTGCGCGCGGCACAACTTGATTGTAGTGAATTGCAAAACCGTGCGCAAAAGCCAATGTTGCCCCTTGTTTTAGGTTGGGCTCTAATTCTTCTTGATACAATACCGATTGAAACTCATCTGGTGTTAAAACCATCACCACATCACACGTTTTCGCAGCTTCGGCAACACTAACCACCTTCAAACCTTCCGCTTCCGCTTTGGCAGCCGATGTCGAACCAGCGCGAAGTGCAACCACCACATCGACACCTGAATCTTTAAGGTTTAAGGCATGCGCATGCCCTTGTGAGCCATAACCAATAATGGCAACTTTTTTGCTTCTGATAATTGATAAATCTGCGTCTTTGTCGTAATAAACATTTAATGCCATGGCATAAAACTCCTCAGGTGTTGGACTTGCAAAAAATAATAAGTCGCGCACACTAACGAGAACAAGGCATAAATCCAGTTTATAACGACCAAGGCATTTGCACATATAAAGTATATAGTCTTTACTAATGAAGAAAGTACGAAAGCGCCAACCATGAGGTAAGCATACACTGATGAAACAACAAAAGCTCACTGTCTTAATTGTTGATGATAGCGAAGATGATGCATTATTATTGCAGCGACACCTTCGTCAATCCTTTGCTGAGGTCATTATGCAGCGCGTGGATCAGCAAGAATTGCTTTGCCAGCAACTGCGTCAAACATCTTGGGACATCATTTTATGTGATATAAAAATGCCTGTATTGGATGTGTGTAGCGTATTAAAGCTATTAAAGTCATGCCATGTGGATACACCGCTTATTGTGGTCTCTGGTCATGTTGAAATGGAAGATACCATCAACCTCATGCATCATGGGGCAACAGACTTTGTGCGCAAAGACGATCCTGTGCGTTTAACACCAAGCATTAAACGTGCTTTAGCCGAAACAAAAACCAAAAATGAGAAAAAACAAGCCATTGAAGCCCTGCATCAAGCCAAACATGATGCCGAGCAAGCCAATCAAGCCAAAACCAACTTTTTGATGGTGATGAACCATGAATTACGCACACCATTACATGGTATTATTGGTATGTTAGACTTATTAGCCGAGCGCAATCAAAGCTGGAGCGAGGAGCAGCAAACCTTTTTGCAAACAGCACGTTCTTCTTCAAAATCATTATCCAACCTTATCAATGATATTTTAGACTTAACCGCCGCTGAATCAGGTCACTTACACATCAATCAAGAAGAATTTGACTTACCTGCTTGTTTGGAAGGTGCTTTAGCGCCCTTTTTGCTTGCCGTGAATGAAAAAGGCTTATCTTTTGAGTTAAATATCAAACAATTACCCCGCTTAGTTCAAGGTGATGAAACACGCTTTCGGCAAGTGGTGCTTAATTTGGTGGGTAATGCCATGAAATTCACTGAACAGGGCAAAATTGAGGTATTGGCAGAAATGCATGTGAATGGTTCAGGGCATGATTATCTTTATTTTTCTGTTGCCGATACAGGTTACGGCATTGCCCCTGAACAACTCGACCAAGTCTTTCAGCCTTTTGTACAATTTAAACATGCTGGAAACCAACAAGCAGGCACAGGTTTAGGCACTTCAATCGTCAAGCAATTTGTCGATATGATGGGCGGTCAAGTGTGGGTTAAAAGCGTATTAGAACAAGGCTCTTGTTTCTCCTTTGAAATCCCCCTTCATGTGGTTCCAGCAAGCAAAGGGCAAGCCATCGAATATGTTAATCATCTCTTTCAAACAGGTGATCACCACATCTTACCCCATCAAAGCAATGTAAAATCTCCCCGCATCTCTGCTGAACACGCACCCCGCATTTTGCTTGTCGAAGATGATGCCATAAGCCAACAAATTGCTGAGCGGCGACTCAAACGCGCAGGCTTAAGCGTTTGCCTTGCCAACAATGGTGTTGAAGCATGGCAAATGATTCAACACAGCCATGCCGCATACGATGTTTTACTCACCGACCTTAGAATGCCTGGCTTAGATGGCATCAAACTCACCCAAAAAGTGCGTCATTTTGAACATGAAGAAAACTTACCCCCCCTGACCATCATTGGTTTATCAGCCCATGCTTTACACGATGTGAAACAACAATGTTTAGCTGTAGGCATGAATAGTTTTTTGAGCAAACCCATTGCCAGCGAGCAAGTCCTCAACGCCATTTTACAATCCTCTGGAGAACACCATGAAGTTTAATCATTTTTATATCATCATTGCCCTACTTTTATCATACAACAGCCCAAGTTTTGCCGCCAGCATCACCCCCAGCCATGTTTATGCTCAAGCTGAACGTATTCATAGCGATATATTAGCGGTTAAAAGGCATTTAAACATCACAACAACGGTCAAAACAAAAAACTCAAACATTCGTTACAAGCCGCAACATGTATGGCAAAAAACCTATGAAATCTTATTTAAGCTCAGTATTTTTCGCCGTATTCAAGATTATCCCAGTATTGCCGTCAGCACACTAGAACCCATAGAGCGCATTCAGCCCAAACAAGTATATGATCAAACGCGGCGTATTTTAGCCGAATTAAGTCTGATTAAAGAAGAGCTCAAGATTCAAACCGCCACCCCAACAGCGCGAGCAACACACAATAAAAAACCTTCTGATGTTTATCGACTGCTTTCCCGAATCTCATCTGAAATTGACACCATCAATGGTCAAGGTTTCACACCTTCACATGTTTTTGCCCAAGTCATTCGTTTAAATCATGATATTGATCGTATTTTGCATGCCTTAAACACCCGTGATCGATCCTATCCCCCTGTTAAAAATCAAGATAGCCAACCCCGTGATGCCTTCTATGCAGGCATGACATTAATGACAACAGTCACCAACATACAACGCTTTCTTGCCATCGATAGCACTGATTTTTCAAAACTCAAAAAAGAAAATGTCCAGCCATCTGATGTCTACGCCCTTATCGGTTTAATCAGCTCTGAATTACAAACCATTAAATATACCTTGGGCTTACTGCACATGCGAACCCCAGCTGATAAGTTTTACGAAAACAAAATACCTTCTGATGTTGAGCAACTCCTGGTGTGGTGCAACAACAAACTCAAGCAAGTCAACACCACACGGTTTTAGGAGCTATTATGCAATCACTCATCAAACAAGCTTTCACCTTTCGTCATTGGGGTCTCCATAACAAGCTCACCTTCATTTTACTCATTTCATCCCTTATTCCTGTGCTCATTATCGCCAGCTACAGTTATACAAAAGCTTCCGCATCCTATGAAGATAGTGCGCTTATGGTTGACCAACAACATCTTAAATTAGCCACATCTGCCATCGACAATAGTCTTGTCCGAGTCCCTCAAGACCTTACCTTTCTTGAAGAGTTCCACGCTTTGCAACAATACTTACTCTGGCACGATATTGGCGAAGAACAAGAATCCAATCGCTGGTTAAAAAACACCACCAACGGTTTTCAATCGTTTATGCAAACCAATGCCATGTATATGCAATTACGCGTACTTGATACAGAAGGGTGGGAAGTGATTCGCATCAACCGCGACAATAATGGCAATGTCAGCCTAAGCCATCAACAAGATTTACAGCGTAAACATCAAAGTGATTATTTCATTGAAACCATGAAATTGCCAGACAACCGTTATTATGTGTCCAAGCTCAATCTCAACCGTGAACATGGTGAAATTCAACAGCCCTTTACGCCAGTGATTCGTTATGCCTTGCCCATGATTGACCAAAATGGTAAGCGCCACGGCATTATTATTTTAAATGTTTTTGCCGAGCAGTTTCTCGGTGCGGTATCAGCTTTAACCGATATTGATGACCAACAAGGTGATGCTTTTTTTGTAATCAACCAAGATGGTTATTTCCTGCTGCATCCACAAATCGAAAAAACATTTGGTTTTGAATTAAGTCATGCCAGCAACATCACTGATCACCATAATATGCTCTGGCAAGCACTACAAAAAGGCAATACATCATCGTTCATCACCCAACAAACAGCATATGCTATTGATAAGGTTTATCCCTTACCCCAAAATAAGGAACAATTTTGGTATATTTTCCATGCTGTTCCTCAGGATGTTTTACTCGCTGAATTATCTTCTTTTCAACTTGTCTTTTTCAGTCTGTTATTGGTATTATTATGCCTCTTAATTGTCCTCTCCAAACCATTGATTCGGATGTTGGTCAATCCTGTGCGCCAAGTAACTGCTAATTTACAGCGTTTGGAGCGTGGTGAAACATCGTTACAACCTATCCATTACGCTGCCCATGATGAGCTTCGTGAAATGGTGGATGCAGCCAGTGGTTTAGGGCAGCGTATTGTGGATGCGATTAGCCTTGCCGACAATATATCAAAAGGCGATTATCGCAGCGAAATAAAGCCTTTATCCGAGCATGATGCTTTGGGCATCGCCCTACACAACATGACCCAGACTCTGCGTGATGTGACTGCCTTGGTTGAAGCCATATCAACAGGTGATTTGAGCCATAATATTCAAAGCAAAGGTCAATATGATGTGTTAAGTCAATCGTTGATTCAAATGGTGGAAACCCTACGCGGCACTGTCGCCCAAGCCAATACGATTGCCGAAGGTGACTACCGCGCCGATATTATTCCCCGCTCTAAACACGACACACTCGGTATTGCCTTACAAGACATGACCCAAACCTTACGGAATGTATCCCATGTTGCCTCATCATTGGCTAAGGGTGATTTTAACCAAACTGTAGAAATTAAAAGTGAATACGATCAACTTGGGAAATCTGTGGCACACATGACACAAGTGCTCAAAAAAAATGCCACGATGGATAAAAAACAAAATTGGCTCAAAAGCAACGTTGCCAGCATCGGTTTGACCATACAAAACCATCCCAATACCCAAGCTTTGGCTCAAAGTATCATGCAAATCATGCCTGAACAACTCCACGCCAGCCATGGTGCATTTTATGTGATGCACGAGGATGAAGCACAGTTGTTTTTAGAGGGCAGTTATGCTTTTCAAGAGCGTAAAAACATCAGTAATCACTTCAAAATCGGTGAAGGTTTGGTCGGACAATGTGCCTTGGAACAACAAACCATCATTTTAAGCCAAGTGCCCGATGATTATATCAAAATTCAATCTGGGCTTGGCGAAAGCAGCCCCAACCAAATCATTGTCAGCCCGCTCATTGCCGAAGACAAGCTCATGGGTGTGATTGAGCTGGCGACCTTGGGCGAGTTTTCAACCATTCACAAAGATTTACTTGAACAAGTGAGTGGTAGTATTGCGCTTTCCATTTATACGGTACAAGCATCTCAACAAACCAGCAACTTGCTCAAAGCGTCACAGTCCATGACCTCCGAGCTCAAAGAACAACAAACAGAGTTGCACCAAGCCAACGCAACCCTTGAAGCCAAAGCCAACGAACTCAAAGCTTCAGAAGGTCAATTACAATCGCAACAAGAGGCTTTACAACGCAATAACAATGAGTTGTTGGTCAAAAATGAGTTGGTTGAAGAGCAAAAAGCGAATTTAGAGGCTGCCCGCCATGATTTAGAAAACAAAGCACGAGAATTATCTGATTCTTCTAAATATAAATCTGAATTCTTAGCCAATATGTCCCATGAATTACGCACACCGATGAATTCTATCATCGGTTTTACAAGTCGGGTGCTGAAAAAATCTGCTGATGTTTTACCCGAACGCCAGCTCAAAAACCTGCATACTGTGCAGCGTAATGCCAATCATTTATTATCCCTGATTAACAGCTTATTGGACATCTCCAAAATTGAAGCAGGGAAAATGGATGTTTACCCCGAAGTCTTTTCATTAGCCCAGCTTACCCAAGATGTCATTGAACTCACCCAAGCTTTAGTCGATGCCAAACATTTAACCATTGCCATGGAAATCGATGCGTCCATTTCCGTATTTAATGATAAAACTAAGCTTAAACAAGTGTTTATTAACCTCATCAGCAATGCCATTAAATTCACCAATCATGGTGGTTTAACCCTAAAAGCACACGTCTTAAATCAAGCGGATAATGCAAGCCTAGGCTTAGAGCAAGACCGTGATTATCTTGAAATTCGAGTCGTTGATACAGGTGTTGGCATGAATCAAGATTCTCTTGATTATATCTTCGAAGCCTTTAGGCAGGTTGATGGTAGTAATACCCGAAGTTATGGGGGGACTGGGCTTGGCTTGAACATTTCCAGTCGTTTTTGCCAACTGATGCATGGTAACATTACTGCCGAAAGCCAAGAGGGTGTAGGGAGCAGTTTTATTGTCCATATTCCCATGGCTTATGAGATTGAAAAAGCAGGGCCAAAACCGCTGCAAATCACGGAACTTAAGGAACTTAAGGAAATAAGCCAAAAGCTTGGGCATCACAAAACAACCTGTGTTTTATGTATTGATGATAATAGTGAGGTGTTAGAATTATTTCAAGAATACTTAAACGATGCTGGATTTTATTGTATCACCGCACAAAGTGGGCAAGAAGGTTTAAAGCTGGCTAAAGAAGTCAAGCCTTTGGCAATTATTTTAGATGTGCAAATGCCTTATATGGATGGGTGGACGGTCTTGCGTACTTTAAAAGAGGACCCACACACCGCCCATATTCCTGTGTTGATGGCAACCATGATGGATAATAAAGCTTTAGCCCATCAATTAGGTGCATTTGCTTACCTCGAAAAACCTGTGCTAGCAGACACGCTGGTGAATTGTATTCAATCCGTGCCACAGCAAGTGCGTCATGTTTTGGTTGTTGATGATGAGGAAGCAGTGTGCGATTTGATGGAGGAAATGTTAACTGAACATGGTATGAGAGTGGATATTGCACACAATGGAGAGCTGGCGATTCAAGCTTTAGAAGCCATGGGCGAAGCTTTGCCTGATATGATAATATTAGATTTAATGATGCCAAAAATGAATGGTTTTGAAGTGTTAGAGGCTTTATCCAAAGTAGAAGCATGGGCAAAAATAGCCGTCATTGTTAGCACTGCCAAAATTTTGAGCCCTGAAGAAGAAGAGCTTTTGGCTTTGCGCACCAAGGCCGTCTTACAAAAAGGCGGCGATAATCTGGATAATATTTTAGGTGAACTACAAGTAACGCCTCAAATGGATAAAGTGGAGAAGATGGAGGAAAAGATATGAAAACCATCGTTGTCGTTGATGATAATGCCGATAATATCGCTTTAATTGCAGAAATATTAGAAGATGAAGGTTATCAAGCCGTGGAATTTGAAATGGCAGAGTCTGCACTCACCTATTTAGAAAGTCATACGGCAGATTTAATCTTAATGGATGTCTCTTTACCCAAAATGAATGGGTTAGAAGCCACCAAAATCATCAAGTCTAAGCCTGATTTACATCATATTCCGATATTTATGCTCTCTGCCCATGCCATGAGCAAAGATATTCAGGCGGGGATGGATGCTGGTGCTGATGATTACATCACTAAACCCATTGATGAAGAAGACTTGCTCCACAAAATAGCAGCAATCCTTGCCAAAGGCGGTAAATCATCATGAGTTTACGTTCAATACCCTTCAAACAAGCCAAAATATTAATCGTGGATGATAATGCCGACAACGTCGAGTTAGCGATGCAAATTTTAGAAGATAGTTATGAAGTCTTTGCAGGAGAATCAGGGGCTGATTGCTTACGTTTGGCAATATCATTGAAACCCGATGTCATCTTGCTGGATGTGCAAATGCCAGATATGGATGGTTATGAAACATTACTTAATCTACACAAAACAGCCGAAGGACAAGCCATTCCTGTGATTTTCTTGTCGGCGCGTTTTCGAGACAACGATAGAGTGGTCAAAGGTTTGGAGCTTGGTGCCTTGGATTATATCACCAAACCAGTCGATGATGATTTATTAATGGCCAAAGTCAAAGTCGCTGTGCGCATCAAACACGCCGAAGATGCGGTGCGTGAAAAAGCCGACGCTCTCGAAGCCGCCAATAAAGAAATGGAGGCGTTTACCTACTCCGTCTCCCATGACTTACGTGCGCCACTGCGTTCGTTGGATGGTTTTTCCAAAATACTACTTGAGGATTATGCTGATGTTTTAGATCAAGAGGGACAAGAACATTTGCAACGCATTCGTACAGGAAGCCAAAAAATGGGTTCGCTGATTGATGATTTGCTCAATTTCTCACGCACCTCAAAAGCTGACCTTCATAACACAGCACTCAATCTCACCACCATTATTCAACAAGTCGAACAAGAACTTATAGTAAACTACCCCAACGCATCCATCCATATTCAAGATGATATGAATGCCTTAGGAGATGCCCGTTTATTGCATATGGCTTGGATGAATTTAATCGGCAATGCCTTAAAATATAGCAGCAAAGAAGATAAACCCCACATCAATATTCGCATGGAAAACGAAAATGAACACACCATTTATATCATTGAAGATAATGGTGTTGGTTTTGATATGCGTTATGTTGAGCAGCTCTTTCATCCTTTTCAACGCTTACATCGCAACGATGAGTTTCCTGGTAATGGCATTGGTTTGGCAACGGTATCGCGCATTATTCAACGTCATGGTGGCAGCATTTGGGCTGAGTCGGAAGTCGGTAAAGGTTCCACCTTTTCTTTTACTTTAACCCCAGAACATGACCTCGATGTGGAGGGGAATCATCGTGCTTAAACAAGTCTTATTGGTTGAAGATAATAAAGATGATCAACTCTTGGCAAAACGCGCAAAAAAAATGAGCTGCAACTATGCCTATGAACTGCATATTGTTGATGATGGCGCTCAAGCCTTAACATGGCTATTTGGTTCTGAACACGCCATGCCTCAACCTGATTTAATCGTTTTGGACTTAAACTTACCTAAAGTGAGTGGTTTAAAGGTCTTAAAAAAACTGCGTGAACACCCTGCAACACAATACATACCAGTTGTCATTTTAACCACATCCGATGAAAGCATCGATATTAACCGTAGTTATGCTTATGGCGCGAATAGTTATATCAAAAAACCTGTGGATTTCGATCAATTCATCCATATTTGGTCTAACCTTAACCAATACTGGCTCAAAACCAACCACATCGCAGCTTGATTCAACTTCGTTCAGGATGGCAACGATATGGTGGTTCTATGCCTTACCCATCATCACAAGCCTCACTGTCATGTTGAGCCTGTCGAAACATCTTGCCACGCAACATCCACAACTGCATTCAGAATGACAAGCTTGTTTCGTCACTTGCAACCTATGATAGGAACCGCACACGCGAGGGTGGTACAATCAG
>CAZWPS010000002.1:0-25563 GCA_964635775.1 uncultured Zetaproteobacteria bacterium | reverse complement strand
TTTCGTCACTTGCAACCTATGATAGGAACCGCACACGCGAGGGTGGTACAATCAGTTTCAAGGCAATGACCCTGCTCAAAGATGTCTAATGTTTGTTTAATGGGCGCTTAGTTTGTAGGATGTCGCCTTGGCAAGTTATGGAGAAAATCATGGACTTAAATTATAATCACGCTTATTGGGGCGTTCTTTTTGCAGGCGTTTTTTATGTGTTGGGTAATGCCGCTTGGGTCAACCAATGGGCAAGACAAAAACGTGTGCTGGGCATCATCATTTGGGCAGCCTTGGGAATGCTGATATTAGCCTTGGCCGCCATGTTTGACATGCGCCTTGACCCACAGCTGCATATGCCAGTGAGTGAGCGCATGATGATTGTAGATGGTGAAAACCATTGGATTGCCCTCACCTTATACGCCCTACTCTCTGTGCCAGGTCTTGCCGCAAACCTCTTTTCTCTGGAAATACGCATGACACGTTTGGCATTAATTGTGCCTGGTTTCATTGTGTTTATCCCCATGGGACAACAATTAGAGCATCCTGAAGGTGCTTTATTACTCTTCTCCATTGGTGCGGCAGTGGCTGTGGTTGGCAGCTTATTATTGTTTCAAATGTTGCTTGATGAAGAACCTGCAAAACACGCGAAAAAAGAAAACGCTGCCGCATGAAACATATGCACTCTCGTGCTTCTACCCTCATTGAAGCCCTGCCTTACTTACAACGCTTTGCCGATCAAACCATTGTCATCAAATATGGTGGTAATGCGATGGTTGAAAGCGCGCTCAAAGAAAGTTTTGCAATGGATATTACCCTTTTAAAACAAGTCGGTATCAATCCAGTGGTGGTTCATGGTGGCGGCCCACAAATTGGTGCATTATTAAATAAAATCGGCAAACAAGCTAAATTTATTGATGGTATGCGTGTCACAGACAATGAAACTATGGATATTGTTGAGATGGTATTGGCAGGTTCGGTGAACAAAGAAATCGTTGCCAACATCAACAAAGCTGGTGGTAAAGCGGTGGGTTTATCGGGTAAAGATGGTGGCTTGATTTGCGCCCGAAAGTTAGAAATAACCCGTCAAACAGCCTATGCCCAATCCCCTGAACTCAACGTCCCTGAAATCATTGATTTAGGGCATGTTGGGCGTGTGCACAAGATTAATACAGGCATTTTAGAAGTCTTAGAGCGTGATCGGTTTATTCCTGTGATTGCACCTGTAGGTTTCCATAAAGATCAAGGACAAAGCTTTAATATCAATGCAGATTTAGTTGCCTCTGCTGTAGCACAAGCTTTAGGTGCTGCTAAATTGATTTTATTGACTGATGTGCCTGGTGTATTGGATGAGAAAAAAGAATTACGCTCCTCTTTTCATGCCCAAGAAGCCCGAACTTGGATACAACAAGGCACTATTTCAGGCGGCATGATTCCCAAAGTGAATTGTTGCCTTGAAGCAGTCGAAGGTGGTGTTTCTCGCGCCCATATTATTGATGGACGTGTTCCCCACGCTCTTTTACTTGAAATGTTTACCGATGAAGGTGTAGGCACTGTCTTTTCTGCCTAAATCATGCTTTTTATGGGCTAAAACATGCCTGTTTATCATTTTTTTTATAACTTTACGCCCCACCTTCGGTCTTGCCGCCCCTCACTTTGAACATATCAGCCTTAACCAACGCTTACACATCAGCGATTTAATCTTCGCCAACGAGTGCAATCGCCAAATCGATTGCCTAGTGGCATGGAATGATGGCGAAAATTTCGCATCCTTAGGCATAGGGCACTTTATTTGGTTCCCCAAAGACAAACCCTCATCCTTTCAAGAAAGTTTTCCTGATTTATTACGTTGGTTTGAGCAGAAAAATGTCCGTTTACCCCATTGGTTAAATGGCAATACCCCCTGTCCTTGGCAAAATAAAGCTGAATTTCTAGCTGCCAAAAATCAACCCCGCATCCAAGCATTAAGACAATTACTCAACACAACCCAGCTTGAACAAACATCATTTATCATGTTTAGACTACAACAAGCCTTGCCTAAAATGTTAGCCTCCATAAGCAGCATCTCGGAACAACAACATATTCAACAACAATTTCAGCGTGTCGCTAGCGCAAGGCATGGTTGGTATGCACTGGCAGATTATGTTAATTTTAAAGGCGAAGGCATCAATCCTCAAGAGCGTTATCACGAACAAGGCTGGGGGCTGGTGCACGTTTTATTACACATGGATGACAAAATCATGGGGCAAACGGTGATGCAAGAATTTGTCCGTGCAGCATCATTTATCTTACAGCGGCGAGTGGCATTATCCCCTATCCACCGCAATGAACAACGCTGGTTAGCTGGCTGGAACAAACGCTTAAACACATATTTAAAGCCTTAGTTCACGCTGTTTTGCTGCAACACGTCCACCATGCTGGAGGTGAGTTGTTGCACATCTTCATCCTGCATCACAAAAGCTGGCATGGTATACAAAAGCTTACCAAATGGGCGAAGCCATACACCTTGCGCCAAAAGCTGTGCTTGAATATGAGGCACATCCAAAGCTTCTTTCATTTCAATCACACCAATCGCACCCATCACCCGCACATCAGCTACCGTTGCTAAATCTTGGCAAGGGGCTAAAGCTGTTTGGAGTTGCGCCTGAATGTGTTGGACACGTTGTTGCCACGGTGATGCCAATAATAAATCAAGCGATGCTTTTGCCACGGCACAAGCCAATGGATTTGCCATGAAGGTAGGTCCGTGCATAAGAATATGCCCTTCTTTCTCAATACCTTGGCTTATTTTAGGGTCGCATAATACTGCCGCTAACGACATATATCCCCCCGTTAGTGCCTTGCCCACACATAATATATCAGGCTGAATATTGGCATGTTCACAAGCGAAAAGTTGCCCTGTTCGCCCAAAACCCGTCGCAATTTCATCAGCAATCAGCAATACATCATATTGATGACACAATGCCCGCATATCCCTTAATAAGTCCGCATCATAAAAGCGCATACCACCTGCACCCTGCACCATAGGTTCAATCACCATCGCGGCTAAATCTTGATGATGCGCCTTTAATTGTTGCTCAATACTGGCATAATTAAGCTCAGCAAAGTGATGCTGGGGCAAAATGCCTTGAAAGACATGATGCATACCCGATTCAGGGTCACACACACTCATCGCACCAAATGTATCACCGTGATACGCATGTTTAAGGCTTAAAAACTTGGTTTTTTTCTTTTCTGCCAAACCTTGCCAATATTGAATCGCCATTTTTAAGGCAACTTCAACAGCAACTGAACCTGAATCGGCAAAAAAGACGTGTTGCATATTTTTAGGCGCAATCGTTAACAATGTTGTTGCCAAATCAATGGCAGGTTGATGGGTTAAGCCTCCAAACATCACATGTGACATGGCTTGAAGCTGTTGAATCATCGCTTGATTCAGCGCTGGCACATTGTAACCATGAATAGCACACCACCATGAAGCCATGCCATCAATCACTTCACGCCCATCAGCTAAGGTTAAGCGTACACCCTTTGCCGAGTTGACCTGATACACTGGTGATGGTGTTTGCATAGACGCATACGGATGCCAAATATGCGTCCGTTCAAAATTTAAATCACTCACAAAAACAAACGTAACGCTAGGTTTTCACTTTCATCCACATAAGTATAGTCCACATCATCTAAAAAGATTTTAAAGCTTGGCATATCTGCATCAGGCACTTCCATACCCACCAATACACGCCCAAAAGCCGCGCCATGATTACGATAATGAAACAACGATATATTCCAGCGTCCTGCCATTTTACTCAGAAAATCCAACAACGCACGCGGACGTTCAGGAAACTCAAAGCGATACAAATGCTCGTTCAGCACGGCCTCGCTTTTCCCTCCCACCAAATGCCTTAAATGCAGTTTAGCCGCTTCATTATCCAATAATGTTGTCACCACATAACCCATATCAGTTAATTTTTGTGCAATATCTGTGCTTTCTTGCGCTTGCCGAATCGCCACACCCACATACACATAAGCCGCATCACGACTGGACATACGATAGTTAAATTCAGTGATGTTATGGGCAGTTAACAACTTACAAAAGTTTAAAAATGCCCCTGCCTGCTCAGGGATTTTCACCGCAAACACCGCTTCACGTTGCTCGCCAAGCTCTGCCCGTTCTGCAACATGACGCAAGCGGTCAAAATTCATGTTTGCTCCGCTATTAATCGCGACCAAACACTGCTTTGTCACCTGCTCACGTCGCACATATTGTTTTAAACCTGCCACCGCCAAAGCACCCGCTGGCTCAACAATCGCACGGTTTTCATCATAAATATCTTTAATCGCAGCACAGATTTCATCGGTATCTACCACGATAATCTCATCAACGTATGCTTTGCACAGCTCAAAAGTATGTTCACCAACTTGTTTCACTGCCACGCCATCAGCAAAAATGCCCACCTGCGGCAAGACCACACGCGCATTGGCTTGTAATGATGCCAACATTGCTGCCGAATCCACAGGTTCTACCCCGATAATCTTTGTGTGGGCAGATAAATGCTTCAAATACACGGCCATGCCTGCAATCAAACCGCCCCCACCAATAGGAATAAACACAGCATCCATCTTCTGTGCAGTGGTGGATAATTGTGCCAACAACTCAACTGCAATCGTGCCTTGCCCTGCAATCACCAAAGGATCATCATAAGGATGCACATAAATCATGCCGCTTTCATCACATAATACTTGAGCATGTGCAGCGGCATCAGAATAGGAATCACCAGCCAATACCACACGTCCGCCCAAGGCTTCTACAGCATGCACTTTGATTTCAGGTGTGGTTTCAGGCATCACAATCGTGGCTTGAATACCAAGCTTAGCCGCACTTGTTGCGACACCTTGTGCATGGTTTCCCGCCGAAGCACACATGACACCTTTTTCGCGCTCTTTAGGGGTTAAGTTGACCATTTTATTGTATGCCCCACGCAACTTAAATGAGAATACGGGTTGCAAGTCTTCGCGTTTAAACAAAATCGTATGATGCAATCGTTTCGATAGTTTGGGGGCAGCAATTAATGGTGTTTTGATGGCGACATCATAAACTTTTGCTTCTTCTATAGCTTGAATGTATTGAGATGACATAAGCGATTTCTACAGAGCAAGGCAGCTGTAAGCAATGACATCCTTTGTGTCGCTGCATATTACATTAAATACTAGGCTCAAAAATTGACAACCTTAGACTAAACGATACCATGCCGCTCGCTGATAAAATCAGCAAAAATAACCTTGCTCTGAACGCGCCTAAAAATGTTTCAGAGCACCAATTATCCACAGTGATAATTATGCCAAAAGGAGCGCTATGTATTACGAAACAGTATTTATCGTAAACCCTGATGTATCTCAGGAAAACAACGAAATTATGACCGATGAATTGGTCGATAAAATCGAAAAAGCAGGAGCCCGTATCGTGAAACGCGAATACTGGGGTTCACGTCCACTTGCTTATTCTATCCAAAAACGGAAACGTGGTCATTATTCACTCTTAGTCATTGATGGCGCATCAAATATGTCAAAAATCATTGACGATACTTTGCGTTTAGATGAACGTATTTTACGCTTCTTAACCACCAGCATCACTGAATTTTCAGATGAGCCTTCACCATTATTACGTCGCCGTGTCACAAGCACGACTACTGGTGAATCAGCAGCAGATGCAAGCAAAACACCTGCAACTGAAGACAATAAAGAAGTCACTGCTCAACCCAAAGCTGAAGAGAAAACTGAAGCCAAAGAAGTTGCTGTCGAAGAAAAAGTAGCCACAGAAACCCCTGTAGAGAAAGAAAGTGGAGCAACAGCAAACGCTTAAGCTTAATGCTGTCCAGCTTCGTGGTGTCATTGACGACATTCATAACCGCTGGATGCCTGATGGCAGCCTTGCTGTGATTGCAGCTTTGTTGGTGTTTCGTCCGCATTTGGGGCAACAACGTGCCACCATATGTGATGAACAACCCATGCCTTTACGGGCAGAAGGTGTTTATGCCGAACAACTGATTAAGCTCAAGGGGCAAGCTGTACATATCGAAGGCGAACTTCGACGTCGTTATTATAGCCGAGATGGTGAACAGCGTTGGGGACAGGTGGAAGTTTGGGTGCATCACATTGATGTGTTCACATAAATTAAAAAGTATTGGAGAATTTTATGAGTGAAGAAACAAAAACAGCAGCCGCACCAACAACGCCTGCTTCAACTACAGAGCGTCCTGCACGCACTGAACGTCCTGCACGTCCAGCGCGTACTGAACGCCCACAACGTCGCGGAGCAGGTGGCCGTGGTAAGTTCCAACGTCGTCGTAAATTTTGTAAATTTTGTGCCGACACAAGCTTGAAAATTGATCATAAAGATCCTGCATTGTTGGGTCAGTTCGTCTCTGAACGTTCTAAAATTACCCCATCACGTGTGACCAGCACCTGTGCAAAACATCAGCGTCAATTGACTACAGCAGTCAAACGTGCGCGTATTTTGGCCTTGCTTGCCTTCACACCTTTGCATCACGATTGATTGCTAACACATTGACAACAACATCCATATCATGAATCAATTACCAACAGAATCACCTCAAACAGGACATACAATGCCTGCTGTAGTTGAGTTTTTCTTAACCAAGCGGTTGCCGTGTGCTTTTTTGATTTTATTCATGTTATTTTCAAGCATTTTGTTTGATATTGTGTTGGGTGGTGTTCCCATCATTGGTTTGGTCATGGTTTTTATAGGCAGCGTACTGGTTTCAACCATACCTGCCGTCATGGCACTGATATGTTTTGGTGGCGGATTAAAATATGCCATACAAGTCGCTGCAATGACCGTGTTTGGATTGCTGATTCTTTCATCAGCGAGTATGATGTTGATGCTGATGTTTGTTTTATTTTTTGCGCTTCCTAGTCTTTTGGTCGCCAACAAAATTCAATTCAAACAACACTTCAACCAAGCTGCATGGTTATTAGCAACGACAATGTTTGCTCTCATATGGGTCATATTGTGGTTAAATATGGATGCAGGCAGCCTCAAAGGCAGTGTGGATATTTTCTTCACCGAGCCTTTTAAGCTCATGCTGCAAAGTGTTCCGGTAGGTGATGCCTCAGCATTAGCCCAAGTGAAACAACTGCAATCAAATATTGTATTGGTTTTTCCAGGCGTGTTGATTTTTAGCTTATGGTTACTGTGGTGGGCAAACATCTTGTATGCACGCAAAGTCGCTGTGAAGTATGGCTTTTTTGATGGTGACAATACCCCCATGTTATCCTTTGCTTTACCCAAGGGGAGCATGTATGTTTTATTGGTCGCGGGTATTGCAGCCAATATGATGTCGGGAAATCTGCAATATATAGGCATCAATACATTGCTTATTTTGACTTGTTTGTTTTCCGTACAAGGTATTGCTGTGGTCCACACTTGGTTACGCAGCAAAGCCATGCTCAATACCATTGTCTTTATGTATGTGATGTTGTTTTTTTGGGCTCCAATCGCCTTGCTTTTTATTGCGGTTGGTTTACTTGATATTTGGTTTAATTATCGTCGGAATATGCTTCCGACAACAGGAGAGAAATGATGGAATTGATTCTTTTGGAACGTGTAGAAGGGTTAGGAAATGTAGGTGATGAAGTGAAGGTTCGCGCAGGTTATGGTCGCAACTTCTTATTGCCACAAAGTAAAGCGATTGTCGCTAATACAGGCAACCGCCAAGTCTTTGAGCGCCGCCGTGGCATCTTAGAAGAGCAACAACGCTCAGTCTTAGGCACTGCACAAGCAGAAGCTGAGAAAATGGCTTCTGTTGAGCTTACTGTCGTACGCGCGACTTCAGATGGTAAACATTTGTATGGTTCAGTCGGTGCGGCTGAATTGGCTGTGTTGTTAAAAGCTGAAGGTTATGATGTTGCCCGTCGCCACATCTTGCAAGATACGCCAATCAAAGAAATTGGCGAACAAACATTCCGTGTGCGTTTGCACCCTGATGTGGTTGCTGAAATGAAGATTACCGTGGAAGCTGAAACCAGTTGAACGATGCATACAGCTCGCCACATGAGTTAGCCTTACGTGAGCGAGTGCCACCCCATGCACGGGACGCTGAATGTGCCGTGCTGGGTGGTATCATGCTTGACCCTGAAGCCCTCGATCGTTTAGAGGGCATCTTAAACCCGAATCACTTTTACATCGCGGCTAATGGTAAGATATTTGATGCCATCATGGCTTTAGCTTCGCAACAAAACCCTGTTGATGCTTTAACCGTCAAGGATTATTTAGAGCGGGCACAAACCTTAGATCAATGTGGTGGTGAACAATATTTAGGTGACTTAATTTCACTCATTCCCACATCAGCGAATGTAAAATATTATGCTGAGATTGTGCGTGAACGCGCTATTTTACGCGAATTATTAAGTGTATGCGCCACTATTTCACAAGATGTTTATGAAAACCCCATCAAAGCTGTCGCCGAACATTTAGATGCTTCAGAATCAAGCATACTGGCTGTGGCAGAGAGTTTTAACCAAACAAAACCCAATTTTGTAGGCTTAAAAGAACTCATCCAAGAAGGGTATAAAGAATTACAAAAACGCTATGAAGATCAGCGTAAAATCACAGGTATCACAACAGGTTTCTCTGATTTAGATGAGAAAACAGCAGGTTTACAACGCGGAGATTTGATTGTGATTGCAGGTCGCCCAAGTATGGGTAAAACTGCATTTGTCATGAATTTAGCGCAAAATGCCGCCATTCGTGATGAGGGTAATGCGAATGTGATTGCTGTATTCTCTTTGGAGATGTCGGCACAACAAATATCCATGCGTTTATTGGCTGCTGAATCCCGTGTTGATATGTCCAAGATGCGCACAGGCAGCTTTGCGCCCGATGATTGGCGAAAGCTGGCTTCTGGCACAGGAAAACTATCTGAGGCTGCTATTTTCGTTGATGACACACCAGGCATTTCTGTGCTTGAAGTACGCTCGAAATGCAGACGTTTAAAGCGCGAAAAAGGGCGCTTGGATATGGTCTTAATTGATTATCTACAACTGATGACGGGTAATGCCAAGGCTGAGCGTAAAGACCTTGAAATCAGTGAAATGACACGTTCTTTAAAGAGCTTGGCCAAAGAGCTTGATGTTCCTGTGCTGATTTTATCGCAATTAAACCGCTCTGTTGATTCTAGGGCAGATAAACGTCCTATGATGTCCGACTTGCGCGAATCAGGCGCCATTGAGCAAGATGCAGATGTGATTATGTTTATTTATCGCGATGAAGTGTATAATAAGAAGCCTGAAAACGAAGGTTTGGCTGAAATCATCATTGCCAAACAGCGTAATGGTCCTATTGGCACAACACAACTGACCTTCCTCAAAGAATTTACCCGCTTTGAAAACCATGCTGGGCAACATTCAGGGTTTGATTAAAGGCAACGATTCAGCTCACTTCTGATTCGCTCTATTTTTGCGTCAAAAGTGCTCACTTACAGCAGTAAACTGCGTTGTTTTCCTTGAAACTGAGAAAATCAGAGACAATATGAACAGTTACGCTTAAACAAAATCAATAATACCCATGTGCGCGGCTTCAAATACAGCCTCAGAACGCGAACGCACAGAGAGTTTTCGATAAATATTACGAATATGAGCACGAATCGTATTGGTCGATAATGAAAGTGCTGCCGCAATTTCATCATAACTATAACCCTTAGCAATCAAGCTTAATACTTCCCTTTCACGCGCTGTAAGTGGATTAAATTGATCGGTTCGTGTTACAGAAGTTAAAGAACCGTTCGGCAAGGACGCGTCTTTCTTAAAGCGTTTGAGTAAATAACGCGCAACTTCAGGGCTAATCGCCGATTCTCCCCGCATTAAACATAAAATAGCTTCTCCAAGCTCATCAAAAGCTTGTTTCTTCAACAGATAACCGCTGGCACCTGCTTCTAATGCCGCCACAACATTCTCTTCGTCACCAAACATGGATACCACAAGAATTTCAATCTCTGGGTGCAGCTCCTTGGCAAAACGAATCACATCCACACCATTGCCATCGGGTAGCCCTAAATCAGCAACCAAAACATCAGGTTGATGCTGCTTTAACAATGTCATGGCAGCATCACATGTTCCCGCACTGGCAACCAGCTGCAAGTCTTCATTAATCGAAATACAAGCCGATAAAAAATCACGTGTTGGTTTTTCGTCTTCAAGTAAAAGGGTGAGATATGGCGGATTCTTTTTCATATTGTCTAGCTAAGCACATACAATGCCAGTTCGCAAGGTCATTTTGTAAATATATCAGAGAAGTCGCATTAAAACAGCCAATGTTTTACGCACTTACTTACAACGCATTGCGCTCATTGTCATGTTGAGCCTGCCTACGCACCTTGCCGCGCAAGATCCCTCAACTGCGTTCGGGATGACAAACATGTGATTTAAACGTAAATCGTAAGCCCTGAATTGGCTCTTTTAAAACTTAAGGCTTACGTGACGTTTCCATGCGATTTCCTTAGCCCTACAACGCTTTATATTTGCTTTCACCTGCTCAATCCCAAGAAAAACTTGAAAAATAAGAGGTCATCTGAATCATTACAAAAAAATTCCCCTTGGTCTCTATCAAGCTTTGTGGTGAACTTCGCCCATGTTGATTCCCTGTATTGTTGAACAAACCTTGCGCGCCCAAGCTGAAAATCAGGCGACATTAAATGTTTATGTTTATGAAATGTCGCGTATGCGTAAAAAAATCAATTGTCTTAAGCGTTTAATGCCAGAGGGTGTTGAGGTATTTTATGCCATGAAAGCCAATCCTCATTCTGCTTTTTTAGCGACCGCTTTTGAAGAGCAAGTTACAGGCATAGAAATTGCCAGTTTAGGGGAAGCAAATAAGGCGATTCAGGCGGGTTTTGATGCCCAACAACTGATTTATACAGGTCCTGGCAAAAGCATGGAAGAGCTCACTTGGAGCGTGACCCACGGTGTGCGCACCATTCATATCGAATCATTGGTCGAAGCACACCGCTTGAATCAAATTTGCGCTGATTTAGGCAAAAAACAAGATGTTTTACTGCGTATTAATGCAAATTTTGACATCCATGATGCGCAAACCACCTTTTCAGGTGGTTCGAAGAAGTTTGGCATTGATGAAGAGCTATTAGATACCGCATTACCGCAGATTTTAGCTTTGGCACACTTGAATTTTCATGGTTTGCATGTTTATGCTGCCAGTGGTGTGTTAAATGTGGATGATTTATTGCATAATTGTCAGTTGGTCTTTGATTTAACCCAACGTATTGAAGCCAAGTATCAAGGTGTGCAATGCGATATCATTGATTTTGGTGGTGGATTTGGTGTTGATTATCTTGAACAAAACAACGACTTTGACCCTGAATCCTATGCCATAGGTTTAAGCAAAATGATTAAAGACTATGGTTTTCAAGGACGGCACTTTGTCTTGGAATTAGGTCGTTGGTTGGCGGCTGATTGTGGTTGGTTTTGCACTGAAATCATCGACATCAAAACCAGCCGTGGCAAAAAGCAGTTGATATGTGCTGGTGGCATCAATCATTTTCGCCGCCCTGCTGCCTTAGCCATTAACCACCCTATGGCAATTGTCAGAATGGGGAAAGATAAGTGGTTTGCGGAGCAAGAATCGGTGCATCAAGAAGCTGTTTATTTTGGTGGACCGTTGTGTACCAGCGCTGATAAACTTGCCAATGATGTGCATATTGAAGCTGCTGATGTGGGTGATATTGCGGTCTTTGGACTTGCTGGTGCGTATGGTTTAAGCATGTCGAATGTTGGTTTTTTAAGCCATGCTTTACCCCAAGAAATTGTTATCATTAAGGATGAATCATGAGCCATAAAACAATGCAAGAAAGTATGATGAGCCCCCGTGAAATTGTCGGTGAACTCGATCGTTTTATTGTGGGTCAATTTGATGCCAAGCGTGCCGTGGCAATTGCGCTGCGAAACCGCTGGCGCAGACAACAAGTATTGCCGCCAATGCGCGAAGAAATCACACCTAAAAACATTATGATGATTGGTCCCACTGGTGTGGGGAAAACTGAAATTGCGCGTCGTTTAGCCAAACTTGCTCAAGCACCCTTCATCAAAGTTGAAGCCACCAAATATACCGAAGTCGGTTATGTGGGGCGTGATGTGGAGTCGATTATTCGTGATTTATTGGATACGGCTCTAAAAATGATTAAAGATGAACATGTGCAGAAGGTTAAAATACGTGCCGAAGCTGCTGCTGAAGAGCATTTGTTGGATATTTTAATTCCTCGCCCTGTAGAAGAGCAAGGTAGACCTATTTCGGCAGATGCACCAAACCCTAAACGTGATTCACGCGAAAAGATGCGCCAAAAGCTGCGTTTAGGTGAATTGGATAACCGACAAGTTGAAATTGATGTGCCTGAACACCACGACATGCCTATGATGCAAATATTATCGCATAATCCCAATGATGATGCGGGCATGGACATCAAAGATATGTTGGGTGGTTTGTTGGGTGATAAAAAAAAGAGCAAGCGTATGAGCATTGCCGAAGCCTTAGAGGTTTTAAAACAACAAGAAGCTTATAATTTGATTGATAATGATAAAATCAAAGAAGAGGCCATCGAACGCACTGAAAATACAGGCATCGTATTCTTAGATGAGATTGATAAAATCACGCATAGAGAAGGCAATAATGGTGATGTTTCACGCCAAGGGGTACAGCGCGACTTGCTGCCCTTGGTCGAAGGCACATGCGTGAACACCAAACATGGCGCAGTGAATACCAATCATATCCTATTTATTGCTTCAGGTGCTTTTCACTTGAGCAAACCTTCAGATTTGGTGCCTGAACTACAAGGGCGTTTTCCGATTCGTGTTCACCTTCAATCATTGGAAGAAGAAGACTTTCGTCGTATTTTAGTTGAGCCAGAAGCCGCTTTAACCCTGCAATACACGGCATTGATGGCCACTGAAGACATGGCGCTTGAGTTTGCTGAGTCAGGTGTTGCTGAATTGGCGAAAATTGCTGTTCAAGTCAATGAAAAGACTGAAAACATCGGCGCACGTCGCTTGCATACCTTACTTGAGCGTGTTTTGGATGAAGTGAGCTTTGATGCAGGTGAGCGCAAGCAGCGTTTATTGGTCATTGATGCCGATTATGTGCGTCAAAGCTTGGGTGAAATAGCACAAAGCGAAGATTTATCGCGTTATATTTTATAAGGCGACAGGCGGTGTTCAACGCATGATGAGTCATATTGCATCTTACATGAGTCGTTCTATATGAATCGTCCTACATGAATAATCTGTCAAAATGATGCATTGTGCAGAGCGACAAGGCGTAAATATGTCAAATTACCGCATTATTTTATGTGTAACGATTCAGATTACCGCTGCTTTCTCCGATAGCAGTGCTGAACAGTTGCTTTGATGTTAACCATCGATCTTTTGCGTCATGGCGAAACGATGGCTGATGCCCAGAAATTATATGGTGCTTCAGATGTGAAGTTATCAGCCCGTGGTCAACAGCAGCTTACTCAAGCTGTGGCGGGCATAGATATGGCAAATATCACCCACATCACCAGCTCGCCGCTGCAAAGGTGTTTGTGGTTGGCTTCTGCAATGACAAAACAGCACAAGGTCAGTGTTGAGGTTGAGCAAGGTTTCTCGGAAATGGATTTTGGTGCTTGGGAAGGTCAAAATACTGCCGATTTAATCAGGCAAGGCATTGATTTTCGTTTGGACATCTGCCAGCTCGACCCTCCCCATGGTGAATCATTTACCAACTTCTCCAATCGTGTTTTAACAACATGGCAAGCCTATATCATGCAACATATACAGCAGGGCGGGCATCACCTTTTGATTAGTCATGGTGGTGTCATACGGGTGATTTTAGGCTTGATTCTAAATATCCCAACACAACATCTGGGCAAGCTCTATATCCCTCATGCCGCATGGTCGCGGGTGACATGGGTAGAAGGTGAGCCGCCTGTATTATGGTTTATGAACCGTGAAGCCTGATTTAAAGCAGCAATTTCTTGCAAGCCTTCAATTCTTAACCATTTTACCATGTGGAAAGGCGCAAGAAAGCAGCCCACAATGGAATATGATGCCGCTCATTGGGCTGATGTTGGGCGGATGTTTACTCTTACTCACCTGGCTTGCCGCACCACTACACCCCATGTTGCTCACGCTTATCGTGTTGCTTAGTTGGCTCATCATGACCGGATTTTTGCACCTTGATGGGCTTGCCGACTTGGTCGATGGCTTAAGTGCTGCCCACGGCAACCCAACACGTTTGCTTGCCGTGATGAAAGACCCACATATTGGTGCTTTTGCTGTGATAGCGTTGATTTTATTGATTTTAAGCAAGTTTATATTGCTTTATATCTTGTTCGAACAGCAACAATTCATGGCATTATTATTGATTCCAGCCTGGGCAAGGTTTGCTGCGGCTTATTGGGGCACAAGTCTGCCTGCATTAAGTGATGGTTTGGCAGCATGGTGTCAGCAAGCAGGCGACTTTTCACCGTGGTTATGGTTGATTTTATTGCTCACACTCTCATGGTTGATTGCACCTATCTTATGCTTTTTTCCTATTTTCATTGCCTTGTGGAGATATTTTCTACAACATAAACTGGGCGGCATGAATGGTGATTGTTTAGGGGCAGGAATTGAGCTTAGTGAGGTTTTTATGTTATTTTTATGTTGTTTAGCACTTTAAGATGCGTTTTTTACAAGGCAAACATATCATGTTGACCCGAACGCCAGCACAAAATGCCAAAACCGCCCGTTTACTTGCCAAATATGGGGCGCAAGCAGTGTTTTTCCCTTGCTTACGTATTGAATATTTACCGCAGCCCATTCATGATATTTTACACCATTTACAAACCAGCGAACACCAACAAACGGACATTATTTTCACCAGTGCCAATGGTGTGCATGCCGTTGCAGAGCAGTGTTCAGCAACGGCACCATTGGCAGATGTTTTTGCGGGCTGTCGTGTGCTGGCTGTTGGGCAACATACAGCACAAGCCTTGCAAGATGAACATTGTCCTGTGCATATCATGCCACAAATAGCCTCGCAACAAGGTTTAATGGCATACTATAAACAACATGGCTTGCCAAAACAGGCGATTTTCTTTCGCGCAGCACAAGGCAGCGATGATTTAAGCACTTATTTTGCTGAAAACAACACGCCACTCACATTGGTTAAGGCATATCAATCCGTATGTAGCAACGATGATGCAACAGCAATGCGGCAACAATTACATCAGCATAGGATTGATGCTGTGCTTTTAGGTAGTGCAAAAACAGCGGCATATTATTGCCAGAAAATCAATGCCATATCACTTGCCAACCGCCCTGTGATTGCCGTGATGAGCGCACAAGTTGCCGCAGCGGCTGACAATTTGGCTTTAAAGGTGCAGGTTGTCGCCAAGGAGCCTAGTTTTATTGCCATGCTTGATGGTTTAAACACTTATTTTTCCAGCCTAAACGATTCATGAATAAGCGTTTAGAATGCAGCTTCATCACACGAAACACCCATCACTACATCCCTATTCATTGAGAGGATTTTTTTATGTCATTTAATATCACGCACCGACCGCGACGTTTGCGTCAAACTGCAAACTTACGCCGCATGGTTTCAGAAACCACATTATCGGTTAACGACCTCATTTACCCCATCTTTGTTGATGAAGGCATTAGCCAAGCAATCGCTGTGAAAAGCATGCCAGGGGTGAGCCGTATTCCTTTATCCGATGTGCCTATGATGGTGAAAAAGGTTGAAGATGCGGGCATTCCTGGGGTTATTTTCTTTGGCATTCCTAGCACCAAAGATGCGGTTGGTTCAGGGGGCTGGGATGATGCAGGCATTGTGCAGCAAGCCATTCGCGCCGCCAAACAAACGTGTCCTGATTTGATGGTCATTGCCGACACTTGTTTTTGTGAGTACACAGATCATGGGCATTGTGGCGTATTACACGGCGAAGAAGTTGCCAACGATGCGACCTTGGCCAACTTACAAAAAGAGGCCGTATCTTATGCCAAAGCCGGCGTGGATATTGTAGCACCATCAGGCATGATGGATGGCATGATTGCCGCGATTCGTGCGGGGCTTGATGCTGCTGATTTTACAGACGTCGCGATTATGTCATATGCGGTTAAATATGCTTCGGGGTATTTTGGTCCTTTCCGCGATGCTGCTGATTCAACACCAAGCTTTGGTGATAGAGCACAATATCAAATGGACCCTGGTAATCGTAGGGAAGCCGTTAAAGAAGCTTTATTGGATGTGGATGAAGGCGCGGATATGTTGATGGTTAAACCTGCGCTTGCTTACATGGATATTATCCGTGAAGTCAAAGATGCAACCAAACTACCGATGGCCGTTTATAATGTGTCCGGCGAGTATGCTATGGTTAAAGCTGCAGCAGCTCATGGTTGGATTGATGAAAGGCGTGTGGTTCTTGAAACCATGCTTAGCTTTAAACGTGCTGGTGCAGATATGATTTTAACATACCATGCCTTAGATGTGGCGGCGTGGTTACAAGAAAGGTGAAACCATGAATCAAGCAAATGAACACGACATCAACAATGAAAAAGATGTCATTTTAGATGAAATATCAGTAAAAAAATTCCATTGGAAGCGACACCTTATCCTGATGGTGCTTATAGGCAGTGGCACATGGTCTTTTTGGACGTATTCCCCCCTTGCCCTGCAATTTAAGCAAAGCTTTTGGAGCATTGGCATTGAAGAAAATACACTTGTATCACCTGCTCAACCCAATATTTTAACACCTAACCAAGCCAATCACAACACGCTCCAAGCCCCAAGCAACATCATCGATGCGCCAACCTTCAAACCACTTCCCCAAGCCACTTCCCTCAACACATCGGCAATCAAAGGCAGTCAAAATGAGTCTGCTTTGTTGCATACAGAGCTCAATATTCAGCAGTCATTAGAACAATTACAACAGCAAATAAAGCAGCTCAATGACCACCTCAACGGCTTACATCAGCAGCAAGCGCAACAAGCACAAATGCAAGTTCGGCTACAACTATTTACAGCCCTTAATCGCGCATCTTCGCCCAATAGCAGCTTAAATGATAGTTTGTTAGCATGGAAAAGTATTACGCTTATGCCGCTTTTAAGTGAAGAGAAATATCAATTTGCCATCACTGCCGTTGCCGAATTACAACAGCTTCAGCAACACATCATAAGCGAGCAGCAAGAAGTGAAGCTGCTGGTTAACCTATTATCACAACAACTCAAACCCCTTGAACAACCAGCACTTACACCATCGACAACCCAGATTGACCCTTATCAAATGCCGCAAACACAAACGTGGCTAGATTGGTTTCAGACTCAATTTAAGCTTTCTAAAGTGAGTGCAGTCGTGGCTGAACAAGAAGCGCATCCTCATGCACCACTACAACAGCTTATTGCAGCATTACAGCAATACCAACAACAGTTGCAGCATGAGCAGTGGCAAGTTTTACCTGCTTTGAAAACAACGCTTTATGTGTTGGATCAACGCGGTATTGACAGCACATTATCCGTAGAAACCCTACAACAAGCCATAACGGGCAAAGCATTATGGAAAAATCATGCTTTGTTATGGCTGGAGGCTTTATGAAACGCTTAATGCTGGTATTATTATTGATGATGAGTGTGTTTGCCTCATTATTATTGTTTCCTGAAGCGGCAGGTCAACCTGTACGCATTGAACTTTTAGGCTGGTTATTTGAAACACGTACAGGGATGTTTGTGTTGTTTTTATGCGTGCTTTGGCTGACCTATTGGCTGCTGAAAAAGTTGCTGCTCATCAGTGTGAACAGCCCTCAACAACTCTGGCATAACTTGCGTAGTGGCAGCAACAAACGCCGTGAAACACGTTTAAAAGAGGCTGTGGAAGTATGGATAGATACTGGCGCAGGGCATAGCCATAAACTTCTTAAACGCAGCAAAGGTGTCGTCCCCCCTTGGTTGCATGAAAGTTTGCAAGTTTGGCTTAATCCACCACAACAAGCCCATGATGAGCAAGATCAGCCTTTGCATATCGCACTCAAAGCACGATTAGCAACCGATACCGCTCATATTCAGCAATTATCGCTAAGTGAGCGCCAACATTACCTTGATGCATGGCTGGCCGTTCACCCTGCTGCACCTTTGGCACTCCAACGTAAAGCAGATTTACTCGGTGATTTAGGCGAGTTTACAGAACAAATCGCCTTGTATGAAAAGCTGTGGGATAAACAAAAAGATGTAAATAACCTTAAAGCCAGTTATGCAAGAGCACTGTGTGCAGCGGCCAAAAATAATGGCGAACAAGCATTGCCTTATTTACGCAAAGCCCAGCGTTTAGATGCGAGCAACCATGAAGTGACCATTGATTTAGCCACAGCACTTGGACATGCTGGTGATGTCAAAAGTGCCTCAAAAATGTTGCTTGATGCTTTGTTATTGCATGACCATATCAACCTTGCCCAAGCAGCACTCAAGCTTTGCTCCGCTTCACCACTTCACTATTTTAAACACGTGGATAAACCTGGTTATTTACAAACCAAGGCAGGCAGTTGGTTGCGTGTTTGTTTGGCTCATCAAGCCAACTTAACTGGTTTGGCAGAAGATGGTTTGCAAGCCTTGCTAGAGCAGACACCATCTGCTTTACTTTGGAACACTCAAGGCTTGTGGTACAGTGAAGATAAAGCTTGGGAGAAGGCAGTGTTTTGTTATCAACAAGCATCGTTATATGCAGCAGGAGAAGAATAATATGCAACGTTTTATACGTTTAAGCTTAGCCGTGATGATCTGTTGTGCCAGTCTGCTTGGTCTTTGGTTTGTTCTGTTGTATGAAAATGAGCTTCCTCCCATCAAAGTCGGCGTGCTGCATTCTTTAACCGGAACCATGGCCATCAGTGAGCAACCTGTGATGCAAGCAACCTTGTTAGCCATTGAACAAATCAATGCTAAAGGTGGTTTGCTTGGTCGTCAAATCGAAGCAGTGGTGGTGGATGGTAAGTCCGATGGGCCAACATTTGCCCGCGAATCCGAACGTCTGATTACAGTAGAAAAGGTTAGTGTGGTGTTTGGTTGTTGGACATCGGCAAGCCGTAAAACCGTAAAACCCATCTTCGAGAAATACAATCATCTTCTTTTTTATCCAGTGCAATATGAAGGTTTGGGGCAATCGCCCAATATTATTTATACTGGCGCTGCTCCCAATCAACAAATTATTCCGGCGGTCAGTTGGGTCATCAAAACATTTGGCCCTCGTATTTATTTGGTCGGTTCAGATTATGTTTTCCCTCGTGTCGCTAACTGGTTAATTCATAAGCAAGCCCCTTTATTACAAGGGGAAATTGTCGGCGAGCGTTATCTGCCATTGGGTGGTATTGATGTTGCCTCCATCATTAAAGATATTCAACAGCTCAAACCCGATGTCATCCTTAATACCATCAATGGTGATTCCAACATTGCCTTTTTTCATGCTTTGAATGAAGTCGGCATCACAGCCAAAGACATTCCGGTGCTTTCCTTTAGCATCGGTGAAGCCGAGTTAGCACAGATGCATGATGATAATACCACAGGACACTATGCCGCCTGGAATTATTTTCAGAGCATTGATAATCAGCAAAATCGCGATTTCATCCACGCTTACCAAACACGATTTGGCAAAGATATGCCTGTCAGTGATCCGATGGAAGCTGCATGGAGTGGTGTGCATCTATGGGCAAAAGCAGTGCAATCAGCACAAACTGATGATCATAAAGTGATTCGCCAAACCATTTCCCATCAAAGCATGGTTGCCCCAGAAGGCGTAATTTCTATTGATGAAAAGACACAGCACGCTTGGAAAACCGTACGTATTGGCAAAATACGGGCTGATGGTCAGTTTGATATTCTTTGGTCATCAAACGCACCTGTACGTCCAGATCCATACCCTGCCTTGGTCAGCAAAGATGAGGCGGACAAATTCCTGCAACAGCTTTATGAAGGTTGGAATCAGCACTGGGCACGACCGCTGGGCGATTTGCCGACCCCTTCCTTCAAACAAGAGGGCAATAAGCCATGAATGCAACAGCCAAACCCATTCAGTTTGATCAAACACCTTCGGATCAAGCCCTGTTCAATCAAATCCCATCAAGCCGGCATTCTATTTTTGGGAAATTCATGCTGCTCATCACCATCATCATTGTGCCACTTTTTCTTGCCGTCGGCTGGTTCACCTTTAAGAGCTTTGATACCATCACAACGCAACAACAGCTCCAATCACTGGAAAGTCTCGCAAAAGAAAAAGCGAACACCATCAACCAATACATTGATAACCATTCCGGACGTGTTGAAACACTTGCCATGATGCCATTTACCCAGTCCGCTTTGCCTGCTTTTACCTCGGCATTTCAACAAGAAGGCATCGATTCAGCAGCATACCATCAAACCCATTCAGACTACACAGCCTTTTTTGAAGGTTATCTTTCACACTGGAACTATTACGACCTTTTCCTCATTGATCCACAAGGTCATATTGTTTACAGCATCAAACACGAAAGTGATTTTGCCACCAATCTGCAAACAGGGCTTTATAAGGACAGCGGCTTGGGGCAAGTGTTCCAACAATCCATCGCACTGCTACAAACCAACAACAGTACATTTGCATATTATCCACCCTCCAAAGAAGCCGCAGCCTTTATCGCCACGCCTGTCATCCGCGATGGTCACATGATTGGGGTGGTCGCCTTACAGTTTGATACCGATGCCTTTTATGATGTCATCAATGATTTGACAGGGCTTGGTGACAGTGGTGAAATCGTTGTCGGTCAAATCGTCAACGATCATATTTTGCTGACCGCACCTTTGCGACATGATGCTGATGCCGCATTCAAACGCACGATTGCACTCGATGCCGACAATGCCTTGCCCATTAGAGAAGGCGCTCAAGGTACAACAGGATCAGGCATCATCATCGATTGGCGCGGCGAAGAAGTGCTCGCGGTGTGGCAACATATCCCTGCCTTAAAGTGGGGTATGGTGCTCAAAATTGATACGCAAGAAGCCTTGGCTCACCGGCAAGATATTGTAAAAAACCTCATGGCTATTGTCGGCTTGGGATTACTCATCAGTTATCTGCTCATTTTTCTGTTCACACGCAATCTCGTGCTTCCACTTCGTAAACTTACCCAAGCCAGTCTGGATTTTGCGGCAGGCAAACAAGACATTCAGCTGGATTCGATATTTACCATCAAAAATGAGGCAGGCGCATTGGCAAAAGCCTTCGCCGGCATGATACAACGGATTCAAACATTTCAACTTGAACTAGAATCCACAGTCGAAGCACTGGCAGAAAACAATCGCACACTTGATCAAAGAGTCCGCGAACAAACAGAACATATTCAAGCCATCGTCCAATATTCAGCAGATGGTATAATCACCATGAATCAGCAGGGTAAGATCGAAAGTGTCAACCCTGCCATTTGTCATATGTTTGGCTATGCAGAAGAAGAACTGATCGGTCAAGCGATGACAAAACTTATGCCTGAAAAGTATAGAGATGCGCATACCCAAGCACTTTCACGATATACAAATAGTGGCAGCACCTCGTCTATCAATCTCTCTGTTGAATTGGAAGGCATGCGAAAATCAGGTGAAGTTTTCCCGCTTGATTTGAACATCAATGAAATGCATGTTGGCACGCACATGCTTTTTCTTGGCCGTATGCTTGATCTTACAGAAGATAATATCAAACGTGAAAAACTGGAACATACACAGCGATTGGAATCACTCGGCGTGTTGGCAGGTGGCATTGCTCATGATTTCAACAACCTTCTGACTGCCATTCTTGGCAATGCTGGACTGGCAAGAAGAAAAATTGATAGGAAATCCCCCGCTATTCAAATGCTTGATAATATCGAAACCGCCAGTGAACGTGCTGCGGCTTTATGCAAACAAATGTTGGCTTATTCAGGCAAAGGAAAATTTGTGGTCGAAGCTATCAATCTCACCGAATTGATTGAGGAGATGATGAAGCTGCTGGAAGTTTCGATGCAAAAAAATATTGTTATGCGTCTTAATCTTTCGAAGCAACTTCCGCTCATCGAAGCCGATGCTTCTCAAATGCAGCAAGTGATCATGAATTTGGTCATCAACGCATCTGAAGCCATTGAAAATAAGAGTGGTAGCGTCACCATTCATACTGGCGTTGTGGATATGGATGATGATTATATTCAAACTACATATATGGATGATAAATTGCTGCCAGGGCGTTATATTGCCATTGAAGTATCCGATACCGGCTGCGGCATGGATGATCACACCAAAAAGCATCTTTTTGATCCTTTTTTTACCACCAAGTTTACAGGTCGCGGTTTGGGTATGAGTGCCATTCTTGGCATTGTTCGTGGGCATAAGGGTGCGATTAAGCTTTATTCTGAAGTGGGTAAAGGCACAACATTCAAAATTTTATTTCCCTGCTCTGAATATGCCGAGAACAAACACAAAGAAGCACTTACAAATCATCCCACTCGTCAAGGTTTCGGCACCATCCTGATTGTGGATGATGAAGAAACTATCCGAGCAACAGCAGGCATGATGCTTGAAGACATTGGCTTTACCATTATCACAGCTAACGATGGTGTGGAGGGTGTAGAAGTCTTTCGTGAGAAACAAGCGGAGATTCGCGCTGTTTTGCTTGATATGACCATGCCACGCATGAATGGTGAAGAAGTCTTTCGCGAAATACGCATGATGCAGCCAGATATCAAAGTGATTCTTTCATCCGGTTACAACGAACAAGATGCAACCAACCGCTTTGCCGGCAAAGGGTTGGCAGGATTTATCCAAAAACCATATTCACTGAGCGCTTTGCAAGGCAAGGTTCTTGATATTTTAGACTGATAATCACGCAGATGTGGTGTATGCAACATTAAAGGTGATGCTTTAGTCCATTTTTTTCATCGTCCAAATGTTGGGCTTTTGTTCATTCAGCATCGTGATGTATAAGGCATCCACTTTGCTTCTTGCCCAGGGTGTTTTGCGCAAGAAATTCAAGCTAGACTTGATTGATGGGTTGTCATTAAAACAACGAATTTTGACATGAAGCCCCAATTCTCCCCAGCCATAATAAGCAACAAGCGCAACTAATATTTTTTCTAGGGTCATGCCGTGCATGGGGTCATTTTGTTGTTGGTCTATCATCGCCCTACCCTGCTTGTTTGCCTTATAAGCACAATAAAAACTTAACTTTCCTTTTTAATTGTTTGTAAAAATAAACCCATGCTTTAAACTTTCGCGGCTTCATTGGAATCTGAAGGGAGAGATGAATCATGACTTGCATAGCAATTCCCGCTGAAATAGCTGACAAGGAAACACGGGTCGCCGCGACACCTGAAACGATTAAAAAATACAAAGCCGCTGGTTGCGATGTCGTTGTACAACGTGGCGCAGGCATACAAGCGAACATCACCGATGCCAGCTATGAAGCTGCGGGCGCAACACTTGCTGATGACTTTGCCTCAGTGACCCGTCAAGCTGATATTGTATTAAAAGTACAACCCCTTGATGCCCAAGAAATGAAAGTGTTAAACAAAGGAACCTTGGTTGCCAGCTTACAAACACCATTTAGCAACCCCTTACTCGAAGATTATGCCAAACACGGTTTGACGACCTTTGCCATGGAAATGATTCCACGCACCTCGCGGGCGCAAAGCATGGATGTCTTATCATCACAAGCCAATATTGCTGGGTATAAGTCTGTTTTCTTGGCACTGGAACATTATCAACGTTTTATGCCCATGTTAATGACTGCCGCTGGCACAGTGCAACCTGCTCAAGTATTGATTATGGGCGCAGGTGTGGCGGGTTTACAAGCCATTGCCACAGCCAAACGCTTAGGCGCAAGGGTTAAAGCTTTTGATGTGCGTGCTGCGGCAAAAGAGCAGGTGGAAAGTTTGGGTGCTCAATTTGTTGAAGTGGCTCAAGATCATGATGCTGAAGATGCTGCGGGTTATGCTAAAGAGATGTCAGATGATTATAAACAACGACAAGCCGAGCTGATTGCCCAACATGTCGCTGCTGCTGATATTATTATCACCACCGCGCTTATTCCTGGTAAACCTGCACCTGTATTGATTACAGAAGCGATGGTGAGCAAGATGAAGGTAGGCTCGGTCATTGTGGATATGGCGGTGGAATCGGGTGGTAACTGTCCGCTATCGGAAAAAGATGCGGTATGGAGCAAAGATGGTGTGACCTTTGTTGGCGAGAGTAATATTCCTGCATTATTAGCTGCTGATGCCAGTGCTTTGTATGCAAAAAATATGCAAAACTTTATCGGTTTGATGTTGGATAAAGAAACAGGCAAGATTAATATCAACCGCGATGATGATATTATTGAAGCCTCACTTTTAACTTTTGCTGGTGAATTTCTAAAAGCTGATGTGTTAGCAGGGAGACGTTAATCATGTGTAATTCAGAACAACTATATGGTGAAACAAGCTGCGATATTGCCGCACACGCACATACGGCAGCCGCCACGACCGTTGATCCTATTGTGATGTCGTTCACAGTTTTTGTGTTGGCCATCTTTGTGGGTTACCACATTGTGTGGAATGTCACACCAGCACTGCATACGCCGTTGATGAGTTTAACCAATGCCATTTCGAGCATTGTCATTGTTGGGGCAATCATTGCTTCAGGACCACTGGAGTCGAATTTGGCAACAGTGTTGGGGCTGGTGGCTGTAGGTTTGGCTTCAGTGAATATTTTTGGTGGTTTTATGGTGACGCAACGTATGCTCGCTATGTTTAAAAAGCGTTCATAAGGGGATTCTATGTTATCAGCAAACATGACGGAACTGGCATATTTAGTTGCCTCAATTTTAATTATTTTAGCACTTAAAGGGCTTTCTTCGCCCGAATCAGCGCGTATGGGCAATAAATTTGGCATGTTGGGCATGGGTATTGCAGTGTTGATTACCCTACAACTCGATGGTGTACAAAATTATACTTGGATTCTTGTTGCGATTGCCATCGGTGCTTGCATTGGCGGTATAGCGGCTAAAAAAATACCCATGACAGACATGCCAGAGATGGTGGCTTTTATGCATTCCTTGGTCGGTTTAGCGGCAGTTTGTATTGCTGTATCAGCATGGCAAAACCCCGAAGCTTATGGTATTGCCGCAGCTGATGGCAGCTTAAAACTTGCGAGTCGTATTGAACTATTTTTAGGCACATTTATTGGTGCCATTACCTTCACTGCTTCTTTGATTGCTTTTGGCAAGTTGAAAGGGTTGTTATCGGGTTCGCCAGTAGCCTTTAAAGGGCAACACCTGCTTAATTTGATTTTAGGCATAGTGATGATTGGTGCGGGTATTGTGTTTTTCATGGATCAATCATCAACAGCATTTTTATTGATGTTGGGCATTGCTTTATTATTGGGTGTGTTGCTCATTATCCCCATTGGCGGCGCAGATATGCCAGTCATTGTCTCCATGCTTAACTCATATTCAGGTTGGGCTGCAGCAGGTATTGGTTTTACGCTGGGCAATAATATGTTGATTATTGCAGGTGCTTTGG
>CAZWPS010000001.1:47467-55433 GCA_964635775.1 uncultured Zetaproteobacteria bacterium | reverse complement strand
GGTATATGGGTATACCTCAATCCTGCTGCCATCAAGATGTTTGCTGCTGATAAAATCTCCGCCATGCTCGGCAAGAAAGTATTGGCTTCGGTGGCAACTGAAAGTCAAAGCATCATGATTCAACATTTGGGTAATCGGCAGTCTCAACACTTATCCAGCTTACGCGAAATCAGCTTGATTAAAGTGCATGGTCAAGAATTTTCAGCCGAATTTCAAACCGCAACCATGCACTGGCAAGGTGAACATGCCATTTTGCTCACCATGCGGGATATTAGCCATCGCAAACAAGAAGAGTCCGACAAAAAAGCCTATCAAGCCCAGCTTGAACATGGGCAACGCTTAGAATCACTTGGTGTACTTGCGGGCGGCATCGCCCATGATTTCAACAACATCCTGACCTCTATTTTAGGTAATATTGCTTTAGCCGAAAGGAAAATTGATGAACCACAAGCCATCTTGCCTTATTTGAAAAAAGTGCAAACAGCCAGCGAACGCGCTGCTGAATTATGTCAACAAATGTTGATGTATTCTGGTGGTGGTGCGTTTGAAAAAACAGCCATTTCTTTAGCTCCCCTACTGCATGACGTGTTGGATATTGCACAAGCAAATTGGCGTGAAAACATTAAGCTCACCATGGATATAGCAGAAAAACTACCTGCTATTGATGCCGATACTCGCCAAATTCAGCAAGTGATATTAAATTTATTAACCAATGCTGGTGAGTCGATTACACAACAAGGCAACATCCACATCACTTTAGGGGAAATGGACGCGAACAAAACATGGCTCAATCAATGCATCAACACGAATGATGCCCAACCAGGGCATTATGTTTATATTGAAGTCAAAGATAATGGTTCAGGCATGGATCAAGATACACAAAACAAAATATTTGAGCCTTTTTTCACCACCAAATTCACAGGGCGCGGTTTGGGTATGAGTGCGATACAAGGCATTATCAACACACATCAAGGGGCAATTTCTTTAAGCTCCACATTGGGGCAAGGCACCGCCATTCGTGTTGCCTTCCCTGCTTCGGCAACAGTATTAAATCATGAGCAATCTTTCACTAAAACACAAACGGTGATGATAGGTTCAGGGACGATATTAGTCATTGATGATGAAGAAGATATTCTTGAATTAGCCGAAGCGGTGTTAAGCGATGCTGGTTTTAGTGTGTTACTCGGCAAAGATGGGAAAGAAGGTATTGAAATCTTTGATGCCCATCAAGAGGATATTGTAGCTGTGGTATGTGATATGGTGATGCCCAATGTGAGTGGCTCAGTCGTTGCCCAATATATTCATAAAAAAGCACCTCATATACATGTTTTATTATCATCAGGTTATGATGAGGCTGAAAGCTTAAAACTACCTCAAGGTGTATTATCTGGGTTCTTACAAAAGCCCTACTCGCCGAAATTGTTTTTAACAACGCTTTTCACAATTTTAGAACCAAAATAAGAGATAACTACGTTAAGAAAGTGGTGGGAAGAAGTTTAAAGCGTCTTCAAAAACATGCAGCACATCCATTGCCCCTTCTTGCCTTAACACCGCTTCAGGTTCAACACCAAAAGAGACACCAAGTGCGTCAGTATGTGCTGCATTTGCCATTTGAATATCAAAACGTGAATCACCAATCACCGTAGTGTTTTCAGCTAAAGCGCCCATTTCCGCCATACATTCCAATGCCATAGCTGGGTGAGGTTTGGAATAACATAAATCTGCGGTACGCCATACAGGGAAAAAGCGATGTAAATCAAACTTATCCAATACCCGAATCAAACCACCACTGGATTTACCTGTCACCACCCCCATCATATAACCACGATGACTTAATACTTCTAAAGTTTCGACCACTTTAGGGTACAAAACCAATGCGTTTTCTGTAGCCCGATAATTTTTAGCATATGATAAACCAATGGCATGTTTCGTTGGCGCATCGATATCATTTGTAGCAAGTTGATGCACCGCCGCCTGCAAAGATAAACCAATGATAGCAAGCACATCTTGGTAATCAGGCTTGGCAATGCCATGATCAACAAATGCTTGTTGCATGGCAAGCGCAATGCTGCCATGCGAATCAGTTAATGTGCCATCACAATCAAAGAGAATAAGCTGCACCGCATCACTCATGGTGCATGCTCTTCTATCATGGGTTTTAACCATGATTTTGCTGTACGCCTGACTTGCCAAGTCAACACTTGGTTCACGCTAAATACTGCGTCTTCACCCGCAAAACGGATATAGGTGCTGCGTAAGTCATTCCCCGTTTTACCCACAAATACATGCAATACATCTTGCCCATCTTTAGCCAATAAACGCAGTTGATAACCGTGTTCACCCACTGCAAAAAGACCATGTTGCGCTGCTTTCATGCTGGCAACACGTTTGGCTTTCATGGCATGAAGGTTGTCCAATAATTGCTCAACAGCCGCCTGTTTCACGGCTAAAGATTCGCCTTGATGCGCCGCATCAGCACGTAACCAGCCCTGAGGTGATAACTTGGCATGCAAAATCATTTGCCCTTGATGTTGAATTTCCAGCTGAGTCACTGCTTCTATCTTCCACGCTGACCATTGAGGTAATGTTTGCGATGTCGATGTGGGTTGTTGTTGAAAAACCACAGCCAACAACAGAACACACAAAAGCAACAGCGCAATCACATGATATTTTTTCATCTTAAACCGCCCTACGCTTACGTAATGCCAACCATCGCCACAAACCAAGCATCAGCACTAATGCCGGCAAGGCAAATATCCACAGGCTTTTGAAGAATTGACGTTCAGCTTGGTTCAAAGGATACAAAGGTCGCTGACTGACACCACGCGAACGCAATTCAATCAAAGCTGCATCATAACTTAACCAATCTAACATATTCAATACCATCACCGTATTGCTGCCTTCAATAAACTCATTATCCAACAATGCCGCTGAACCTGCGATTAACAAACGTCCGTTTTCGGTGTGTTGCAGGTGTTCATTCGCTTTTATGCCTGCTGGTGCTTGTTCAAAAGCAGACTTCATTTCCCCTTCTTGCAGCAAAAACATCGCCGAAGGGCGCAGACTTAAACCTTGAAAACGTTCATTCATACTCAGCAATGGATTAACATCAAAAGGTGGTCCTGATTGCACCGCAGACCACTCCGATGATGTGAGTAGCGTTTGTTTCAAGGCATCAGGGTTTGCCCAAAGCAACGGTGATGCAAAAGGCATGGAAACCGTCTCCAGACCTTGTGTAATCACATGATTTTGATTGATATTCACAACATTCACAATAAAAGGAAAATCAACCACGCTACGAAATGAGAAACCGCCCTGCTGTTGATTCACTGTAATACGGCTGGCTTGTTGATCCATCACCAAACCTGGCTCAACCGACACATCCAAGTCCTCAAGCAACCAAACATGAGCATACTGGTCCGTGGGTAATACTGAAAAACCCATGCTTAAATTCGGCTCCACATTCCCTGCCAAAACCAATACACCCGCACCCGTCATACGAAATTGATCCAAATGATAACGAAATGAATCACTAGGCTGCTGGTCTACCCCATCTACAATCAGTGTTTTGACCTCACTAGGCACAGCATTTGTATGCAAGTCAACGCTAATAAAGTCATAATCATCTTCAAGTAATTTGCTCAACTTCTCAAGCTTGGAAATATCAGCTGCACCAAAACCAGTCGCTACAGCAATCGTTTGTCTGCCTTCACCACTGATTTTCTTTATTTTCCGCGTTAATAAATATTCAAAACCAACATCCGTTTGTACCACAGGAATCACTTCTTGCTGATCAAGATATTCAATGATGACAGCCAAATAACCTTGACGCACTTGCGCCCGATCATCCTCAATCACCTGCACCTGCACTTTAGGAACATTTAAAGCCGTTAATGCCGCCTCGATGTTTGGATCATCTGCAGGGTTAATCATTTCATAACCAATATTGCCCTGCCCTGCTGCATGATAAGCCATGAGTTTATCTTCAATGAATTGTTGTAATTGCCCATAAGGCTGTGGTAAGTCTGCGGTAAAGTAAGCCTTGATTTGAATCGGCTCATCCAAAGATGCCAACACCTGCAAGCTCGATGATGATAAGCTTGACGTTTGATTGTCACTCCAATCACTGCGCCAATGCGAGCTTGATGCCAAAGCAAATAACAAGACACATATCAAAGTCAGCAAAGCCAAAGTCAACCAACTTTGACGACGAATTATAGTACGTTGATCTATATGCTGCATCTTAACGCCACCTCCTACGCTCTAATTCAAACCAGCTTAAAGCCAGAAAAAACACCGTTAATCCTACAAATAACATCACATCACTGAACGCCACCACCCCTCGCAACATCTGTTGGAAATGATTGATAGGGCCAAGTAATACAATTAAATCTTGTGCCGCAGGTGATAATGTTACGGCAACTTGTGTCAGCAAAAAGATGGATAATAACAAGCCTAAACCAATAATATACGCAACCATAGCATGGCGCGTCATTGCCGATGCATACAAACACATCGCCGAAAAAGATGCGGCTAACAACCATGCTGCTAAGTATGCTGCCGCAATTAAACCCGCATCAATATCACCCAAAAAGGATAAACTAAGCGGATATAATAAGGTTAAAGCCAATAAAAAGGTCAGGTGTCCCAATACACTTAAATATTTGCCCAGTACAAGGTCAATGGTGCGTGTAGGCATGGTTGCCAACAGCTCATAAGTGCCTTCTTTTAACTCTTCTGCGAACAAACGCATCGCCATTGCTGGAATAAAAAAGATATAAAGCAAGGGTAATATGGCAAACCAATGCCGCATATCCGCTTGTCCATTTAAAAATAAGTTACCACCAAAGAAAAAACCCGCGACCAATAAAAATGCAATCGATACCACATAACCTTGCGGTGTATCCAAAGCAATTCGCCACTCTTTTTGACACAAAGCCATGATTACACTCATGTATTACTCCCTGTAAGTTCACGAAATACATCTTCAAGCGAAATCTTCTCTTGTCGCATTTCCAGCAATACCGCACCTTCTGCTACAGCAGCATGAAAAATCTTTTCCGCTAAACCACATCTGTCATCAGCATGGTAAAGCGCACAATAGACCTCTTCATCATTCATGGCTTGTTGTTGCTGCACTTCCAACTCAGCCAATTCATTGTTTAAACGCTTTAAAACAGCTGCAACATGTCCGCGCAAGCGTATATGAATCAATAAACCACCCTGCGCTTGTTGGGCAAGTTCAGCAGGTGTTCCCAAAGCTTGCAACTTGCCTTGATCAATAATCATGATGCGATCACACACCGCTTCCACTTCGGGCAAGATATGCGAAGACAATAATACCGTTTTATGCTCACCCAAACGGCGAATCAAATGCCTGATTTCAATGATTTGGTTAGGGTCAAGCCCTGTCGTAGGTTCATCAAGAATCAAACACTGCGGATCATGCAACATACTTGCAGCTAAACCTACACGCTGCCTAAAACCCTTCGATAACGCTTCAATACGGCGAAACATCACTTGCTCTAAACCGCAAGCTCTGCTCATTTCACCCACTTTGTCTTGCCTACTTGCTGGCGACAAACCATGCATTTTTCCCACAAATTGTAAGTAGGTATCCACATCCAATTCATGGTAAGAAGGCGCATGTTCGGGCAAATAACCCACCAATCGCCGCACTTCCAAGGATTGCGCCAAACTCAGCCCTGCAATCGAAGCGTCACCAGATGATGGCGGAAGAAAACAGCTCAACATCTTCATCGTGGTTGATTTTCCTGCTCCATTTGGACCAAGCAAACCCATCACTTCACCACGATTGACTTCAAAGGTTAAGTTTTCAACGGCAAATTGGCTGCCATATTGTCTACAAAGGTTATCAACTTTTATCATACTGCCAAATATTAAAAAGGAACGCGGAAAATTCAAGTCACGAAGTGAATCATACGAAGGAAATGGCAAAAAACGGATTCATTCACGGTGTGGTATGATTTTGAGTGTTGTGCCTGATTCATCACTACACACTTCATTGTCGTGTTGAGCTTGCCTACACATCTTGCCGCGCAAGATCCCTCAACTGCGTTCGGGATGACACGTTTGTTGTGATGGGGTGGGACGATGGCGGGGTGATAAGTTTGCTGCATGGATTCCCACATTTACGAAGCTAACTAAGAAAAAACGTAATGATTCAGCATGATACGAATGCAGGGGAGTTAAGGCGCAACCATCACAGGTAAATCCCATATCATTTCACCAAGTTCATCTTGAATCGTCACCCTCAAGCCCTTGGGTTTGGTGTAGGGTGGTTCTGAACCCCATGTTTGCTTCCAACCCGAAGCCATATCAAAAGCCTCTACATCAAATGAGCTTATATTGGCTAAATTCCATGAAATCGACTCCACATGGGCGCGGCTCCATGCACTTTTGGCTTCGCGTTTGAGCATATGCGTATTTTCATCCATGATATAACGCACCAAAGTTAAGCCTGGATACATCGGATCACGAATCAATAGTTGTAATTCATCAAAAGCACCATCACCACGGCTATCGTTGCTTAACACCACAGCAGGTACGCTTTTATCTTCTGAAGTGGTTAAGTAATTAACATCACGGCGTAATTGTTTGCCTATCCATTGCTGTTCTTCAAGTTGCATGCGTGATTCTTGCAACATCACAAAACCCTCACCAGCAGGTGTAAGCACTGTCCACGTTAAGCCCATAAGTAAGGAAAAAACCATCAAAGCCAACAATACTTCAAGCAATGTGAAACCTTTCATTGCGCACTCATACCTTTTTTAATACGAAATAAAAATAAAGATACATCAGGTTCATTAGCAAAGGATACGATAACATTTTGACGAATAAAATCATCAATCATGGTCTTTTCTACCGTTAAATTCCAATGCATATCCATGCCACGCATCGTGATGTCCCCATCTTTTTCATCCATACTAATCGTGGGTGCATAACGTTGTTTTTCAAGGATATTCGTTGCTACTTCCAACATGGTGGTGTGTATCATCAAAGTGCGCTGGGTGTCCGCTGAAAGACCAAGGCGACCGGCAAGGGCAGTTAAAGCCACTGCCGCAATGCCTAAAGCAACCAGTGTTTCAATCAAAGTGAAACCACGTTGCTTGGTCATGTTAGTGCCGCGCATCGTTTTATTTCAAGCCCAACACATCTTGCATGTCATAACGCCCTGCACCTTGATGGGTCAACCATAAAGCCGCGCGCACTGCACCCTTAGCAAAAACCATTCGATCGACTGCAAAATGATTGATTTCAATGCGTTCTTCATCTGAAATAAACATGGCTTGATGATCACCAACAATATTGCCGCCACGCACAACAGAAAAGCCAATGGCACCTGTTTCGCGTGCTCCTGTGATACCTTCACGCGAAAACACTGCTTTTTCATCAAAGTCTACTTCACGACCTGCTGCCAATGCTTTACCCATGGCAAGTGCCGTGCCTGATGGCGCATCCACTTTATGTTTATGATGTGCCTCATAAATCTCAGCATCATAATCCGCATTTAATACGCTTGCCGCTTGTTGAATTAAATTTAAAGCCAAATTAACGCCCACTGAATAATTTGCCGCCACCACTGTAGGTGAGTGCTGCAATAACGCATCCAATTGCTGCTGTTGTGTGGCATCAAAACCTGTGGTCCCCACAACCATTGCCATGCCTTTCTGGGCTACAAATGCCGCGTGTTTCAAACAAGGTTCTGGTGCTGTAAAATCAATCAAGACATCGGCTTCAGCGCATTCATTTAAGTCATCAACCACATCAACATCCAACGCATCGATGCCAAGCATTAACCCTGCATCTTTGCCAATGTATGCCGAAGCAACACGCTCTGTTGCCCCAACTAAAGTGGCATCTGTGGTGAGTGCAACCGCTTTCACCAACATTCTGCCCATGCGTCCTGATGCACCTGTAATGATTATCCGCATACATCTCTCCT
>CAZWPS010000001.1:46061-47367 GCA_964635775.1 uncultured Zetaproteobacteria bacterium | reverse complement strand
TTTTCTCCTTGAAATCAAGCAAATCAGAGGAAATTTAAACAACTACAGGGGTAAATGCTGGTATTCTCAAGCATTTTAAAAATGCTGAATCATTCAGGCTATCACATCAACCTAAGGCTTATCCTTTGCCACATCATCCCATAAATCTTTCACTTTATCTAAGAATGATGAACGCTCTGGATACACCTCATCACCTGTTTCTTTAGCAAAGGCTTTGAGCAAGTCCTCTTGACTTGCTGTTAATTTCTTCGGCACAGCAATTTGCACACGCACAAATAAATCACCTTCCTGGCGCACACGCACATCTTTCACACCATGCCCGCGCAAACGAAATACACGCCCACTCTCTGTGCCCGCAGGAATACGAATCTTGACCTTACCCACCAAAGTCGGTGCATCCACTTCAGCACCCAACGTCGCTTGTGGGAAAGTAATCGGCATTTCACAGTGTAAATCTGCACCATCACGCTCAAAAATCGCATGTTCTTTGATATTGACCACAATAAACAAGTCACCTGAAGCGCCGCCCTGCTCACCGACTTCGCCCTCACCAGAAACACGAACTTGCGCCCCATCATACACACCCGCAGGAATCTTAATCTTCAGGTTCTTCTTCACCTTCTTGCGCCCAGTGCCCCCACAAGATACACAAGGTGACTCAATCTTTTTACCTACACCATTACAACTTGGACACGCACGGCGAACTGCAAAAAAGCCTTGCTGCATCTGCACTTGCCCATGCCCACCGCATGTGGAACAAGGCACAGGGTGCGTGCCGGGTCTTGCCCCTGAACCATCACAGGTATCACAATGGTCATGTTTGGGGATATTCAATTCAACTTCTTTGCCTGTAGCAGCTTCTTCTAAAGAAATGGTTAAGTTATAGCGCAAATCTGCGCCTTGATTGCTTTGTTGTCCGCCGCCACCAAAACCAAAAGCATCACCAAACACATTACCAAACAAATCGCCAAAATCTTGATAAGCATGTGAGCCTTGGAAACCACCCGCACCAAAACCACCCATTTGCTCATCCACGCCAGCATGTCCATATTGATCATAACGGGCGCGTTTATTCTCATCAGACACCACTTCATAGGCTGCTGTGACTTCGCGAAAAGATTCCGCAGCTTTCGCATCATCAGGATTACGGTCTGGATGGTATTTCATTGCTAACTTACGATAAGCACGTTTAATCGCATTATTATCAGCGCCTTTATCAACGCCAAGTACATCATAATAATCTCTTTTGGACACCCAAACTCTCCTACAAAACCAAGTTTTTACACATTTTTATCACCAACATCAA
>CAZWPS010000001.1:21607-45961 GCA_964635775.1 uncultured Zetaproteobacteria bacterium | reverse complement strand
CATCAACACAAAAAGGAGCAAGGCTATCAACCTCGCTCCTCTTCAACTGCTCATCGCTTTCTTAAGATAAGTCTATTTAGCGTCTTTTTTCTCATCCACCACTTCAGCATCCACAATATCTGCATCTTGTGCTCCAGCATTTTTAGCTGTGCCTTCTGATTCAGTTGCTTCGGGGGCTTCTGCCGTACCCGCTGCTTGTGCTTCTTGTTCAGCTTGCATCTTTTGATACACAGCTTCACCTAATTTTTGTGATTTGGTCGCCAAATCTTCTTCAGCTGCTTTAATCGCATCCAAATCATCGCCTTTAAGTGCTTCTTTTAACACTTCCAAAGCGTCTTTAATGGTAGTTGTTGTTTCTTCATCCACAACATCAGCATGTTCTTCCAATGATTTTTCAGTTGAAAACACCATTTGATCCGCACGATTACGCGCCTCAATGCCTTCTTTCACCTTAGCATCTTCTTCAGCGTGCTCTTCCGCATCTTGTTTCATGCGTTCGATTTCGTCTTCACTCAAACCCGAACCTGATTCAATGCGAATCGACGTTTCTTTGCCCGTACCATTGTCTTTTGCATGCACATGGATAATGCCATTGGCATCAATATCAAAGGTCACTGCAATTTGCGGTGTGCCACGCGATGCAGGCGCAATGCCCTCAAGATTAAATAAACCCATTTCTTTGTTGGCAGAGAAGATTTCACGCTCACCTTGAGCAATTTTAATCGTCACCGCAGACTGATTATCCGCTGCTGTGGTATAAGTTTGTGATTTTTTAGTAGGGATAGTGGTGTTTTTCTCAATGATTTTATTGAACAAACCACCTTCAACTTCAATGCCCAATGACAATGGTGTCACATCCAATAACAACACATCCGTCACGTCGCCTGTCAAAATCGCGCCTTGAATCGCCGCACCAATCGCAACAACTTCATCAGGATTCACACCTTTATGTGGCTCAGAACCAAAAAATGCTTTCACTTTTTCTTGCACCAATGGCATACGTGTTTGACCACCCACCAACACCACTTCATGCACATCAGAAGCTTTCACCCCAGCATCTTTTAATGCCTGCGCACATGGTTTTAATGACGCTTCAACCATATCACCCACCAAAGATTCAAATTTAGCCCGTGAAACTTTAATCAACAAATGTTTAGGTCCAGAGGCATCCGCGGTAATAAAAGGTAGGTTAACTTCTGTTTGTTGGCTTGAAGATAGCTCAATTTTTGCTTTTTCAGATGCTTCGCGCAAACGCTGCAATGCCAAAGCATCTTGCATCAAGTCTACGCCATGTTCTTTTTTGAACTCTGCCGCTAAATATTGAATCAAAACTTGGTCAAAATCTTCACCACCAAGAAATGTGTCACCATTGGTCGCTTTCACTTCAAATACACCATCACCAATTTCAAGAATCGAAATGTCGAATGTACCACCACCCAAGTCATACACCGCAATCAAATGATTTTCTTCAGTTTTATCAAGACCATATGCCAATGCTGCGGCTGTTGGCTCGTTGACAATGCGCAACACATTCAAACCCGCAATCGCACCTGCATCTTTGGTCGCCTGACGCTGTGAGTCATTAAAATATGCAGGCACAGTAATCACTGCATCACTCACGCTTTCACCCAAATAATCTTCTGCTGTTGCTTTCATTTTTTGCAATGTGATTGCAGAAATTTCTTGCGGACTCATTTTTTTGTCGTCTGCTTCAAGCCAAGCATCACCATTATCAGCGGCAACAATAGGATAAGAGACCAACGCATGATGATGTTTGGTTTCTTTGGAATCAAATTTGCGACCAATTAAGCGTTTGACCGCAAAAAATGTTTTTTCAGGGTTGGTGACCATTTGGCGTTTTGCCGCAGCACCCACCAAACGCTCATCTGCGGTAAAAGCAACCACAGAAGGTGTCGTATTATCACCCTCACTATTTGGGATAACTTTTGCTGTATCCCCTTCCATCACGGCCACACATGAATTTGTGGTTCCTAAATCAATACCAATTACTTTTGCCATTCTTTACACTCCAACGATACATATAAATCAAGAATATCTTCTACAACGATAGATAGGGGCAGCAAAAAAGTATTTCAACCCCAAAGAGATAAAAAGTGACCCGTATTCATGTTCGCTGCCTCGAACATGCGTGCGTTTAGGGCAGTAAAGCCTTTAACTCGGCTTCAAACCATAGCGGTTTGTATTCTTCTGTGGCTGACTTTAGAATATGTTGAATCACCTGTGTATCACTACACAACATCCGCACTTGCGCAGTTTGAAGCTGACTGCGTTTTAAAAGCGCAATATATTCTTCAGCATCATATGAGCCATGCATCACCCGTGCATCAAGCACCCATTGTGCCGCTGCAGCTTGTCTACATTCGGGTTTATCCTTGTCTTCAAGCTTGCTCGGCAGCGTTTGCTGTGCTTTTTTCTCAGCAGAGTGCGTAATATTACTCACTTGTGTTACCAAATCAGGCTCGCCGCCCAAGAAGAAAAATATCGCAAGACCCAGCAGCGCACTCACCGCCAGACCAGCTGTCATCCATATTTGTTGTTGTTTCTTATTTTTTTTGGCTTTAATAAAGGCAGCTAACTCACCTTCTTCACCCTCACCTGCTTGGCTTGAGCCTTCATCTTTTTTGCTTGATACGCTTTGCACTTCTGTAGAAGGCATCGTAAAAGAAGGGTCCCAGCCCCCTTCACGAACAACTGACAAATCCTCTGCCAACACCTCACCACCATGCAGCACAATTGAGAAAGTCTCGTGGCAAGCTTTACATGGCGTATCACGACCCACTGCGGCACGAATCTTATCATTCACACCATATTTTTTACTACAGTGTGTACATTGTATGTATTCCAAAACCGTCTCCTTCGCTGCTCAGTGTTATGATGGCTTCATTTCCTCAGCACGCACGCCTTTTGCTACATGATCCAATACACCATTGATGAAACCGCGAGAGGGCTCATCTGCATATGCGCGTGTTAACTCCAGTGCTTCATTGATAATCACCCGACAAGGAATTTCCAAATGATATTGCATCTCCCAAACGGCCATACGTAATACATTAATCTCAATATGCGCCACACTACGCAAGCTGCGTCCTTTCACTGCCTGAGCAATCAAAGCATCTAGAGCCTCACAATGTTCACTCACACCATAGACCATTTCACGCAAGTAGTCCGCATCTTGTGCTTGGCGTTGTGTTTCTTGCAAACGATCTGCCAAAATAGCTGGAATCATTGCCGTATCATTACCACCATTATGCCAAGCATAAAGCGATTCCAAAGCAGATTCCCTTGCCAAATGACGATTAGGCATACGTTTTTTACTCTTTTTTGTCTCTTTATTACTCACACTCGCTCCCTCATGGGTTCCAAATCCTTTAATAAACATGCTATTTCAACTGCCGTTAATGCCGCTTCTGCACCTTTATGCCCATGCGCACCACCGGTTCTGTCCCAAGCTTGCTCAAGGGTATCCACCGTTAATACACCATTACCCACACCAATATCACCACGTTCTGCTACATGACCAATCGCCCGCATCGCCCCATCACATACATAATCAAAGTGTGCAGTACCGCCGCGAATCACACACCCCAAACATACAATCACTTCATACACTTGCGACTTCGCCATACGCTGGGCAATCGTGCCAATTTCCAAAGCGCCTGCAACCCGTACAATATTGATGTCTGCTAAGGCTGCACCATGTTGAGATAAGGCATCCACTGTGCCTGAAAGTAAGCTGTCCATCAATTTTTCATTAAACCGACTTGCTACAATACCAATGCGTAAACCACTGGCATCCACAGTGCCCACTAATGTTGGCGCATCAAGACTCATGGTTTTCTCCCGCCACTTTTTTTGTACCCAAACCTTCAAGCATATGTCCCATTTTATCGCGTTTGGTGGTTAAATAATGAATATTTTCTTCATGAGCCGATGTTTCAAGTTGCACCCGCTGCATCACTTCCAAACCATAACCATCCAAAGCAATGATTTTTTTCGGGTTATTGGTCAATAAATTTAATTGACGCAGACCCAAAGCACGTAAAATCTGCGCCCCTATGCCATAATCACGCAAGTCCGCCTTAAAACCCAGCTTTTTATTGGCTTCTACCGTATCATGTCCTGCATCTTGCAACGAATAAGCGCGTAATTTGTTCAACAAACCAATGCCGCGCCCTTCTTGACGCAAATACAACAATACGCCACAACCTGCATCCGCAATTTGTTTCATCGCCGCATGCAGTTGCGAACCACAATCACAGCGGCGTGAAGTAAACACATCACCGGTCAAACATTCCGAATGCACCCGCACCAAACACGCTTCATCAGCAGTGGGCTCACCCATCACCAAAGCCACATGTTCAGCATCATCCACCATATTACTAAAACCAATCATCTTAAAATCACCAAATTCAGTGGGCAAACGCACTTCCACTTCACGTTTAACCAAAGAATCGTGTTTAAGTCTATGGCTAATCAAATCGGCGATACAACCAATTTTAATGCCGTGTTTTTTAGCAAATACCTTCAACTCAGGCATACGCGCCATAGTGCCATCTTCATTCATGATTTCACAAATCACACCCGCTGCCTTTAACCCAGACAATCTTGCCAAATCAATGCTGGCTTCGGTGTGCCCTGCCCTCACCAACACTCCACCTTCTTGACCTTTAAGCGGAAAAACATGACCTGGCGAATGAATATCCTTGGCCGTCACCTGATCGGCAATGGCAGTGCGAATAGTATGCGCTCTGTCATAAGCAGAGATGCCAGTCGTGACACCTTCTGCAGCTTCAATGGATACTGTAAAATTGGTTTTGAATTTGGCATTGATATTGGAGGTCATCAACGGAAGATTTAATTTTTCAACTTGCGCTTCTTCAAGGGTTAAACAAATCAAACCTCTGCCATGGGTTGCCATAAAGTTAATGGCTTCAGGGGTTACCCACTCTGCCGCCATCACCAAATCACCCTCATTCTCTCTATCTTCATCATCGGCAAGGATAATCATGCGACCTGCACGTAATTCTTCAATCAGCTCTTCGCAAGAGTCTAAACTCATACTTGCTCCTGTGTTTGGCTTTGACAAGCCAATATTCGCGCGACATAACGACCCAATAAGTCAGTTTCAAGGTTGACCACTGCACCTGCTTGCACCGCATTTAAATTGGTGTGATTTAATGTGTGCGGGATTAAATTGACATTAAACTGACGATTATTCACTTGATTTACCGTTAAACTTACACCGTTTAAAGTCACCGAACCTTTGACCACCACATATTGTTTCAGATGTTCAGGCACTGCAAAACACATCACACAATGCTCGCCTACATCTGCCACAGAAATCACCTCTGCCACAGCATCAATATGACCACTGACCATATGTCCGCCCAAAGCATCACCCACACGCAAAGCAGGCTCTAAATTAACTTTTGCCCCAACTTTTAACTGCGCAAATCGCGTGAGCGCCAATGTTTCAGGTGATAATGTTGCTGCCCATTGGCTTTTTTTAGCATCTGGGAACGCGGTAATTGTCAAACAGCATCCATCCACAGCGACCGAATCCCCCAACTGCCAAGCCGTCATGTTAAGTGTCGTTGAAAACACCAATAACGACTGCTCAGCTTGATGGTCAAGTTCAACAATCATACCTACATCTTGAATAATGCCTGTAAACACATCTACAACCTTTTTTCTAATTCTTCGCAGCCTGCTCAATCATGCGTTGATTAGCACTTCTTGTGATATTTTCCAGACTCTTCACGCACGGCTTTGAAGAATTCAATGGCATGTTCAGGTGGCACATCGGGTGTGATGCCGTGTCCAAGATTAAACACATGTCCATTACCATGCCCAAACTTGCTCAAAATATCTTTCACTTCTGCGCGAATTTTTTCTGGGCTGGCATACAACATCGTTGGATCCATATTGCCTTGTAATGCCACTTTATCGCCCACACGAGAACGCGCTTCATCAATATCAATAGACCAATCCAAGCCCAACACATCGCAGCCCGTATCCGCCATGGCTTCAAGCCAACCCATGCCACCCTTCGAATAAAGAATCACTGGCACTTTGCGCCCATCATGCTCACGCTTAAGTTGTGACACAATTCTTGCCATATATTGCAACGAAAATGTTTGGTAATCGCGGGTATTAAGAATACCGCCCCAAGTATCGAAGATTTGTACAGCCTGTGCGCCACTGGCAATTTGCCCATTCAAATAAGCCGCCACCGAATCCGCCAGCTTTTCAAGCAATAAGTGCATCGTCTCTGGTTCATTAAACATCATCGCTTTAACTTTGGAGAAGTTTTTAGAGCCGCCACCTTCAACCATATATGTGGCAAGTGTCCAAGGGCTGCCCGCAAAACCAATCAAGGGAACCCTACCGTTTAAATCACGACGAATCGTGCTCACGGCATCCATCACATAACCAAGTTCACGCGTGGGGTCATCCAATATGGGCAGCTTTTCAACATCTGCACGACAGGTGAGCGGTTGCGGAAATTTAGGTCCTTCACCCACACCAAAAGTCAGCTCCATGCCCATCGCTTCGGGCACAACCAAGATGTCCGAGAACAAAATCGCCGCATCAGCATCTAAAATGTCAATGGGTTGTAAAGTCACCTCGCTGCATAATTCAGGTGAGCGGCAAAGGTTTAAAAAACCGCCTGCCTTGGCCCGGGTTGCCCGATATTCCGACAAATAACGCCCCGCCTGACGCATCATCCAAACTGGTGTGCGCTCCACATCTTGACGCAAACATGCACGCAAAAATAAATCATTTTGTAATTCAGCCATCACTTTTCCTTTCCTACTTTATTGCTTAAACTGCCATACCTTTATCAAGACTTTTTGTGTCCAGCTCCGATGCTGTACGCACACTACAAATGCTATAATTAGGCCCTGAGCTTTGCACCCGCATGATTTTGAAAAAGCCGCCATATTTCTCTTCCACAATACTAAAGACCATGCCTTTAAAAATAAGCTTATCAGGGAATAGTATTGTATGCACACCATCATCTTCAAACGAAGCAAGAATCGGCCAAGCGCGGCGTTCGTTGGTATCACCTACAGATAGCATCACCCCGCGCACCACCACATGAGGTCTTAAATAAAACTCAACGCCCATCTTTTGTTCGCCCAGCTTCGGATAACGAATCCAACGAATAAAACCAAGCGATGGCTCACCACGATGCGGCTTCCAATGCATACCAATCATCGAACCCACACCCATTTCAGGTTTGTCCATGCTCAATCGTTCTGCGGCTAAACCTGTGCGGCTGATATTCACCACCGTCCAAGCACCAATAATGTGACCTTTTTCTTCGGTTTCTTGCATCAAACTACTGCTTTTAGCGCTCGCTTTTTGCAAGTCACGAATGCTACGCGCCAAAGACCAGCCAGCAACCAGCTTAGCATTGCCATATTCCTGACGTTCTGTACTGCGTGATTTCATCCGCAAGGCATCAAGGATAGCATTACCACCCACAATCGTGGTGTGTAAAGACTCTTCAATTTGCAAGTCTGAACTTTGTAACACTGGATTTTTCAAGACTTTTTCTGAACGATCAATAGAGAGGACCAGTTTATCAATGAAATCATCCATAGGCACAACCACATAATCTGTAATGTTGTCCTTGGGTAAAAATGGCATGACTTGCGCCGTATCATGCGGGCGACTCAAATTACTCACCAAAAAACAGTGTCCTTGTATTGATGGTGTTTCTTCTGCTGATTTAGGCAAATAATAAGGCTTCAGCATCTTAACATGATGATTTAACTCATTCAACATCATGCCTTGTTGCAACACTGTTTTGCTATAAAAGTCTAGATTTCTTAATAACTCATAACGCACGACCGATAAATACAAACGCCCTTTCTCTTTTTGTGCGCTGTCGTCCAATTCAGGTAATATAATCATACCCAAACGCATCAAATCAAAGACCTGACGAATCGTAATGACTGCAGGTGGCTCATAAGCACCTAAAGTATCACGCATCAAACGCCCCGCAAGCTCAATGGCATGGGACACCATATCCACTAAAATTCGATAATACGCTGGCTCTTCAAGGGCTTCTTTTTGCACCATATCAATGCCAATTTTATGTGCATTTAATACCGCAGCCGTCATTTCGGCATCAAACAAGTCAAGCTGCTCTTCAAAACGCTTCAATACCTTCAAGCGGAAATGCAGTGGAATAAGTGGGTTAGAATTCAAACGCGATAAATAAGCTTGCATCCCTTTACGCAGCTTTTCCCCACCTGCTGCACCTGAAATGTAAGTGTTTAAACGCCGATCAAGGTCATCAAAAGGATGCAATAAGGCATCAGTTAAGAGCTCAGCTTGCCCCAGCTCCACACGTTTGGGGTGCAGCCTTAAGCTTGCCTCTAAAGCAATCTGGATTTTTTTATTTTCGGGCGCATTCATAACTGGCTCAATTCTCGTTGATTCAACATAAAAGTAAATAACATATCAAGGAAGTTGCAAATCATGACAAATCTCAAGCAAGTCTTGGGCTTGTTCAACACATACAAGCATAGGTTCCGCAGCAAATATCTTCGCCAAACAAGGCTTTAAGATATTAATCGTTGCTAGCCCTGTACCGTTGCTGTCGATGTCATTAAAGACCACCCACTTCGGTGTTTTTCCCATATTTGCCAAGGCAGTACAGCTTAATAGTGCTTGATTCATACAACCCAAGCGTAAAGGAACCACCAACAAAACATCCACATCCAACATTGCTTGTAACCAATCACTGACCAACCACGTTTGCTTATCATTCGCAATCAGCGGCACCATTAAACCACCCACACCTTCAATCAGGGTTAAATCATGCATGTTTTCTTGATTAATAAGCCAGCCTAACAGTTGCTCAACATCCAAATCTTGTTGCTCAAGCTGACTTGCCAACGCTGGGGCAACGGGGTGTTGAAAGGTTTGGAAATTAATCGCGGCTAACGTTTTATGTGGCTGTTTTGCCAACAACAACGCCACATCTTCATTCATTCCTGAGGCTAATCTGCCACTGGCAATCGGTTTAAGTGCTTGAACATCTTGGGCTAAGCCCTGCAATAAACTTAATAATTGTTCAGTTACCCATGTTTTTCCCGCATGGGTACCTGTTGCTGTAATAAATATAGAACGCGGCATCACCATCGCCCCTCATCAAGAACCGTTTACTTATTAATAGCGGCTCAATACGCGCTGATTAATCACAATATCATGACGATCACGCACACTTGCCATCCAACGGGCAAAACGAACCGCACCTTTCGCCTTGACTGCCTCATCACGCACGCTATCGGCTTCTTCAACATACATATCATCCGTTGCCGCCTGCACTTCTTGCACATAAACCACTGCCACACCTTGAGGTGTGTGAATAACAGCATCAACCCAATGTGCTACTGGCGTGCGAAAAGATGCACTTAATAATTCATCCGACAACCATACTGCTGATGTGTCTTCACCACTACGTAATACCGCTTGAGAAATATATTTCGGCTGAGAAAATGATTGTGCTAACACATCAACATTTTGACCCTCTAAAGCAGCTGCCAATATGTCCTGAGCTATCGTTTGTGCTTGTTTTGCAGCTTCATCGGCTTTGACATCTTCATAAACCGTTGCCACCACATCTTCAAAAGGCAACACATCAGGCTCAAAACGTTGCACAACATCCAAGGCCACATAATGCCCATCCGCAAGCTCTACAAACTCAACCACATCACCAACTTGGGCTGAAAAAGCTTTTTTCTGCAACTCAGGCGAACGGTTTAAAAGCGGCTCTGCTAACGCGGAAGCCACACTTAACACACCCAAATCACGCAACGGTAAATTCACACTTGCCGCTGCATCTTGCAGACGATTCCCCATGCCCAGCACATCTTCTAAATCTTCACGCAAACGATATGCTTCATCAGCTTGAGCCTGCAACAACACTTGATCCGCTAATTCATCATATACCGTTGCCAATGCTGTTATTTGTTCAGCTTGAATAGCCAACAATTTCACCACATGCAAACCAAATTGTGTGCGAATCACTGCACTGACTTCACCCTCTTGCAACTGATCAAAAACCACCGCATCAAAGCCATCAACCATACGTCCTCGTTCAAAGAAGCCTAAATCACCACCTGTAGATGCCGTCACATCATCGGAGACATCCATCGCTACATCAGCAAAGTTTTCACCTGCTGCTAAGCGCTGCACAGCCGCCTCAATCTTAGCTTGCGCATCTTGCAACACATCTGCCGCCGCATCTTGAGCAACACGAACCAAAATATGTGATGCCTGACGTTGTTCAGCAACGGTATAGTCAGCAAGTCGTGCTTCATACGCTGCCAACACATCATCTTCATTTATCGTAATATCTTCAAGGTCTGCACCATTGATTTCAACCACCTGCAACTTCACCTTTAATACCGATTGATATTGATTACCATGCGCCGCATACCAAGCACGCGCTTGCTCATCACTCACCTGCACATCGGCTGTCAAAGCATCGGGGTTCACCACCAATGCTGATAATACGCGTTTTTCAAATTTTGCTTTAAAACGCGCTTTCACTTCATCTGCACGCACAGTTGCAGTTTCCACGACTGCCTTTTGCAAGGTATCAATCAGAATATTTACCCGCAGGTAGTCTTCATAATCCCGCACACTACGAAACCCCATTTGACGCGTTAGCCCTTGATAACGCGCCGCACTAAACTGTTGTTCCTCTTGAAATGCTGGATTGGATTGCACTGTGCCAATCACTGCCATATCAGGCACCACCAAACCCAAATCATGTGCTTCTATCAACATCAAACGACGATTCACCATGGTTTGTACAGTCTCATTTTTTACACCCAACTGTGCGGCCAGCTCTGCAGTAAATTGCTCACCCAACATATTCTGATAGCTGGTCAGCTGGCGACGATAAGCTTCTTCAAAATCAACATTATTAATCACTTGACCATCAACTTCAGCCACAGTTTCAATCTCATTGCCTGAGAAGTAACCCTCCACTCCCCACAACGAAAAGGCTAAAATAATCGCGCCCAAGATAACTTTAGACAACCAGCCTTGTGCATGTTTACGCATTGATTCAAGCATGAAAAAACCCCAAAAGTAAAGTAACGACGAACACATATGATAAGGCATAATCATTCAATTTAAATTGAACAACACGCCATATCACTGCGGCAGAGTAAAGAAGCGGCAAACGAGGTGCAAGCTATATTCACATATTGCAGTAAAAAAAAGGAAAAAGGCTTACAATGCCCCACCGCAACTTGAGCCTTGACCTGCTGTGCAAGCATAACAATGGTCCATAATTGTAATGGGTTGCCCTGATAAACCGTCTTGTAAAGCTTGTTGCAGCTCTTGTTTTTCAAGCAACTGTTGGATATGTAATTTCTTCTCCGCTTCAATCGGTGCAGGCAAGCCTAACATCTGATTAAAGTCACAATCATAAACATAACCCAACCAATCAATGCTCAGTAAAGTCCTACACATCACACCCGCGACATTGCTTTGTTGAAAGTTTGCTTTAAGCAGGTCCATATAATCTACAAACTCTCCTTTGCTTACTAAAGTGCTGCCAAAACGCTGAATGGGTTGGTTAGTGATGGTAAATAGCTGATTAAAGTGGATGTGATAACGTGCCAACAACTCTTTTTTATACGCTGCTTCAAGCCCCTCTTGCGCCGGCGGCAAGTTTGCACCTTGCGGATTAAACACCAAATTCAAAGCCAAATCACTGCCCTCTAAACCATAACCCAAAGCATTCAAACGCTGAATACCACGAATGCTGCTTTGAAACACGCCATTACCGCGCTGGGCGTCCACATTATCTTCAAGATAACAAGGAAGTGAAGCCGCGACTTCAACCTTATGCTCTGCTAAAAACTCAGGCAGCCATGTGAAACCTTCTTCTTCTAAAATTGTTAAGTTACAACGATCAATCACATGCACATCCAAAGCACGTGCAGCCAAAACCAGCGTTTTGAAGTGCGGGTTCATTTCGGGTGCGCCACCTGTTAAGTCCAAGGTTTGAACCTTGCTAACCGTCATCAATTCAATCAGTTGATGAATGGTTTCCAACGTCATTAACTCTTTACGGTTGGGTCCTGCATTAACATGGCAATGGAAACACGTTTGATTACATAAATAACCCAAATTCACTTGTAATGTATGCATTTTAGCACGCCGAATCATAGGGAAATCCGTTTTTTTCAACAAGGGCAACATATCTCTCATTCTCTCAACCTCAACCAATTATCTGTACGCAATATATTTTATAGTCGTTGCCTGACTTTGAAGGTTACAAAAAAGATGTCAAGCCCCTTGGCAAATGCAAAGCAACGCAGCATTTGTAAGATTGCAGGTCAAACAAACGATTGCTGTGTTATCCTGTGTTACCCTTCAGGGGGGGCAAAGCTGGACTCTTTCTCAAATCACCGTTGATGCCACGGTGATTCATGCCCCTGCATCAATCCAGCCATGCATGTGGCATGTGAAATCCATCAATTAATTGTAATTCCAATGCTAATCGCCTATTGCCCTCGTTGTTATGTTGAGTCTGTTTAAACATCTTAGCACGCAAGATGCCTCAACTGCGTTCGGGATGACAGGTTTGCTGTTCTTCATTCATAACATAAGTGCAATCGTATAAAAACATTCTGCATTTGCATCCATCGCTTACACCTTGCTTCATCAAACATCACTAATCAGCACTTCCATAGGTGTTTTGCAATAAATCGGTGAAATCAGCCGCGCACATGGGGGCATTAAAAAAGTAACCTTGAATTTCATCACAGCCCGCATCTTCGAGCCACGCCAGTTGCTCACGTGTTTCTACGCCTTCAGCAATCACGGTTAAATCCAAGCCATGTGCAAGTGTAATCATAGCCGTGACAATTTTGGTGTCATCCAAATCAGTGGGAAGACCCATAATAAAAGAGCGGTCTAGTTTTAGTTTGGAAATAGGGAAACGTTTTAAATAACTCAACGATGAATAACCCGTACCAAAATCATCCACGGCAAGCTGAATGCCGCTCTGGTCTAAAGCAGTTAGGATTTTAATGGTGGATTCAGCATCTTGCATCACCATGCTTTCGGTTAGTTCCAGCTCAAGAAAATCGGGGTCCAAGCCGTGTTTTTTCAAAATAAAACCTACCATATCCAGCAGCTTACCATCATTAAATTGCCTGCTTGATAGGTTCACCGCCATCCGCATATTTGGAAAACCAGCATCCTGCCAAGCTTTATTTTGCCGACATGCCTCATCCAAAATCCATTCGCCAATGGGTACAATCAACCCTGTTTCTTCTGCCAAAGGAATGAAATCCAAAGGTGCTATTCTGCCCAATTCGGGCTGATTCCAACGCACCAAGGCTTCCATGCCCGTCATTAATCCTTGGTTTACAGCATATTTAGGCTGATAAAACAGTTCAAACTCCTTATTCTCTAAAGCTTTACGCATCTTGGCTTCCAAATCAAAGCGTTTGCGTGAAAGCGCATGCAAATCTTGACTATAAAACACATACGCATTACGCCCCTTATCCTTAGCGTTATACATCGATGCATCGGCGTATTTCAACAATTCTTCAGTATCAACGGCATCATCAGGATAAATACTAATCCCAATACTTGTCGTCACCATCAACTCATGCCCTTGAAGTATGATTGGTTTTTCCAAAGCCTGAATCATTTTTTGCGCTACCACCGCAGCATGGTCAGCTTGTTCTAAGCCTAAAAGCAAACAGGTAAACTCATCCCCACCTTGTCTAGATACCATATCATTTTCACGAACACAGTCCAACAAACGCCCTGCCACCTCTTGTAGCAATAAATCACCAACCGAATGCCCCAAGGTATCATTGATGATTTTGAATCTGTCCAAATCAAGGAAAAATAAAGCGAACTTACCGCCATTACGTCGTACATTCGCCACTTCATGTTTAAGTGTTTCTTGAAACAATACGCGATTGGGCAGTTCCGTTAAAGCATCATAATGGGCTAAATAATAAAGCTTTTGTTTCGCTGAGGCATGTGAGTTTATATCAGAATACGTTGCAATATAATGCCCTACCTTATCCTGCTCATCCAACACCGTTGTCACCCTTAACCACTCTGGATACGCATCACCATTATAGCGACAACTCTTAATTTCCCCCTCCCAATAGCCCACTTCCTTGATATGATGCCAAATACTTTGATAAAAAGCACTTTCTTTGGCACTTTTTTGAAAGAAATCAATCGTTTTACCAATAATATCAGTGTGCTCATAACCTGTATGTTTTATAAATGCAGGGTTCGCCGTCTGAGCTACGCCATCAGCATCTAACACCACAATCCCTTCACCAGAGTTATCAAAAATCGTGCTTGATAACTGCAACTGTCGCATCAAACCTTGGCGTGTTTTGATTTCGTCTTTTAACCGTTGCTTTTGTCGATGAAAAACACAAAATGCTTCAACTTTTGCCTCAAGCAACTCAATGTCTATGGGTTTAATAATAAAATCAACTGCCCCATAGTCATAACCTTGGCTAATCGACAAATCACTAGGCGTTAAAGCCGTAATAAAAACCACAGAAATATCAGCTAATATAGGATTCGCTTTAATGGCAGCTACCGTAGCAAAACCATCCATGCCAGGCATTAATACATCCATTAAAATCAAGGCGAAATCAGGGTCATCGTTTAAAATATCCAAGGCTTGTTGCCCAGAATTTGCTTTTACGATGATATAGTCATCACGGTCTAAAATTTCTTCGAGTAATAATAAATTATCTTCGATGTCATCAACAATCAGAATCTTAATGCCTATATTTGCCATATCATCTCACTTTAACGTTGCCTATTTAAGGTTATCTCAACACAATATTAAGCAAGAGCAATGCCTATTATTGAAGCTTTAAATAATATTCAACAAGGCTTATCCATACGCGAGAGTTGACCCGCCGTTTATTCGGTGCTTCAATCGGGGGATGGATGCCTCTCAACAAGAACAAGATGTACAAAACCGCGTGACCACGCTGGTGACGCATTTGGCAAGCATTCGGCGCAACCATGAACATGTTTTGGCAGAAAATAAACGCCTACGCGAAGTCGTGCGGTTAGCTGAAAGTGAGTTGCGCAAACGCCGTGAACAAATCGAAAAGCTACAACATGAATATCAAAACTTACAAAGCAAACGCCGCGAGGCCAAAGCTAGAGTCGAGCATGTGATTGAAAAAATTGATGTTATTTCATCAGCAAACACAGGACAACAACCATGAGTCAAGCTGTAGAAGTGATTCTTGCTGGGCTTAAGCTCAACATCAACACCGACGATAACCCTGAACATGTACGCGCTGCTGCTGCCATGGTACAAGAGCAATTTGATGAACTCAAACAATCAGGCGTCATCATTGATACCAACAAAATCATGGCATTAATTGCCCTTAATTTTGCCGATGAACTACTCAACAAACCAGATACAAGCCCCACCGACTTGAGTGCAATCATCTTAACCCTTGACCAAGCCGTCGCACAAGCAGAGGGTTTAGCTAATGTGCCCCTGCGCTGAGCGAATCGTCGTATAGTTTCTGAGCCGATGTGTTTTTTTAGGGAGATCGCTACGATTGTGGTGTGCGTCCTTCTTTTTGAAGGAACCTAAAGCAATCGTGCTTCGCCCCCCTCACTTTGAGGGTTCGATAACTTTCTTTCGATTCGTCAGTGTGGGGATGCTTTTTTATCATGACTAACACCACCCTACTCAAGCAACAACTTCGCCGCCAAGTCGGACAACAACGCCGAGCACTTTCACCACAACAACGCCAACAACACAGTCTCGCCATTTTTCAACGCTGTCAACGCTACCTCAACAGCATATCCAACCATGCTCAACACACAGAACTGCTTATTTACCGCGCCCTACCCTTTGAAGTGGATACCACGCCGTTTTTTGAGGTCGGATTTACGCATATCTATGCGCCACGCATGTTAAAAAATGCGCAGCTCGAATGGGTGCGTATCACCGCCAACACCACATGGCAACAAGCTGATTTTGCTGTTTGGCAACCCCAACAGGGCAAGGTATGGCAAAAAAGCAAGCATCACACCACACTCATTTGTCCGCTTTTGGCTTTTGATCGCTTTGGCAACCGCCTTGGCATGGGCAAAGGTTACTTTGACCGCTGGTTAGAAAACCATCAAACCGACATCAATACGCAACTGGGCTTAGCCTTTTCGCTGCAAGAGCTTTGCAAAGTGCCCACCGAACCGCATGATGCGCCCCTTACCACTATTATTACCGAACATGAGGTCATTACATGTCTGAACACATAAATATTCTTATCATTGGCGATGTCTTAGGCAAAGCAGGGCGCAGAGCCTTGCGTGACCACTTACCCAACCTCATTGATGAACAGCAAATTGATTTTTGCGTCGCCAACGGTGAAAATCTTGCCGCTGGTTTTGGCACAACACTCAAGACTGCCGATGATTTATTCAATGTTGGTGTTGATGTCTTAACCAACGGTAATCACTGCTGGGATCAAAGAAGCTTTTTAAAAGATATTGAAGAAGATGATCGTTTTGTTCGCCCTGCCAACTTTTCCGCCTATGCTCCAGGCTCAGGCTGGACCATTCAAGAAACTGCTTTAGGTCATAAAGTCGCCGTCATTAATCTCATTGGGCAAGTTTTTATGGGTACATGGGACTGCCCTTTTACCGCCGTTGATAAAATCATGGCTGATATGCCCGATGATGTTTCGGCTATTGTGGTGGACTTACATGCCGAGGCAAGCAGCGAAAAAATGGGCATGGGTTGGCATTTGGATGGGCGTGTTTCCTTTGTTTATGGCACCCATACCCATGTGCCTACCTGCGATGAAATCATCCACCAAAGTGGCACAGCCTATCAAACCGATATTGGCATGACTGGCTCATATCAATCCATCATTGGCATGAAAAAAGAAGGTGCTCTACAGCGTATGATTGAGCGACTGCCACAACGTTTTGAAGCAGTCGAGCGTGGCGCAACCATTTTCGCCACCAAAATCACAGTTAATACCAGCACACGCCAAACCACAGATATTCAACGCATATGTATTCGCCCCAAATAAACAGCGCAATACATGCGTAACCTTTAGCATCACGATTCACCTCTGAATCGTGATGCTAAAGTATGTGCTTGCTTATTTACCTAAAGGTCGAAAAATCTCTGGACTTTCCGCAAAGGTTTTAAGTTTTTGTGCCCGTGATGGATGCCTAAGCTTACGCAAAGCTTTGGCTTCAATTTGACGAATACGTTCACGCGTCACATTAAATTGTTTGCCCACTTCTTCCAAAGTATGATCTGTATTCATGCCAATACCAAAGCGCATCTTCAACACTTTTTGCTCGCGATCAGTTAAGTTTTGCAATACCTCATGCGTGGCTTCACGCAAGGCTTCAACCACCGCTGTATCCAGTGGGTTTTCAGCTTTTTTATCTTCTACAAAGTCGCCCAAGCTGGTGTCTTCATCATCACCCACAGGCGTGTCCAAAGATACAGGTTCTTTGGCGACTTCCAAGATTTGCTCCACTTTTTCAATCGGCATCTCAAGGATAACCGCCAACTCTTCAGGGCTAGGGTCACGACCTGTTTCTTGTGCGATTTGACGCGAAATACGCATCATTTTATTAATCGTTTCAATCATATGCACAGGAATACGAATCGTTCGCGCTTGATCAGCAATCGAGCGCGTAATGGCTTGACGAATCCACCATGTCGCATAAGTCGAAAATTTATAACCCCTACGCCACTCAAATTTGTCCACTGCTTTCATCAAGCCAATATTACCTTCTTGAATCAAGTCCAAGAAACCTAAACCGCGATTGGTGTACTTTTTAGCAATTGAAATCACCAAACGCAAGTTTGCTTCAATCATTTCACGCTTGGCTTGACGCATTTTCGCTTCACCCATGGTTAACTTACGCGCCACATCTTTAAGCTCATAAACATCCATTTCACTTTCTTGCTCAACACGCTTTAAACGACGCTGATTTTCACGAATCTTCGCCGATGTTTGTTCAAGTTTGGTTTTCCAGGTTGCTTCAGGATGTTGCTTGAGCATATCATTCACCCAACGCTCATCAGTCAAACGTTTAGGAAAAGTCTCCAAGAACAATTTGCGCGGCATTTTAGCTTTTAACGCTTGGTCACGAATAGAGCGTTCATATTTACGCACCCTTTCCACATTGTTTTTAAAGCGCTGCACCAACATAATCAACTGTTTATTCGAAAAAGGAATCGTCACCAACTCAAGCAACATGGCATTAAGCAATAAATCAGCCTGTGCTGCCAACTTTTTATCCCGTGGCTTACGCATTCTTTGCTGACGAACCACCAAAAACTCCCCGTGTAGTTGTTTGGCTTTTTCAAAGTGCTCTAAAGCTTCTTCAAGCTGTTCTTCTTTGGTGATGATGGTTTCTTCCATCGGTGTACCATCTGGTGTTGCCGTACGCGCTTTGATGGCTGCTGATAACTCTTCAGCATTCATCTTCGGTTTGGCATCAATCAAATCATCATCATCCAAATCACTTTTATCCATACGATTTTCATATTCGGCAATCGCTGCTGCATTAACCACCTTATCGTCAATATCTAAAATATCTTTAAAATTAGGATCTTCTTCAAGTTCAAGTGCTTCGTCACGAATTTCAATCACCCGCTCGCCCAAACGCATGATTTCTCGGAATGTGGCAGGGCATAAACAAATCGCCTCATGCACTTGCATGCGTCCTTCTTCAATACGGCGGGCAATTTCAATCTCGCCCTCACGGGTTAACAACTCAACTGTACCCATTTCACGCAAATACATGCGCACAGGATCATCAACACGAATCACCGTGCCTAAGGTGGTGGTATCGGCACGCAGCGCGGAATCTTCTTTGCGTAATCTATCTTTACGCATCGCATACTCACCTGTAGGTGCACGTTGCGGATCAACCACCTCAACACCCATTTCAGTGAATAAGTTAATAATGCCTTCAACTTGATCAGCATCGACCAAACCTTTGGGTAAATGGGCGTTAAGGTCATCATAGGTGATATAACCAGCTTCTTTGCCCTTGGCGACTAATGTTCCAAGCTCTTTAACGCGCATTTTATCTTTTTTCATGATTTGATTTCCACCACTTAGCTATCTTGATTTTGTTGGTATGACTTTTGTTGTGCTTTTAATGCTTTTAGCTCTGCTTGCAGACGAATTTTCACAGCCAAGCCTTCCGAACGATTTAACAAATCGTCAAGGTAGCTCACATGCATATCAATCAAAAGTATGTTAAACTCATCGTCTTCAACAGTTGGTAGGTTCACCCAGCGTGCAATATATTGTTGATGGTCGGGAAATTCCCGCATCAGTTGTGCCGCTACATCAAATGTGGTGTCTTCTGTTCCTACCAAGGAAAAGGCGCGGGTGTATATCGGGTAAGCAGGGTCAGTGTCAATAAAAAATTCAAATGCATCTTCACGTAAATTTTTGAACCGTGATGGTTTTTGTAGTAATGCAGCCATAAATCGATCATGTTTCATCGGTGAAACGGACAAACCTGTCACAGGTTTTACGACAAATCTCGCCCTTGTTTTTGCAGCAAAAGGCACTGATTTTTGATGCAAAAGGTTCACACCGCTTGTTTTTTCTACTTCTGCTTGCCACGCTTGACGCAAATACTCATCTTCCATTTTTTCCAGCATTTTCTCAGCTTTTTTCGCCATCTGTGCCCGACCCGCAGCACCTTCACCACTCATGTTTTGCAAGCCTTTTAACCATGTTTCAAGCATGGGTTGTGCATCTTCGCTTAAACGTTGCTCAAAGGCTGTTGTACCCTCTTGTTTTAACAATGAATCAGGGTCTTCGCCATCAGGAAGATATAAAAAACGCGGATTATGTTCAGCTTTTAATGCAGGCAACATGCGCTCAATCGCCCGCCATGCTGCTTGCCGCCCTGCCCTATCCCCATCAAAGCAGAACACAGGTGCAGCCTCAAGGCGCAAAATCATCCGTAATTGCGCCTCTGTAATGGCAGTCCCCAAGGGGGCAACGGCATAAGGTAAGTCAAAGGCTGCCATCGCCAATACATCCATATAACCTTCCACGACCACCAATAATTTGCGCTTACGAATCAAGTCCCTATGCTCGAAATAGCCATAAAGCAGGTCTGACTTATGATAAAAACTTGTTTCTGGTGAGTTTAAATATTTGGGTTCACCATCCCCCAAAACACGTCCACCAAAACCAACAACAGCACCCTGCTTATGACGAATAGGAAAAATAATACGCCCGCGAAAACGATCGGCAAAGCCTCGCTCATTATGAATCAATACACCTATACCTTCGAGTTGTTGCAACATCGCTGCATCATCACCAAAACAACGCTGCATAAAGCCATAACCCGCAGGTGCAAAACCCAGCTGATAGCGCTGAATAATATGTTTTGGTAGTTGCCGTTGCTCAAGATAAACACGCGCTTGCCCGCCTTCATCAGCTTGTAAAGTGCGTGAAAACACCCCCGTCACCTTCTCCAATAAATCCAAGCCGCGTTTTTTTCGCGCTTCTTCACCAGGGTTTACTGCACGCCGCGCAGGCAGCGCCATACCAACCTTATTGGCAAGAAACTCGACTGCTTCAGGAAAGGGGTAACCATCATGTTCCATCAAAAAACGATAAGCATCCCCCCCCTTACCGCAGCCAAAACAGTAATATATCTGTTTCTCCACGGCCACAGAAAATGAAGGCGTTTTTTCAGTGTGAAAAGGACATAAACCCATCATATTAGAGCCGGAAGGTTTTAAATCGACATGACGCGCAACAATTTCAACCAAATCGGTTCGTGAAATCAATTCATCAAGAAAGGAAGAAGAAAATTGTGCCATAGTGCTTTTTATGGGGTAATGTTAAATGATTTTCAAGCTTTCATTGCGTATGGACATGCCGCTTATGATAAACACCACAATCGTTTGCATAATACGCCTGACCACCACCGCTTATGAATCACGGTGGTGGTTAGATCGCACTTATAGAAATCTTACTTACCGCTTGATTTGCATGAGTGAGGATAACATTTGATCAGTGGTGGATATGGTTTTTGAATTGGCTTCATAACCACGTTGCACAATAATCAATTTTACAAATTCACCAGCTAAATCCACATTGGATTGCTCTAAACCATACGGTGTGATTGAACCCATGCCACCGTTACCTGGTTTTTCCAGCACTGGAGAGCCTGAGGCGATGGTTTCTTGTTGTAGATTGTTGCCTACATGGGTTAACACGGCATCATTAGGGAACTTAGCCAATGCAACTTGATACAATGAACGACGTTGCCCATTGGTAAATACACCAAAAATACGACCTGTGGAATCGGTTTCAAGTTTATCTAAGAAACCAGAAGCAAAACCATCCCTAACCATTTGCCGTGTGGCAAAGCTACCAGCCATTTGTACCGTACCATCTAAGCCATCACCAAGTATAGATTGTTGGTCAGTGCCTGTGGCATCACCAAAATTAAAGTTGATGCTAGAAAGCGCCGCGCTGGTCCAAGGAAAATCAACCGCTGGTCCAACTTCGGTGACCAACTCACCATTACTACCAAAAACAAGCTGGTTTGCCCCTGGCGTAGTGAGTACGTTGCCTGCTGTGACTTGTGTGCCTACAGGTAGTACGCTCGTGGCAACAACAACGGAGCCACCAAGTGCCGCGCTGACAGTCGTGCCTGCGGCAATAGCTGTACCATTGATGGTGACTGCTTGGTCAAAGGTTGCATTACCACTGATTTCTGCACCTACAGGCAGCGTTGCAGGCAGGGCTGGATTGGCGGCGTTGAAATTGGTGGTGGAATTACCTAGAATGACTTGCTCACCAGCTGTTCCCCCCGTTAAATCACCGCCATCCACACCAGCATGCCATGACCAGTCATTATTGGCATTTTTAACATAATAAATACTCACTGCATGTTGTTGCCCTAATGAGTCATAAATATTTGCTTCCGCTTTATAATGGTATGTTGCAGCGTTGCTTGGGTCAAAAGCAACGCCAGCATTGAGCACTGGAGCATTGGAATCAAGGGTAACGCCAACATCAATGGCTGTTGTGGCTTGAGCTTGAGAAGCTAAACCGCCAAACTGAATATCCGTGATACTACCTGTAGCTTCACCTTGTTCATTGGTCGCCCAGCCTTGAACAACAAAACCTTGCCCATCAATCAGGTTTGAGTCTTTATCCAAGAAAAAAGATCCTGCTCGGGTGTAAAATGTTTGTTGGCTTGCTGGGTCTTTAAGAGCAAACATACCATTACCATTGATGGCTAAGTCAGTGGCGCTGGTGGTGTTTTGAATCGAACCTTGCTGCTGATCGCGGGTGATTTGTCCAATGCGCACCCCATTACCAACCTGATTGGCAATGTTTGAACGTGTAACACCGACAGTTTGTGATAAAACATCGGCAAACACCACGCTTTGTGATTTAAAACCCAATGAGTTGACGTTGGCAATATTATCACCAATAACGCGAACGGTTTCACCAAACGCGGATAAACCACTTGATCCTGTATATAATGCATTATAAATACCCATGATATTCTCCTTTGATTATGTTGTGCTTAAATTCTAACTTCTGTGATGTTACTTAAACTGGTAGGCAATCCATCAACAACTAATTGTACGCCTGTTGGGGTCATGCGAACCGCATCGACAATGCCAGAGCGTTGAATTGCGGCGTTAATCGGTTGTCCAATGGCATCTGCAGCGTAGATGTTGATGTTGTAGCTGCCAAGATTAACGGCATTACCTGCATCATCTTTACCATCCCAACTAAATTGATGGTCACCAGCAGCTAAAGCCGACAATGACATGCTGCGTATTGGTGTGCCAAGGTCATTACTGATCGTCACCAACACCACATCTGCATTATTATCTAAAGTGGCAGCAAAGCTTTGGTTGTTGCCATCATAACTGATTTGACTTTGATCCAGCATCACTGTTCGCCCTAGATAAGCGGCTGATGCCATATCCAAGCTGGCTGTTGCATTGCTTTGAGAGCCTGCGATTTGAGCAAGGTATTTGTTGGTGTCCATTTGCTGCTCAACCATGTTGAATTGTGCCAGTTGTGCCGACATTTGTGATGAGTCAGCAGGATTTAAAGGGTCTTGATTTTCCATTTGAGCGACCAGCATTTTCAAAAACACTTCTTTAGTCCCCATATCTTGTTGTGCGCCTGATGCGGCGAGAGGCTGAGGGGCAAGTGAGGGGGCAGTGATTGCAAGAGGCATGATATTCTCCTATGCCAGAATACTGATATGACCATCTGTTGCCAGATTGATACCAGTTCGGGTGATGTGTTGTGGGTTGTGCGTTTCTTCTTGAGTATGGTGTTCAGATGATTGTTGCGATGATGAGCCGTGTTGTTGCTCACCATGTTGCTGCTGATTCATCTGCATGGAAAAACTGCCCAAATCCAAGCCTTGTTGTGCTAAAGCAAGACGTAGTTGTGGCATTTGTTGCTCTAAAGCTTGGCGTGATGCTTGTTGATCAACAGTGAACATGACTTGAACCTGTTTGGCGGCATCTAATTGCAATGAAATATGAACTTTCCCTAAATGTGCAGGCTCAAGTTGCAGTTCAATGCTGCTGTTTCCACTTTTAGCATGACGCACGATTTCCAGCATCGTATCTGCAGGTGTAAAGCTGCGTTGTGATTTATACGCCAATTGTGCCTGAAAATCCAAAGCTTTTGCAGCTTTTGAGTCTGATTTATTGCTGTCACTGAACAAAACATCCGTATCGTGTTGCTGAGCGTTCAAGTCCTGCTGTGAGGCTGTATTACCGCTACTTTCAAGGATACGCTGATGTGTTGATAAACCACCTTGACTGATGTTGGGGTTTGTTGACTGCTGCTGTTGTGCTTGGGATGATGTTGAGCGCTGTTGTAAGCTGGCAATGATTGATTGCTGTGGTGTGGTACTCTCTTGCTGGGCATCTGGGTTAGGGTTGAGTTTGGCTTGTATGTTGAGCTTATCGTTAGACATACTTTGTGGGCGTTGCTGTTCAATATTCGTTGCTGTTGGATGGCGCGGGTCAACATCAGCAGTTGTTGCTTGACTTACAACTGCTTGTTGTTGAAGCGCTTCCTTATTGCTTGTCGGCGACACTGTTTTAGAAGTGTTGAAAAGCATTTCCTTGCTGGTTTTTGCTTGAACTGCTGTATTTTCTTTTGTGTTTCCTTGTGGGTTATTGTGTGCCGTTGTGGCTTGTAATGTTAAGCCTTTTTCTTCACTTGTTTGTTGTTTTGACTGTGCTTGCACTGTTTGCATTAA
>CAZWPS010000001.1:0-21507 GCA_964635775.1 uncultured Zetaproteobacteria bacterium | reverse complement strand
CTTCACTTGTTTGTTGTTTTGGCTGTGCTTGCACTGTTTGCATTAAACTTTCAGCAACCGTGACTTCTTTTGTAGTTGTTGACTGCATTTTCGCTTGCAGTTGCGGTGGTGTTTCGTTGGTGATTATATTGCTTTGAAACTGCTTGTTTTGAGGGTTTATTGGTGTTGTTTTTGGTTCATGGGTGGGCGGTGTTGCAGCTTGGTTAAGCGACAATTTGGGAGAGCCCTGTTGTGTTTGGCTCAAGAGCTGAGCTTGTTTTTGTTGCTCTGGAGATAATAGACCTTGCGTTAAGCCCAAACCAACTGTGGGTTGTTCATCACTATCTTGCTGTTGTATAGTGGATGGTAAATCAATGCTTTGTTTGGTGGATTGAGATGATTTTGAATTTATTATGGGTTGTTGCACAACAACTTTTGCTTCTTCTTTTGCTACTATTGTGGTCGTTTTTTCACTTGTTTGACTTAATGAAGCTTCTTTTTCTTGTCCTGATTGTGTTGTGGCTTGAAGCGTGGCAAGAAGTTTTGAAAACAACCCTTGTTTCACGCCTGCCTTACCTTTTTGGGATTGCTCAGCAAGACCTTGCTGCCCTGTTGGCGTAGCAGTCGGTGTTAGAGATATGGAAGTGGGATTGCTCATGCTTGTGATAAAGCAGAAGCAATGCCAGCCCTAGATAATGTTAATAGTCATTAGTTATTCATAGCTTAGAACAACTAAGCCTTATCGTTGTCGGCAGAATTATCCATGTTACAGGCAACATTTGCCCCAATGACAATCAATTCGGCAATATCATCCCTGTGGTTTTCCCATGAACGACGTGAAATAGGATTGCCAAAAGGATTAAGGATGATGTGATGCTGTCTTAAACAGTGAAAGTCACCTTCGCGAGGGAATAGGTTGCGAATCATTGTTTGCATAGGATCATCCCATACAAAAGCATGGTGTAATCGATAACCAATCCAAATATAACCTTGTTCAAGCAAGTGAGCAAACAATGCTTCTGGCTCATCAGGAAGGGTGTTTTGTAGGGTCATGGTATGTAAGCTTAAAGCATTGGCATTGCCTTCTTCAGACATTAAATCATGGATAATATGACGTAAGGTGCGTTTCATTTGATAAACATCATCATTTTCAGAGGTGTACATATGAAAGCTGGTATGCGCAACATAAGCACCATAAAACTCATCAGGAACGAGCAAGTGTACTTCTGTAGGCAGGGTGAATGATTCAAGCTCTTCTTGTAATAAGCGGGCTTGTTCACGATTGGATAAAATAGGCAAGACTTGTGGCTGGATTTTTTCAGATGTAATGATACTCATGACATGAGATAAAACAGCTGAAATAACAGCATAAGGTGCTTGTGTTGAGTTTTTGGATGGCGCCAAAAGAATATGTGTTGCTGATTTAATGTAGGGGCGTAAGGCTTCCATATCGGAAAAGTCCCAATATTGAACCGAAACAGCAACGGCTTGTTGAGCACCTTCTTGCTCAGCTAAACGACGCTCCAAATAGGCTTGTTCATTGGCAAGACGCTCAGGAGGAAGATTGTCGAGCAAGGTGACTTCAATATTTTGATAACTGCTTAACAATCGTTTTAATAATAAGGGTAAACTGCCTACCCAGCCTGTGATTAATACACGTAAGGTTGAGGAAGGTTGTTGCAAAGACAGCTTAAATGGTATTGTAGTTTGATGGATATTTGTTGGGGGATGACGTAATACATAATGGAGTTCGCCATGGAGTGCATTTTCATTGAGCGCGATGCCCACGATAGCTTTAACCTTCATTTCTGTGATGTTTTGTAAATGGTAAAGTGGGTGAATATGATGATGTTCGTCAACGATTGCGATAAGTGTTACGCCGCGTCGTAACATGTGTTGTGCGGCAGTTTTGATGTTTTCGCTATGTTTATGATCAGGGGTGAACAACATGGGTTGATGATCTTGTTGAATGAATTTACTATCCCATTCAACAACTTGTAAGGCAGATTCTTCGGTGCGTTCAGGAATCATTAAGCGGTGCATGATTTGGTCAAAGTCGCTGTACAACATGATGTTTTTGAGTGCATTTGCGCGGAAGTTGGCTTCCGATAACAATACTGTAGGCTGATTATATTTACCTTGATTATCCCAGCCGACTTGTAACATGTGTTGATGTTCAGGAATTCTAGGGTTATCCATGCCTGGAATGGCAATGCTTGAATAAATGTCTGGATTAATGCTGCGAACAGCCAGCAAGGAGAAAAAAGCTTCCGATAACGACTCCGCAGCAGTTTGCTCTTCGGGGAGAACCAGCAAAGCTTGACGCGCAGCGCGTAAGTTTACACGCTTTAAATCAGGGATTTGTTTGGCATCACCATGGCGGTAAGTCACCCACTTTTCTTCGAGCAAGATAGCAGGGGGTTGTTCATCATGGTGAAGTAAAACCAATTTTAAGCGCGAAAAAGAACGCTCTGAAGCCAAACGAAGATGACTGATGATGTAAGGCGAAACATTACTCCAACCCAGCATCACCATGTGGCGCGTAATAACCAAACGTTCGTTGCGCAATTTTGCCATTAAATCAGAAACGATATTCGCACCAATGCCAATGAAAAAGGCAAAAATGAATACACCAATAACAACCGCAACAATGGAAAATAGAGCTAGAGCCGTGCTGTCTGGATAAGTGACAGCATTACCTGGGTCAGTAAATAAACGGAATGAAAACCAAATACGAGCCAACATGCTGCTATCTTGATTGTCAGCGACACCATTTTGTGTGAAGTCAAAGTTTTCAGGAAGGGCAAAACGTCCGAAAATGCCGCCAGCAATTGAAATAACAGCCAAAACCAACACGATAAGGTTAATTTCTTGCATAAACTGCCCTTCACGCATGACATCTCTAAGATTACGTAAAATCACCATCCATGGTCTGAGCAGGCGAATTAAACGCATCATACGCAAGGCTCCACCATAAGGAATGACCGCAAACGCAGGAATCATCACCAGCGTGGCAATAGCATCTAACCACCAAAAAAACCATTCCATTCGTTTTTCGCGCACGCTCTCAAAACGCATGCTTTTCATGATTAAATAGCGCAGTATAAGCTCAACTGCAAAGAAAATAATAATGACCCACATGAAGGTGTCTATTGCAAAAAATGACACCATAATAATCAGTGATGTAAACATGCCATAGGTGGGTGAATACATGGCACTTTGCAAATCAATATAGCGGAAAATGCGCAATGTTCTTAAGAGATAAACAGCCCGAAGAATGCGAACCATCGCCGCATCTTCTGCTTGAATAGGAAAGTCAAAGATGGTGATTAATAATGAGGCAACACCAATGATGTCCAATACTAAAAACATACCATCCATTTTCCGATTAAGCGAGGTACGGTATGGGTTTGTTCGGATTTTATGCAGCATAATAGCAATGCGAAAACCAATTTCGATGGTGAATATAACAAATAAAACAGCAGCTAACCATGGCTCATGGGTGAAAGACACCAACACCAAAGCCAGCATGATGAAACCAAAACGAGGATGCATTAAAATCCATTCAAGATGGTAATAGAGCAAGGAGCGATCTTTGATTAATGTTTTCATAACATGAATGATAGACCATGCCTTATCAATAGTCGAATCAATACACAGCGCTTGAAAGCAAGCATAAAAAAGCATATACATGGGCTTATGTTACGTATTTTATTTTTTATATTTGTCTTATTACCCTTGCTGGAGCTGTATGTTTTAATTGAAGTTGGCAGTGATATTGGCGGCTGGCAAACCATTGCTTTATGTCTGTTTACAGCGGCTTTAGGCGGTTTTATTATCCGCTGGCAGGGCTTGCAAACATTGTTAAATGCACGCAAAAGCATGGCACAAGCGCAGCATCATCAACTCGCTGAGCATGGTATGCATGGCATGATGTTGGTCTTAGCTGGTGTGTTGTTGTTTGTCCCTGGTTTGCTCACTGATAGCTTGGGTTTCTTATTGCTTTCCCCTGCTTTAAGAAGGTATTTGATGCGCGGCAAAGTGGCGGCACAAACACAAACGCATGCATCAAACAAGCGTTATCGTGAGGTAATTGATGTGGAAGTCATCAAAAAAGACGAATAAGCGCCTTTTTACCTCACCATTGCTTGACAAATCTCAATGACAAAAGCAATTGAATTGATTATGATGCGCCTCCTTTTTGATTTAAATATGTAAAAAAGGTGAGTAGTTTTTTCTCTTGGAGCCAGTTGATGACACACATGCCGAAAAAGCAAGGTTTATATAGTCCACAACATGAGCATGATGCTTGTGGTGTTGGTTTCATTGCCCATATTAAAAATAAAAAAAGCCATGATATTGTTGAAAAAGGGCTTGAGATTTTACGTCGTTTAACCCATCGCGGTGCGGCAGGTGCAGATCCGCGCGAAGGTGATGGTGCGGGTATTTTGATTCAAATTCCAGACGGCTTTTTTCAAGCTGTCGCTCCTGACTGCAACATCAACTTACCTGCTGCTGGTGCGTATGGCGTGGGCATGATTTTCTTGCCGCAAGACGATACATTTCGTGCATTATGTGAACAATTCATTGAAGATAGCATTGCTGCTGAAGGGCAACACTGCCTTGGTTGGCGTGATGTGCCTGTGGATGCGGTATTTGCTGATTTGCCAGAGAGCGTAACCGCTTGTGAGCCTGTGACACGCCAGGTCTTTGTTGGGCGTGGTGAGAACTGCATTGATCAAGATGCTTTTGAGCGTAAGTTGTTTGTGATTCGTAAGTTATTTGAAAACGCCATTGTTGATACAGGCACCACCGATGCTGCGAAATTTTATGTTAATTCGCTTTCAACGCGGACGATTGTTTATAAAGGCATGTTTTTATCGCACCAAGTGGGCGCTTATTTCACCGACTTGCGTGATGCGCGCATGACATCTGCTTTAGCCTTGGTTCATCAACGTTTTTCCACCAATACTTTCCCTTCTTGGGCCTTGGCGCACCCTTTTCGCATGGTGGCACACAATGGCGAAATCAACACGGTACGTGGTAATATCAACTGGATGAATGCGCGTAGGCATTCGATGAAATCTAAATACTTGGGCGATGATTTAGATAAAGTCTGGCCATTAATTCCTGAAAATCAATCCGATACAGCTTGTTTTGATAATGCTTTGGAATTACTGGTGATGGGTGGTTATTCCTTGAGTCATGCGGCGATGTTATTGATTCCTGAAGCATGGTCTGGCAATGATCTTATGGATGCCAAACGCAAGGCATTTTATGAACATCATGCTGCATTGATGGAGCCTTGGGATGGCCCTGCCGCAGTTGCCTTTACAGATGGTCAACAAATTGGCGCAACTTTAGATAGAAACGGTCTGCGCCCTGCGCGATATGTACAAACGAATGATGATTTGGTGGTTTTAGCCTCTGAAATGGGCGTTTTAGACATCCCAGAAGAGAGTATCGTTAAGAAATGGCGTTTACAGCCAGGTAAAATGTTCTTAATTGATTTGGAAAAAGGTGAAATTATTGATGACGAAAGCATCAAAAATGAACTGGCCAACGAACGTGATTACGCTAAGATTTTAGCTGAAACTCAAATTCAGATTGAGGATTTAAAAGCGGATGTTGAAGTCCATCAGCCTGACCATGCAAGTTTGTTAAATAAACAACAGGCCTTTGGTTATACGCAAGAAAACCTAAAGTTTTTGATGGCACCGATGGCGATTACAGGGCAAGAAGCAACAGGTTCTATGGGTAATGATTCGCCCCATGCTGTGTTGTCGAATCGTGCGAAACCATTGTACAATTATTTCCGTCAATTGTTTGCCCAAGTCACCAACCCGCCCATCGACCCGATTCGTGAAGAAATGGTGATGAGTTTAATATCGTTGATTGGCCCTAACCCAAATTTATTGGGTTTAGATGATGCTGAACCAGCGATGCGTTTAGAAGTACATCAACCTATCCTGACCAACCTTGATTTGGAAAAGCTACGCTACATCCATAACATCACCGATGATGGCTTTCGCACACAAACATTAAGCATGTGTTATGCTGCTGATTCAGGTGCTAAAGGCATGGAAGCCGCCATTGATGCCTTGTGTATGCAGGCTGAACAAGCGGTGAGAGAACATTATAATATTGTCATTCTTTCAGATAGAGCGGTGAGCGAACAACATATTGCTATTCCTGCATTGTTAGCGACATCAGCGGTTCATCAACACTTGATTCGTCAAGGTTTGCGTGTGGAAACGGGTCTGGTTGTTGAGACAGGTTCAGCGCGTGAAATCCATCATTTTGCAACATTGGCAGGTTATGGTGCTGAAGCAATTAACCCGTATTTGGCATTTGAAACATTAATGGACATGCATGAGCGTGGTGAATTAGCTCAAGACTTGGCAAAAGAAGAAATTGAACCACGTTATATTAAAGCTGTGGGTAAGGGTTTGTATAAAGTGATGTCTAAAATGGGCATTTCAACATATCAATCTTATTGCGGGGCACAGATTTTTGAAGCATTTGGTTTGGCATCTGACTTTGTGAATAAGTATTTTACAGGTACAGCCACACAAATTGAAGGTGTAGGTTTAGCGGAAGTGGCGAAAGAAGCGGTGATGCGTCATGCGGTGGCATATGGTCATTCGGAGATTCATAAGCATGCCCTTGATGTTGGTGGTGAATATGCTTGGCGTGTGCGCGGTGAAGAGCATTTACTTGGCCCTGAGACCATTGCCAAACTACAACATGCTGTACGCACTGATGATTATGCTTTGTATAAAGAATTTGCTGACCATATCAATCATCAAGAAGGACGTTTGGTCACATTGCGTGGTTTATTCAAATTTAATCAAGGCAAAAGCATTTCCATTGACGAAGTTGAGCCAGTCACCAGCATTGTCAAACGCTTTGCCACAGGGGCGATGTCGTTTGGTTCGATTTCGCATGAGGCGCATAGCACGCTGGCGATTGCTATGAATCGTTTGGGCGGTAAATCAAACACGGGGGAAGGGGGTGAAGAAGTTGAACGCTTCACACCGCTTGCAAATGGTGACTCCATGCGTTCTGCCATTAAACAAGTGGCTTCGGGTCGTTTTGGTGTCACCACAGAATATCTCGCCAATGCGGATCAAATTCAAATTAAGATGGCACAAGGTGCAAAACCAGGTGAAGGCGGACAGCTTCCTGGGCATAAAGTGGATCAACGTATTGGTAAAGTGCGGCATTCTACACCAGGTGTGGGTTTAATTTCACCACCACCGCATCATGATATTTATTCGATTGAAGATTTAGCACAATTAATCTTTGACCTTAAAAACACCAATACCGATGCTGATATTTCAGTGAAGCTGGTCTCTGAGATTGGTGTGGGCACGGTTGCTGCAGGTGTGGTTAAGGCACACGCTGACCATGTGGTGATTGCAGGACACGATGGCGGAACAGGCGCATCACCGCTAACTTCGATTAAGTATGCAGGCAGTTGTTGGGAAGTCGGTTTGGCAGAAACACAACAAACATTGTTGTTAAATCGCTTGCGTAGCCGCACGCGTTTGCAAGCTGATGGGCAAATGCGTACAGGACGAGATGTGGTCATTGCGGCATTATTGGGGGCTGATGAAGTCGCCTTTGGTACGATTGCTTTGATTGCAGAGGGTTGTATTATGATGCGTAAGTGTCATTTAAATACATGCCCTGTGGGTGTTGCGACTCAAGATGCCGAATTACGTAAAAAGTTCGTGGGCAAACCAGAAGATGTGGTTAATTATTTCTTGTATGTTGCACAAGAAGCGCGTGAAATCATGGCAGAACTGGGCTTTAAAACCTTTGATGAAATGATTGGTCGCGTGGATATGCTTGATACAAACGATGCGATTCGTCATTGGAAATCAGAAGGCATTGATTTATCACCTATATTTCATCAAGTCGAATCAGCAGAGACAGCATACCATAGTCAAATCCAAGACCACGGACTTGAAGCTTTGATTGATAACAAATTGATTGCCGAAGCTGCGCCAGCCTTAGACTTTCAAACACCAGTCGTGATTGAAACCGATATTTGCAATGTGGATCGCAGTTTTGCAACCATGTTATCGGGCAAAGTGGCGAAAAAATATGGTCATCAAGGTTTAGCTGAGGATAGCATTGCCATTAAAGCCAAAGGTACGGCAGGTCAATCACTTGGCGCATGGCTGGCACGTGGTATAAGTATTGATTTGGTTGGTATTGGCAATGATTATGTGGGTAAAGGTTTATCGGGGGGGCGTATTAGCATTCGCCCGCCAGCTGAAACACCCATCCAAGCTGAAGAGAATAGTATTGTAGGCAATACGGTATTGTTTGGCGCGGTAGATGGCGAAGCTTATTTTAACGGTATTGCAGGTGAGCGTTTTGCAGTGCGCAATTCAGGTGCAGTTGCTGTGGTTGAGGGTGTGGGCGATCATGGTTGTGAGTACATGACAGGTGGTACGATTGTTATTCTTGGTGAAACAGGACGCAATTTCGCTGCTGGCATGTCTGGTGGTATGGCGTATGTCTGGAATATTGCCGGCAACTTCGAAAGCCATTGTAATATGGCACAAGTCGCCCTTGAGCCAATTTTAGCTGAAGATGATGCTCTGGAAAAACTTGATCATCAAGGTGGTGATTTGGAAACGCATGGTCGTGTACATATTCAACATCGGATTGATCAAAATGATGAAAAGATTCTGCATCAACTGATTACACGCCATGTGCATTATACCAATTCAGCACGTGGGAAAATGATTTTGGACAACTGGAATGCCTCATTGCAGCAGTTTGTGAAAGTGATGCCTGTGGACTACAAACGTGCCTTGGCAGAACGCGAAGTTGAGCAACATATTGAAATGAAGAAGGAGTCTACACATGGGTAAGGCGACTGGATTTAAAGAATTTGATCGTGAGAACCTCAGTTATGCGCCTGTAGCAGAACGTGTGGTTCATTTTAAAGAGTTTTCAAAGCTGCCAGAAGATATGAGTACACAAGGTGCGCGTTGCATGGATTGCGGCATTCCATTTTGTCATAATGGTTGTCCCGTGAGTAATATCATTCCTGATTGGAATGATTTGGTTTATAAAAACCAATGGCGTGAAGCGTTGATGGTCTTGCATAGCACCAACAACTTTCCTGAATTTACAGGACGTATTTGCCCTGCACCATGTGAAGAGGCTTGTACAGTTAACTTGATTGGTGATGCTGTTGCAATTAAAAACATTGAATTAGCGATTGTTGAGAAGGGTTTTGCAGAAGGCTGGGTAACACCGCAAATTGCAGCGACAAAAACAGGTAAAAAAGTTGCTATTGTCGGCTCTGGCCCTGCTGGTTTGGCATGTGCGCAACAATTGGCACGCGTGGGGCATGAGGTGATTGTCTTTGAAAAGGAAAATCGCATTGGTGGCTTGATGCGTTATGGTATTCCGAATTTCAAATTTGATAAAGCCATTATTGACCGCAGATTGGAACAAATGAAGGCAGAAGGCGTGCGTTTTCAAGTAAATACACATATTGGTGTGGATATTCCTGCCCAAACACTGCTAACCGAATTTGATGCAGTGGCATTAACCGGTGGTGCAGAAGCGCCGCGTGATTTACCCATTGAAGGTCGTGATTTAAAGGGTGTTCATTTTGCCATGGCATTGTTAACTAAAAATACCAAACGTGTTTTGGGTGATACCATCGCTGATGCCGATTGGCTTTCGGCTACGGATAAACATGTTGTGGTGATTGGTGGCGGCGATACAGGTTCAGATTGTATTGGAACATCCAATCGTCATGGAGCAACTTCAATCACCCAGCTTGAAATCATGCCAGCACCTCCAGAAACACCGAATAAATTGACCACATGGCCGCACTGGCCGATGAAAATGCGCACTTCTACTTCGCAAGAAGAAGGTTGCGAGCGCGATTTTTCTGTGACCACCAAGCGTTTTATTGGTGAGCATGGTCAAGTGACTGCCATTGAATGCGTGCGTGTGGACTGGGTCAATGAAGATGGGCGCTGGAGCATGAACGAAATTGCAGGCTCAGAATTCATGTTAAAAGCCGATATTGTCTTTCTAGCGATGGGTTTTTTGCATCCTGTACATGAAGGTATGCTTGAAGAATTGGCGGTTGAACAAGATGGGCGGGGTAATGTTGCTGCCAACACCAACGACTACCAAACCAGTCTAGATAAAGTCTTTACTGCTGGTGATATGCGTAGTGGTCAATCGCTGGTGGTTCGCGCCATCAATGAAGGTCGCCAATGTGCTCGCGCTATGGATGATTTTTTGATGGGTGAAACAGGTTTACCACGCTAAATTCAGACTATTTATCAATGCTGCGCGGTATCACGGCGGTTTAGAGTAAGGGAAACCTCGGAAAACCTCGTTATTTTGCCAAACTTGTGTTTTTCGCCCCTGACATCGTTAGATAAAAGGTGCCAAAGCCTTATTATGGACGAAAACCAACGACGTTTGACGCTCACGATGTTTTTCGAGGTTTCCTAATCATTCATCCGATATGCCGCGCCTTTGATTAAGACTTTGATGATTGAAGTCAACTTCGTCATCACAACGCCAACTCATTTCACCTGATCGTGTGCAGGCGTTGGCATTTCTTGTTTAAATTTGATGAATAAAATCATGCCTGCTTGAGTAAAGAAGCAACTGCTTCTAAAGCCTCTTTCAACTTTTTAGGTTCAGTGCCACCGGCCATGGCCATATCAGGTTTGCCGCCGCCTTTGCCGCCGCAGATGATGGCCACTTCGCGTACGATATTGCCAGCGTGGTATTTGTCGGTTAAATCTTTGGTCACACCTGCAACCAATTGCACTTTTTCGCCTTTGATTTGACCAAATACAATCACACCGGATTTTAATTTTCCTTTGGCTTTATCCATGAAATCGCGCATATCTGCGATGCCTTTGACTTCGGCCGTGAGTAGTTTGATGCCATTCACGTCCTTGGCTGTACCCATTAATTCATCCAAAATGCCCGTAGAAGCTTTGGCTTTGACCGATTGCAGCTCTTTTTCAACATCTTTAAGCTTATTTTGCAAAGAAACAATCGCCTCAATGGTTTCATGCTTGCGTACTTTGACTTGGTTTGCCACAGCATTTAAAGTGTCGGCATCATCGACAAAGCTTTGGTAAGCCGCTTTGCCCGTGACCGCCTCAATTCGGCGTACACCTGCAGCAATACCTGCCTCATTTGTAATACGAAACACACCAATATCACCAGTGCGTTTCACATGCGTGCCACCACAAAGCTCGGTGGAAAAACCAGCAGCAACAACACGCACTTCATCACCATATTTTTCACCAAACAATGCCATCGCTCCCGAAGCCACAGCTTCATCTTGCGTCATCAACTGAGTTGCTACGGCATCATTTTTCCAAATTGCTGCATTGACACGCTTCTCAATCTCATGTTTTTCAGCAGGTGAGACGGGTTGATGATGACTAAAATCAAACCTTAATCTTTCATCGGAGACCAAAGATCCTGCTTGTTTGACATGTTCGCCCAACACATCGCGTAATACGCTGTGCATCAAGTGGGTTGCCGTATGATTGCAAGCAATGGCATCACGGCGCACATCTTTGACTTCAAAATGAGCCGTACCACCCACCTCAAATGAGCCTTGAATGACTTTGCCGATGTGTACAAATAAGTCAGAAAGCACTTTTTTGCAGTCTGTAACCTCAAAAATGGCATTTTTGCTCGTGATAAGCCCTGCATCACCAGCTTGACCCCCTGATTCAGCATAAAAGGGTGTTTGATTGGCAATCAACCAAGCTTCATCACCTTCAGCAATCTTTGACACCGCTTGATCACCTTGCACAAAACCTGAAATTGCGCCTTCAGCCGTAAGCGTGGTATAACCTAAGAAATCGGTTGCACCATGTTGCTCACGAATCTCAAATACAGCTTTGGGAAGTGCTGCTTCACCTGACCCCCCCCATGCCGCTCTAGCGCGCGTACGTTGCTCTTCCATACATGCTTCAAAACCGACCATATCCAAATGAATATCTCTGCCTTTAAGAATATCAGCCGTTAAGTCAGTGGGGAAACCAAAGGTATCATACAAAGAAAACAGTGTTTTCCCCGGAATAGTGCCACCTTCACCTGCTTCTTTCACCGCTTGTTCAACCAAGACCAGACCTTTGTCCAAGGTTTTGATAAAACGCTCTTCTTCAATACGAATCACTTGTTCGATATTGGCTTGCGCTTCTTTAAGCTCGGCAAAATGTTCGCCCATTTCAGCGACCAAAGTGGGGACAAGCTTAAATATAAATGCCTGTTTCATGCCCAATAAACGACCATGCCTACAGGCGCGGCGCAGAATACGGCGCAAGACAAATCCGCGCCCTTCATTGCTTGGCAATACACCATCAGCCAATAAGAATGACACTGAGCGTAAGTGGTCTGCCAACACACGCAGCGACACATCTTGCTCATTCTTATCACCAAGCTTGATGCCTGTGACATCCGATGCGGCACGGATGAGATTTTGAAACAAATCAATGCTGTAGTTGTCATGTGTGCCTTGCAAAACAGCGACCACACGCTCCAAACCCATGCCCGTATCCACAGATGGTTTGGGTAGTGGATGAAGTGTTCCTTCTGCATCCCTATCGTATTGCATAAACACCAAATTCCAGATTTCAACATACCTATCGCCATCTTCTTCAGCCGTCCCTGGAGGGCCACCCAAAACATGCTCGCCATGGTCAAAGAAAATTTCTGAACAAGGACCACAAGGTCCTGTATCACCCATGCTCCAGAAATTGTCTTTGGCACCAATTCTAGCGATTTTATCTTTGGCGATACCGATGTTTTTGGTCCACAAATCGTAAGCTTCATCATCATCTTCAAACACTGTGATAAACAAACGCTCTTTATCCAGTTTGAGTTCAATGGTTAAGAAATCCCATGCGTATTGGATGGCATCTTGTTTAAAATAATCACCAAAAGAGAAGTTTCCCAGCATTTCAAAGAAGGTGTGATGACGTGATGTATGCCCGACATTTTCCAAATCATTATGTTTACCGCCAGCACGCACACATTTTTGGCTTGAAGTTGCGCGAACATAAGAGCGCGTTTCATTACCCAAAAACACATGTTTAAAAGGAACCATGCCCGCATTGGTAAACATCAATGTCGGGTCGCCATGAGGCACTAGAGAGCTTGATTCTACAATCTCATGCCCTTTGCTTGCAAAATAAGCCAAAAACTTCTTGCGAATTTCAGATGTTTTCATTCTTTTCCTCATTCAACACTTGCAAAATTAAACTTAAATCAAAGCCTTTATGTTGCAAAAAGCGAACCTGACGCTGCCAGACTCGCTTATCATGTGTTCTTAATTGTTGCGGATCTCGTTTGTTTAACAAGCCCTTGCATGTTGCATAAGCATCAAATTGACATGTTGCTTCTTGTAATGCTTCATTTAAAGCTGATGTTTCAGCACCTTTCTGCCTTGCTTTTTGCGCGGCTAACCAAGGTGTTTCCCCTCTTTTTAAACGTGAACGCAAAAAAGATTCGGCAAAGCGTGATTCACTTAAATAGTCGTAATGTTTAAGCTGTTCGATGACATTATCAATGATAATCGCATCAAAACCCTTGTTATTAAGCTTTAATCTTAGCTCAACTTCACAATTTTCACGCACACCCAAAGCCCGAACAGCAACCGCATATGCGTCTTGCTGCTCTGCTTTGTGCGCATCATACTTTTGCTTCACCTTGGGGTTTGTTGGCGGTTTCTTTTTTTGGTTTTTCAATGCTTGGAAGCTCTAATTCAGCGCGAACCTTGCTTTCCACATCGAATAACATATCAGGGTGTTCTTTTAAGTAGGTGATAGCCTTATCTCTACCTTGCCCAATACGCTCCGTGCCAACAGCATACCAAGCCCCACTTTTCTTCACATACCCATATTCCACACCCATATCAATGACTTCACCCACGCGGGATACGCCTTCACCATACATAATGCTGAATTTCGCAATTCTGAATGGTGGTGCCATTTTGTTTTTAACCACTTTCACTTTCGTATCATTGCCAATGATATCTTCACCTTTTTTAACCGAGCCTATACGTCGTACATCAAGGCGAACGGAGGCATAAAATTTTAAGGCATTACCACCTGTTGTGGTTTCAGGGCTGCCAAACATCACCCCAATTTTCATGCGGATTTGATTGATGAACACAACGGTTGTTTTGGTGCGCGAAATGGCGGAAGTAAGTTTACGCAAGGCTTGAGACATTAAGCGTGCTTGTAAACCCATGTGTGAATCACCCATATCACCATCAAGTTCGGCTCGCGGTGTCAGGGCTGCAACTGAGTCAATGACTAAAATATCCATTGCACCAGAGCGGGTTAACATATCTACAATTTCTAAAGCTTGTTCACCACAATCGGGCTGGGACAAATACAGGTTGTCAACATCAACACCCAATTTCTTTGCATAGGCAGGGTCAAGCGCATGTTCGGCATCAATGAATGCAGCCTTGCCGCCAGCTTTTTGAGCTTCGGCAACGGCATGTAATGCCAATGTTGTTTTACCCGATGACTCAGGGCCGTAAATTTCAACAATTCGACCACGTGGATAACCACCAATACCCAAAGCTGAATCCAGTGCCAAAGAACCTGAACCAATCACCTCAATATCAACATGTGCTTTATCACCCATGCGCATGATTGTTCCTGTACCAAATTGTTTTTCAATTTGTGCGAGTGCCGTTTCCAGTGCTTTTCCTTTGTTATCGGACATGTCATCCCTCTCAATGTGTGATTGCGTGCAATATTGTTTTTTATAAAAGTAAGCACAAGCTAACCAATGTTAGAAGCTTCTCTTCGATTCCGAAATGTAACATCCGCCCCTGTGCTTTGCCAGCATATTGCCTCATCATGTGCTCAACAGTGCCTATTTTATAAGCCCACATCTCAAAACAAGCGATTGATGTCTTTATTAAAGTAGCCAATCAAATCATCGCTTCCCTAAGCTTGATATTCGTTTTAATCTTCCGCCATGAGATTATATGTCTGTAAACGTTTGCTGGGGATGCTTCCCTTATTATTAGGCATCACACTCATCTCCTTTGCGATGATGCATTTAGCACCTGGCGAGCCTTCTGTTGTTGGTCAAAGCTTTGACCCTAAAGTATCGAGTGAAGACATTGAGCGTATGCGTAGTTTTTATCATTTGGATGAGCCTTTGTATCAGCAATACTGGAGCTGGTTGGTCAACTTAGCACATCTGGATTTTGGTCAATCATTTTCTGCTGATAACCGCTTAGTATGGGATAAAATCATTGCGCGTTTACCCATTACATTGTGGATGAGTATTTTGGCCATGTTACTTATTCTTATGGTCGCCATTCCGATTGGTATTATTTCTGCGGTAAGGCAGGACTCGTGGCTCGATAGAGGCTTGACCGTATTTGTATTCTTAGCCTTTGCTATGCCTTCATTTTGGCTGGGTTTGTTGTTGATGATCGCTCTGGGGGTTAATCTACAATGGTTACCGATTTCAGGCATTCATAGTTTTGGCTGGCAAGACTTACCTTGGTGGCAGCAACAACTTGATTTAGCAAAACACTTAATTCTGCCTGTATTTATTTCGGCGATTGGCGGCTTGGCAGGGATGTCACGCTTTATGCGTACAGGCATGTTGGATGTGATTCGTAGTGATTATATTACGACAGCCCGCGCCATGGGGGTCTCCGAACATGGTATTCATTATCGACTGGCGCTTAAAAATGCGATTTTACCGATGATTACCTTATTGGGATTGTCTATTCCTGGGCTGATTGGTGGTTCTGTCATTGTGGAGCAGCTTTTTTCTATTCCAGGCATGGGATTATTGTTTTTTGAAGCTGTTTTGCAACGTGATTACCCGCTGGTGATGGGGATTACGGTGATTGGCGCAGTGCTTACATTAGTTGGCAACCTTATTGCTGACCTCTCTTATGTTTGGGCTGATCCACGCATTAAACATTAAACACATCGGAGAGGTAGTTTATGTATTACTCGCACTTTCATGCGTAACTTCTTGACATACATCAATTTTAAGGCTTTCATTCGTTTGTTATGCAAACAATGATGCGGCAGTCCATTCTTTATTTCACATGTTTTTGTGTATGTGTGCTGCTTGCGGCATGCCGTTCGGCTGTGCCTACACCTTCGATGTCGCTTAATCATGTAGACAAACCTTTGCCTAAATATCAAATGCATAATATTGCCCCCCAACGTGCGGCAGAATCTCAAGCGGTTCATTTTGTTGACCTTAATTTGGATGGTTATCTGGATATTTTAGTCGGCGGCAACGATAGAGTTGATGGCTTTCACATTGAATGGGGTGACGCTTCTGGTCACTGGACACTACAAGGCGGACCAGAAACAGGCATGCAGCCGCGTTCTTTTTCCACTGCCGATGTGGACCAAACAGGTCGTCTTGATATATTGATTGGTGGTGAAGGGGATCAAAAAGGACTACAAGTTTGGTCGCTTAACTTACAAGACAAAACATGGTCATTACATTCTACACCGATTGAAAGTGGCGTGTTCCATGCTGTTAAGTTTGCGGATGTGAACCATGATGGTTGGCAAGATATTGTGGCCGTGCGTTCAGATAACATTACAGATGGCGGCATTCATGTGTTGCTCAACGATGCGCGTGGCGGCTGGGTTGCTGGTGTTGGGCCTATGGTTTCGGGTGTATTTACAGGACTGGCGATGGAAGACATCAATGGCGATGGTTTTGTCGATATTATTGCTTCACGTCGCGGTGGTTTAGGCTCTATTGAAGACGATGATGCGTTATGGCGTCAAGTCGGTGGCATACAAATTTGGTATGGTGATGGTGATGGGCGCTGGGAGCCTGAGGTGTTGCCTACTCAAGGTGATGCCGAATCGGTCACGGTAGCCGATGTGAATGGTGATGGTTATTTGGACATTATCGCAGGTTTGTACCAACATGGTATTCATATGTGGCTAGGTGAGTCTGGCGGACGACGCGAAGTACAGATTATTGGTCATGGTACATGGTCGGATATTCGTGTTGGTGACCTTGACGCAGATGGTCAGCAAGAATTAATTGCTGCTTCTAGTGTTGGGCAGGGGCTTTCAATTTGGCATTGGAGCTGGGGTTCTTTTTCTTTGGAAAAAACGCTTGTCCCCAACTATGGTGTATATCACGATATTGATTTGGGTGATGTGCGAAGTAATGGTCAGCTGGATATTGCTGCAACACGGGCAGATGGTGGTGTGGAGATTTGGTCATCAGTAAAAGCAAAAGCAAAACCAGTAGAAAAATTTATAGGTGACAAAGTGGGTAAACGTTTGTCTATCTTTTTTGATTCAGGTGCAGCGCGGTTAAATGCTGCTTCACTCGCGTCGATTGAAGCATGGTTGGCAGACTTTAAAGTTGACTTGTCTCAGTTGCGTTTAGAGCTTCAAGGGCGAGCGGACCAACGCCCTATTCACTCTGATTTATTCCCAAATAATGCAGCATTATCACAAGCGCGTGCTCATAGTGTTGCTTTATGGCTGGTCGAACATGGTGCTCAACGAAAACATCTGAAAATCGATGCTTTAGGTGATAGTTCACCCCTCCCACCAGGTTTGGATCCCGCTGCCTTACAACAAAATCGCCGTGTGTTTGTGCAGGCATATCAGATAAAGTCTGTACGTTTACCGCAATCTGCTTCAGCTTTAAACAAACGCGATTTATACCATATTGATGAGAATAAAGTGTTTAAAACCATTCATGGTGTGCCTGAGTATAAAGTTGGGATTGGTGATGAGCTTAGCATTACATTTTGGCAAGGTGGCAAGGCTCAAGTGCAGCATGTTGTTGTGCAAGTCGATGGTACGGTCTCGCTTCCATATCAATCTGCGTTACAGGTTTCAGGTTTTACGCCGCGTGAAATTGATGGCTTAACCACTGAAATCCTCACAAAGTATGAACGTAAGCCGCGTGTTGATGTGTTGGTATTAAAAGCACGAAGCAAACATGCGAGTATTTTTGGCGAAGTGCGAAATTTAAGTAGGCAACCTACAGGCCCTGGTACTTATGCACTGCGCGGCAAGGAAAGCATTGTTGAGTTCCTCTCGCGTGCTGGTGGCCCGTCAAAAGAGGCGAATTTAAATAGTGTGCAAATTATTCGCAATGGTAAAACGGTATTGTTAAACTTATCACGGGCAATTCGGCAGGGCGACTGGGCTGAAAATGCGATTATTGATGACAACGATACGATTTTCATTCCTTCGTTGGCACAATCCAAGCGTCAAGTTTATGTGCTGGGTAAGGTTGCCAAAGCAGGTATTGTGGAGTTTACGGGCGATATTTCTTTTTTGGATGCCATTTCTCAAGCTGGCGGGCTAACCGACGATGCTTATTTGCCTGATATTCGTGTGGTACGCGCTGATCGTGATCAGCCTCAAATCTTGGCGGTTAACTTTAAACGCTTTCTTGAACAAGGTGATTTAACGCAGAATATCGCTTTGTTAAATAAAGACATTATTATTGTGCCGGCGCGTCCTATTGCAAATTGGAATGCTTTTGTGAATGACATTTCCCCTTCATTAAGTTTGTTGTTACAACCTGTGAGTATTGCACAACAAATTCTTACACTACGTTCCTTGAGTGGTCAATTTTAGATATGGCAACGACACAAAATACACAAAGCAATGAAGGTTATGAGTTAAACCTTACTGAATATTGGCAAATTATAGCCCGTCGCCGTTGGATTATTATTTTCTGTGCTTTATCCGTGGGTCTATTTAGTGGTGTGTTAACATGGGTGAAACAACCACCGCCAATTTATAGTGCCTCATCGGAAATTAAAATTGAAACCTTAGTGAATGTTGCTGATTTATTATTACGCGGTGGTCGAGCGCCGCGCACTGATATCAAAACACAATTGGCGATTATTGAGTCTTATCCTGTAATGGAGCGTGCAGCCAAACTATTAGGTTATGTGCCTACAGAATTGAGCTCTGAAGAAATTCGAGCCAATGACGAATACCATGATCAAATTTTGGACATTATGGATACGGTGTCTGTACGCCAAGATTCTGATTCGGGTATTATTAGTATTATTTCAACCTATGGTGATCAAGCTTATACGCGTGATATTGCGGATGCTGTGGCAATGGCATTTAAAGCATTTAATGTCGAAGATAAAAATCGCCGTGTTTTTGAAGCTAAAAAGTTTATTCAACAACAGTTAATTGTGGTACGCGAACGTCTTAAAAGTGCTGAGGAAAAAATCCGAGATTATCGGCAACAACATAACTTATCCTTTTCCAGCGCTGATCCAGAGTTGATGGCTCGTATCATTTCAGATTTAGAGCAAGAGTATCGTCAAGCAACTGCACATTTGAATGATTTGAAGTTTTCAATCACGCCTTTACGGCAGCGGGTGAATAAAGGAACATGGGATTATCAAGCCGTCACGGTTGCGGGTAATGTGAGTAAATATTTTGACCAATTAAATGAACGTTTGGTCACGATGGCACTCAAACGCACCGAACTGATGACCAATTACACCGATGAACATCCACAAATTCAAGAGCTTAGAGAGCAAGCATCTGATATTTTATCCAGCATGGTCGATGAACTTGCCAAGCAACTCGAACTGACACAGCGCCGCATTCGTGATATTCAAAAAAGCATGGATAAAACCAAAAGCCGGTTTCAAGGTGTTCCCGAACAAGCTTTAGAGATTCAACGCATGCAGCGTACGGTGCGTATTAATGAAGAGCTTTATGATTTATTAGAGAAAAAGTATCAAGAAGTATTGATTAAAGATGCTGAAAAAGTGCAACCTGTCTCGATTATTCGTCATGCGATGCTGCCTATTTTCCGCATTAACCCAGTGAATCCATGGCAAAGCTTTATTGCAGGGTTAATTCTTGGTTTGGTGCTCGGGCTTATTGTTTCGTTGGTCTTAGAAGCGGTGGATTCTTCTGTGGGAACGATTGAAGAAGTCGAGAGTTTCCTTAACACATCAGTGGTGGGTTTTGTGCCCCAACTTGAACAAGATGAAGCAATAGAACTGTTTTCAGGAACCGAAGGTTTACATACCAGTGGTCACTATTTAGAGCGACAAACACGTTTAATTAGCCATTTTTCTCCGCCATCAACGATTGCAGAGGCTTATCGTAGCTTGCGCACAAACTTACTGTTTTCGCAAACAGGGAATCATAAAGTGATTTTAGTGACCAGTTCTACGGTGAAAGAAGGTAAAAGTACGATTTCTGCAAACCTTGCCGTGGTCTTGGCACAACAAGGTGGTCGTATCCTTTTAATCGATGCGGATATGCGTAAACCCATGCAACACCATACATTTGGTTTAAAGCGTCAACCTGGTTTAAGCGAGTGTTTATTGGGTCAATACCATTGGCAGGATGCGGTGAAACGTTTTTCTGATGTGATGTTGGGTGATATGGGTATTGATCAAGCATTACTTACCCCAGGCTTGGATCAGTTGGAAATTTTGACATGTGGTTTTGTAAATGCCAACCCACCTGACTTGCTTGCAGCACCCATGATGGATACGATTCTTAAAGAAGTTCGAGAAGAGTATGATATGGTTATTATTGATATGCCGCCGCTCTTGCACACTACAGATGCGACGATTCTTGCTTCAAAAGTAGATAGTGTGTTGCTTGTTTATCATATTGGTTCGGTGGTGCGTGGGGCATTGAAACGGGTGAAAAGTAATATTGAAGCTGTGGGTGGCAATGTGATGGGCATTGTTCTAAATGGTGTGCGCGGTGATGTTTCAGCCGATTACAGCACTTATAAAATGGATCGTTATTATGCTTACTCTTATGGTGAAGATGAACAATTACGCGGTAATGCACTGCAACAATTGGTGGCTAAAGTGAAGCGTCGTAGCATACGCGCTTGGCAAGATGTGAAAAATAAAATGAGCTCATCGTAAGCAAGCATTATGCGCCATAACCTTAATCAATACATCAAACGCAAGCAGCGTAAACGGCGCTTTTGGACGATTCTTTTGTTGACGATACTCATGGCGGTTAGTGCAAGTTTATTACATGAGTGTCAGCAAAGTTTTCAACAACCTTATAACGAAGATTATCAACCCATGGATGTACAAAAAACGAGTTCATTGCGAGACTTTCCCTGAGCGCACTTCGTATTCGTGTACCTATTCCGCCTGTTATTCTGTTGACCTTTGTCTTCACCAGCTTATTGCTTTATATCGCTTATATTTTTTCGCCTGGACTGGTTCAGGGACCGTTATTATTGGTTGCTGGGGTGATGATTATTGTGATTGCCTTCACCAGCGTAGAGTTAGCCCTCTATTTCTTGATTTTATCGACTTTATTATCACCTGAAATCACCATCGGCGCAGTAGGTCAAGCTGGTTTAGCTGCTGGAGAAGTTGATACCACGGCCTCACGCGGTATTACCTTTCGCTTGGATGATGTGCTGCTGACGTTGATTTGTTTTACATGGATGTTTCGTATGGCCATTAAAAATGAATTAAATATCCTACAT